>CBHTTJ010000010.1:0-49375 GCA_966095605.1 uncultured bacterium | reverse complement strand
GTTTTCAGGACGAAAATGCATCTGCTAACCTTAGCAGGTCGTTTTTCAGGACGTAATTGGGTGCTGCTAACGTTAGCAGGTCACTTTTCAGGACGAAAATAGGTGTTGCTGACGTTAGCAGGTGCTTTTTCAGGATGAAATTCACTGCTGCAACGTTAGCAGACGTTTCTACAAGGTTGTACATGAGCAGTTTAGGCAATTTTCAGGAAAAATTCCTGTTTTCGGCAAATTTCTCGCAGAACTCTGATTTCGATTCCTTCCCTGACACGTTTGACACAGTCACAGCCGTCTCATAGGCTGACCACAATGTCATTGCGCGGAAAAAAACTGGGAATCCTGATTTCCTGCCGGCCCGATGAACCGAACTTCCATCGAGGCGTCCAGGTCGCGAAAGCGGCCTTGGCTGAGGGCGTGGACGTCTATATCTATTGCATTGATGACGCCGTCAAAGGAGTGGAGAACGGTGCTTTGCAGGAGTTGAAGCAAACCGGACTGAAACTCTACGCCTGTGCCTATGGAGCCCACAGACGCAACTATCCGTTGAACGACAAGGCGATGTTCGCCGGCTTAACGGTCGTTAATGACATCATCGCGGGAACCGATCGGTTCGTCAGTTTTAATTAAATGAATCCCCAGGTTCTTTTCATTGTGACCGGCGACCCGCGAACCAGCGCGAAACCCGCCGAAGCGATTCGAATCGCGGCCGGAGTGGGCACGTGGAAAAAAACAGACATCACTTTGTATCTCCGCGACGCCGCAGTTCTGGCTTTGAGTGAATTCTGCGATGAGTTCGTGGATGAGGATAATTACACCCGTTATCTTCCGATAGTCGGTGAATTTGGACGTCCAATTTACGTGCAGAAAGGGGCGTCGTTGTTAGGAGAAATTGGCGAATCTCCACTGAAGTTTACGGAAATTAATGACGACGAATTAGCAACCATGGCCGCAAAAAGCACTTACGTGGTGAGGTTTTAAATGGCGACGACGCTCCATATCCTGACGAAGCCGAACGATACGTTGGCTAATGAATTGATTGCTAAAGAAGAGATCTCGGCCACTGGCCAGAGTCAGATCGTGGACCTCACGACGGGTGAACCTGATTACAAAGGTCTGGTGGAAAAAATCTTCGCGGCTGATTCCGTCCAGGTCTGGTAACCGTCAAGGCTGGCGGATTCGGAGATTGCGGAACCAGACTTCATCCCCGTGATCCTGCAGGAGAATGTGACCCTTCACCTTTTCCCCAAATCCTTTCACAGTTTTGAATTTGCTTTTCTCGATCGCGCTTTTCAGCTCAGCACTCCCCAGTTCGTATTCCACCGTCCTGGAACCATTCAACCAATGCTCAACGTGATTGCCTTTCACAAGGATGCGCGATTCGTTCCACTCCCCCGCCGGTTTCGTTACCGGTGATTGCGGAGCGAGAACATCATAAAAAGAAGCCGTTGTGCGCTTCGGTGTCAGTTTGGCGTCTGGGTGGCGAGCGTCGTCAATCAACTGATATTCGTGACCAATCGGTTGCCCTCGCTCTTCGAGAATAAAGTATTTTAACCCACTGTTCGCCCCTTCGCCCACCTTCCATTCGAAGGTCAGTTCAAACTGATCGTAACTGGCGTCAGTAATAATATCGCCACCACCCGCTTTGGGTTTGTGATGGAGAACGCCGTCTTCAATCACCCATCCTTGCGTTGGAAATTCTGTTTTCTTGAATGAACGCCAGCCTTTGGTGGTTTTGCCATCGAACAATGGCGTCCAATCGCTTTTCGTTTCCGCCGCGAAGACAGATGAAATCAAGGCACAACAGAAAACAATGGTTCCAAAAGCGGTTTTCATAAGCGGCAGGCGGCTCGCCAACGATTAAAGGTGGCGAATCTTCACGTTGCGATACCAGACTTCATCGTGATGATGTTGGAGCACGATGTGACCGGAATCGTTTTTCGCAAAACGCGGAAACGTCTTGAATTTGCTCTCCGAAATCAACTGCATGATCTCAGGACTGCCCCATTGGTATTCGACGACTTTTGCTCCGTTCAACCAATGTTCGACGTGATTGTTCTTGATGATCAGGCGCGCCTGGTTCCATTCGCCAACGGGCTTCAGCTGTTTGTTGGTGGGAGCGATCAACGCGTAGAGCGCGCCAGCGGAAGTCTTTGGATTCTTGCCGTCGTTATGCTTGCTGTCGTCGAGCACCTGCATTTCAGGGCCCGTGTTCCAGGAACGATCGAAATCTTCCGTGACGCGGTAAATGACACCGCTGTTGCCGCCTGGCGAAATCTTCCATTCGAGGCTCAGTTCGAAATCTTTGAATTCTTCTTTCGTAATGATATCGGTGCCATTGCCCTTGATGGTTTTTAAAGTGCCGTTCTCAACCGTCCAGCTGTCCGTGGGGAACGATTCTTTCTTGTAGGCACGAAACGCATCCGTAGAAGAGCCGTCGAATAGATTGATCCATCCGGATTTCTGCGTTTCGCCGGTTGAAGTGCAACCGACGAGAAAGGAAAATGCGCAACCCGCCAGCAAAGAGATAGCAATCGATTTCGTTGTCATAGAATGCGGGCGAGATTATTTGCCTGCGACGTCGAGCGCAATGAGGTTTTCCATACTGCGACAATATATTTTGCCGTTGGCGAGAATGGGCAAATTCCAGGTCGCCTTGCCACCGAGGACCTGCGCACTGGAAATTTCTTTATAGGCCGCTGGGCTCGCTTCTGCAGTCGCGAGCCGACCATTCTCGCTATAGAGGATCAATTTCCCATTCGCGAAGATGACCGCTCCTTTGCCGAAACTGCCTTCGTGCCACGTGGCTTTACCCGTTTTGAAATCAATGCATTTCAGCTCTTTGTCATCGAACCCGTAAAGGAACCCTTCATGCAGGACGCACGAATTGACGTGATTACGCATTTCCTTGTTTTGCCAGACCACTCGAGGCGGATGAGCGGAGAATTGGATTAACGCACAACCGGTATTGTAGCCGGAGGAAATGAAAACTTTGTCGTCCACGATAATCGGAGTGGCTGCATTCACATCGTAGGAGGTCTTCCAGGGATGACGCCACAATTCCAATCCGTCCTTTACGTTACGACCAATGATTCCACTCGCGGTAAAAACGGCAACCTGCCGTTTGCCATCGTGGGTGAAAGCAATGGGAGAGGAATAGCCCATCTTGTCGTCCCCGATCTTCCAAATCTCTTTGCCAGTCTCTTTATCCAAAGCAATTTCTGCGGCACCGGGAGCACCCGTCTCAATAATCAGCATCTTTTCTTCGACAAGAGGAGACGTCGCGAAACCCCATTGCGGAACCTTCGCACCGTAATCCGCCTTATAATCTTTTTTCCAAACCACTTTCCCGTCGGAAACATTTAGACAGAACAATTGTCCATCACGGCTCACGGTATAAACGAATTTGCCATCCACCGTTGGTGTGCAGCGCGGACCAGGATAACCGTTTGGATCTTTGGAGGAGCAGGGATACGAGTGTTTCCAGATTTCCTCGCCTGTTACAGCATTGAGGCAATAGACATTATCCACCTCGTCGACGTTTCCCATGGTAAATAACCGGCCATCAGCCACCGACATGGACGAATAGCCGACACCAACGTTCGCCTTCCAGAGTTGTTTCGGTCCGTCCGCCGGCCACTTCGCCTCCCATGATTTTTCCTGCGAGATTCCATCACGATGCGGCCCTCGCCATTGTGGCCAATCATCAGCCAACGTGGAAAAAGAAATGGATGCAAATAATCCCAGAAGAAAAAGGTTTCGTCCGTGCATATGGGGACAGTTGCAGCAAGCATTAAAGGTGTCAAATTCTCATGACTAGACAGCCGCAGGGGCTTTCCTTTAGTTTTCGCGCGTGCACCCCGAAGGAAGAACGAGTATTTCGTCCAGGATTGTCGACGAACTGATGGTAATCGTGGGAAAGGAAAACGTCGTGCATGGTGAACAGGAGCTGCTTGTTTACGAATGCGACGCATACACCCTCGAAAAAAACCTTCCCAACGTCGTTTGCCTTCCCCGTTCCACCGATGAAGTAGCGCGCATCGTCAATGTTTGCGCCCGCGAAAAACTGCCCGTCATTCCTCGCGGTGCCGGAACCAGCTTGAGCGGATCCGTCCTCGCCGTAACCGGCGGCGTCATGATCTGCCTTTCCCGCATGAACCGCGTGCTGGATATCGATTATCGCAACCGTCGCGCTCTCGTGGAAGCCGGGTGCGTCAACGCCTGGGTGACCAACGCGGTGAAGTCCAAAGGTTTTCTTTACGCGCCCGATCCGTCCAGCCAACCGGCCTGCACCATTGGCGGTAATGTCGCAATGAATTCAGGTGGGCCTCATACGCTGAAACTCGGAGTGACCACCAATCATGTTTTAGGTTTTGAAATTGTTTTTCCAGACGGCGAGGTTGTTTGGCTCGGCGTCACGCCAG
Organism: uncultured bacterium; assembly: GCA_966095605.1. Classification (GTDB taxonomy): domain Bacteria; phylum Verrucomicrobiota; class Verrucomicrobiia; order Limisphaerales; family JACDHS01; genus CBHWET01. Next base: position 44,957 of record CBHTTJ010000010.1, on the reverse strand, counting down.
ATGGCGGCGAGGAAGTCGATGGTTACGACTTGCGGGGAGCTGTTATCGGATGTGAAGGAATGTTTGGGATCGTCACCCGAGTGCTCGTGAAACTTATCAAGGCACCGCAAGCATACAAAACGATGCTTGGGGTCTTCGAGAGCGTGGACGACGCTAGCCAAACGGTAAGCGACATTATTGCTGCGGGAATTATTCCTGGCGCCATGGAAATGATGGACCAGTTAATCACCCAGGCCGTGGAAGCCGCATATCAATTTGGTTTCCCCCTCGATGCCGGTGCCGTGCTGATTGTTGAGCTCGATGGCTTGACTGCGGGACTCAACGAACAGGCTGAACGCGTGATGGAGATTTGCCGAAGGAACAAAGCGCGTGAAGTGCGCGTGGCCAGGAGCGAGCAGGAACGCTTGGATTTGTGGAAATCGCGCAAGCGCGCGTTCGGCGCTATCGGCCGGTTAAGCCCGAACTTTTTGACGCAGGATGGAGTTGTGCCCCGATCTCAGCTTCCAGAAATCATGCGGTTCATTCGCAAGACGAGCGAAAAATATAAACTGCGGATTCCAAATGTCTTTCACGCCGGCGACGGAAATATTCATCCTTTGGTGCTTTACGATGAACGCGATCCACAGCAGGTGAAAAACGCCGTCGATGCCGGCAACGACATTCTGGAAAAATGTATCGAACTGGGAGGCAGCGCCACCGGCGAGCATGGGATCGGAGTCGAAAAGATTGACTTTATGGCGAAGCAATTTTCCAAGGAAACGCTCGATGCCATGCGTATGCTGCGTCGAGTATTCGATCCTGAAACACGCTGCAACCCGCATAAAATGTTCCCGGGTTCAAAACGGTGCGGTGATTTTGCGCCACGAAAGCAAATTGCCGCATAAAGGGGGAAATAACTGATGCATCTGAAGCCCGCGAACATTAAAGAACTTTCTAATCTGCTCGCCTGCGCCGTTGAACGCAGTGAAAAGATTTCCTCCGTTGACTTGTCACGCTTAAACAGAGTTCTCGAACATAAGGCAGAGGACATGACGGCAACCGTCGAAACCGGAGCAACCCTTGTCGCCTTTCAAAACGAATTACGTCAGCGGGGACAGTGGCTTCCCGTGGATCCGCCGAATGCTGCCGTTCTGACAATCGCCGATCTGCTCGCCCAAAATCTCAGCGGACCACGACGTTTTGGTTATGGCACCGTGGGTGACTACTTGATCGGCATGAAAGGGGTGCTGGCGGATGGACGGGTCATCGCCCCGGGCGGGAAAGTGGTGAAGAATGTCGCGGGATATGATCTCGCAAAATTGTTCATCGGTGGACACGGAACTATCGGAATTATCGTCGAAGCAACATTCAAGTTACGTCCTGTTCCAGAGAAAGAAGAGTTTCTGGAGAAACAATGCGGTTCTCTGGATGAAGCGGCCTTGCTCATTTCTGCGGTTCTTGATTCGGATCTCGTCCCGATCGTTTTCGATTTGCATAACATTTCCATCGGAAACAGCCATGTCATCGTCCTTGGTTTTGCTGGAACTAAAGAAGAAGTCGCCTGGCAATCTGCAAAAGCAAAGGAGCTCGGGATCAACCGTCCTGCAACCCTTTCTTACGAAGAAGAATTTTGGCGCAACCCCGCGCCTGTCCAAAAAACCTCCATCCGTCCATCAAAAACTCCAGAAGCATTGACCACCTTGAAAGGTTCCCCATTCGTCGCTCGTGCCGGGAATGGGGTCATTTATCATCGTGGTGCCGCGTCGTCAAAGAAAGCCGACCTGCCCGTGAAGCTTTTTGAACGGCTAAAGAACGAATTCGACCCGAAACATATCTTACCGGAGTTTCCGCTGTGAAGACCGAGGCGCCTGAACGTTTTCTTGATTATAATAAATCGCTCGCCTGCATTCATTGCGGGCTTTGCCTTTCGTCTTGCCCGACCTATCTCGAAACCGGGAACGAAAATAATTCACCCCGAGGTCGCGTTTATTTGATGCGGGCGGTGCAGGACGGACGGCTGCCGGCGTCCGGGGCGGCGGTGGAACATATCGATCTCTGCCTCGGTTGCCGCGCCTGTGAGGCGGCCTGTCCGAGTGGTGTCCAGTATGGCAATCTGCTCGAGCATACGCGCGATCACCTGGAGAAACACTACCGACGCAGTCCGTTTCAAACATTTCTTCGCCGCGTGGCAATTGAAAAAGTTTTTCCATTTCCCCGCCGGATGAAACTGGCGTTGCTTCCAGCGAAGGTGGCGAAAAAGATCGGTGTCGAAAGTATTTTGCCCGGTTTTGCCCGTGAGGCGCTGTCGTTGGTGCCCGATCGCATGACGTCGCTGGATTTACCGGAACTCTCACCCACGAACGGAAGCCGGCGCGGTCGGGTCGGCTTCATCAGCGGTTGCGTAATGAGTGTGATGTTTGGTGAAACCAACTCCGCGAGTGTTCGTTTGTTGAATGAAATCGGTTTCGACGTTGTCACCCCTAAAAATCAGAATTGTTGCGGAGCACTTTATGCACACAGCGGCCAGCTGGAAATGGCCCGCGATTGCGCCAGGAAAAATATCGCCGCTTTCGAGAAAGAAAACTTTGACGCCATTATCATTAATGCCGCCGGATGCGGATCGACACTGAAGGAATACGGACACCTTTTACACGACGACCCGGCGTGGGCCGAGCGAGCGAAAAACTTCAGCGCCAAAGTCAAAGATCTCACCGAATGGCTGGCGCCGGAAATGGCAAATTCCAAAATCCAGACTTCCGACGTTAGGGTCACATATCATGACGCCTGCCATTTGGCACACGCGCAACGGGTCACCAAGCCGCCACGCGACATCGTAAAAGCCGTTGCAGGAAAAAATTATGTGGACTTGCCTGAATCCGACGTTTGCTGCGGGAGTGCGGGCACTTATAATCTGACTGAGCCAGAAATGGCGGAACGCCTGCAGAACCGAAAGATTCAAAACATTTTGAAAACAGGTGCCCAAGTCGTCGTGACTTCGAATCCTGGGTGCCTGTTGCAGATTCAGGCCGGCTTAAAAAAAGCGGGGTCCAACATCGAAGCATTACACATTGCTGACTTCCTTGCGCGGGCGATGCAAAAGTAAAACAGTGGACTTTTGCCTTTATTTTCAGCCTTCAGCACGGTAAAAACGCGCCGTGCAGACCGACCAAACAGCTCCTGGTTACAAGATTTGGGCAGTCGACGGTGTCGTTTACGGCCCAGTAGAATTACCCACACTCGTCTGTTGGGTAAAAGAAGAACGCATTCTGGCAAACACCTGGATTTACGTCGAACAGAACGACGTGTGGCAAAAGGCCGCCCAGGTAGCCGAGCTGAAGATGTTCTTTAAGTCCCGCACCAGCACGGGCGCTACCACCATGTTTGGTCGTGGGGAATACGTCACCGGCATTAAACCTGGTATCCTTCGACGCGTAAAAATCCTGGCCGATCTCAATGAGCAGCAGCTCGAACGCTTCGCTCAGTTGATGGAATTAATGAATATTCGCCAATGGGAAGAAGTTGTTAAACAGAATTCCAATGGCGATGCGATGTATCTGGTCCTGGAAGGTGAGCTTCGTGTGCGCCTGATGATCAGTGGCAAGGAAACCATTCTCACGACGCTTGGGCCTGGCGAATTCTTCGGAGAAATGTCACTCTTCGACAGCGGACCGCGATCAGCCGATGTCATCGCCAACAAAGACAGCACTATTTTGAAAGTCTCGGCGCATAATTTCGAAAAACTTCTGAGCCGTGCGCCCGAACTTGCCGCTCCCATTCTCAGTGCTATTGGTAAGACGCTCGTTGCACGCATTCGCGCCGACAACAAACGATTTAAAGATTCTGTCAGTTTTGCGCGTGCGGGTGGTTTTTAAGTTTCTGCACCTCTCTTCGTGCCATCTCTAAAACTCCGACTTTGGACTTTGGAGTTCTGAACTCCTTTGCTAGCGTTCGGGCCATGAATTTTCTTGTCACAGGCGGCGCGGGCTTCATCGGCTCGCACGTTTGCGAACATTTACTGCGAGACGGGCATGCCGTTTGGACGCTCGACGACCTGAACGGTTTTTACGATATCTCCATTAAACAAAGAAATATCAGGGATATTCAGAAGCTCGCCAAGCCGTTTACTTTCGTGCAGGGGGACATTACCGATGTAGCCTCAGTGAACGAACTGTTTGCGTCGGTGAAGTTCGATCAGGTGATCCACCTCGCGGCTCGCGCAGGGGTTCGCCCAAGTCTTGCTGAACCAGCGTTGTATCAACGTGTCAACGTCGAGGGCACCGTTAACATTCTCGAAGCGTCACGTCTAAATGGAGTGAAAAAGATTACGATCGCATCTTCTTCCTCCGTCTACGGAGTTAATTCCAAGATGCCCTTTTCAGAAAGCGATCCGATTTTCTGCGCTATTTCGCCTTACGCCGCCAGCAAGCTGGCCTGTGAAGCATTGGGGCATGTTTATCATCATGTCTATAAAATGGATGTGGCGATGCTGCGGTTCTTCACTGTTTATGGACCTCGCCAGCGTCCGGACCTTGCGATTCACAAATTCGCGCAGTTAATCGATAGTGGAAAAAAAATTCCCGTGTTCGGCGATGGCAGCACAAAACGGGACTATACGTTCATCGACGATATCATCGAAGGCATCCTGGGATGCACAAGGCATGAGCTCGGCTTTGAAATATTCAATCTGGGCGAATCACAAACTGTCGAGTTGAGTTATCTCATTTCCCTGATTGAAAAATCGCTTGGTAAAAAAGCGATTATTGACCGTCAACCTGCACAACCAGGTGATGTTCCGATAACTTTTGCCGATGTTTCGAAAGCACAACGGATGCTTGGCTATAAACCTCGCGTAAAAATCGAGGAAGGAATCCCCAAATTCATCGAGTGGTTCAAGGCACAACAACCATCATGACACCCGTTACAAAACTACTGCGGGAATTGGTGGCGTTGCCCAGCATTAACCCGGCCTTTTTACCAGTAAATCATCCTCATGGCGGCGAATTACGGGTCGCGGAATTTCTCGCGGCGACTTCAGCCAAATGCGGTCTGGATGTCGAACTCCGTGATGTCTTCCCAAAACGCCCCAACCTGATCGCTCGCCTTGCTCCTTCCGGTAAACCCAAGCGTCGCATTCTACTGGCGCCGCATTTTGATACGGTCGGGGTTTCTTCGGAAAAGCAATTTTCGCCGCAGCTTAAAAACGGACGCCTTTACGCTCGCGGCGCCTGCGACACCAAAGGCAGCGCTGCTGCGATGTTGACGTCAGTATTGCAATTGGCTCAAAGCAGGAATCGTCCGCACGAAACAGAAATCGTCTTTTGCGGATTAATCGATGAAGAAAATGGACAAGCCGGCTCTCGTGCATTGGCAAAAATGCTCAAAGCGGACCTCGCTATTGTCGGTGAACCGACGAAATTAAAATTAATTACCGCCCACAAGGGCAGTCTTTGGCTTCGCTTCGAAACCCATGGAAAATCGGCTCATGGCGCCAAACCCGAACTCGGCGTCAACGCCGTCCATGAAGCTGCGCGGATTGTCGACTTGCTCGAAACGGACTATGCCGCGACATTGGCGCGACGAAAACATCCGTTACTCGGACGCGCCACCATCAACGTTGGCAGCATGCACGGCGGAGTCCAGGCGAACATCGTGCCGGATCATTGCGTGATCGTAGCCGATCGACGCACTTTGCCAGGAGAAACGGTTCAAAGCGTCCAGCGAGAACTACGATCACTTTTGCAAAAGAAAAAATTGCGTGCGGTTTTGAGAGACAACAAGGAAGCGCCGTGTCTTCCGATGGAAACCGATGTGAAACTGCCGCTGGTGCAACAGATGTTGCGCAGCTTTAAACAAGCAAAACCGGAAGGAGTGGATTACTTTTGCGATGCTTCCGTTCTGTCCAACGCAGGTATTCCGAGCGTGGTGTTCGGCCCAGGGGACATCGCTCAGGCCCATACGGTCGACGAATGGATTTCCATCGCCGAATTGGATAAAGCAACGGCGATGTTGGTGAAATTTTTTGAATCTCTGCCCTGATGAGCCAGGAAAGCAAATCGACATTTTTCAAACAGAGCGGGTGGATGGTCATCGCAACCTTTGCGGGGGGACTCTTCATGACGTTCGTCCACACGGTCGCGAAGAAGATGCCGACATCGGAGTATTCGGTTTTCGTCGCGCTGCTTCGAGTCCTTGTGATCCTCGGAATTCCCGCCGCGGCCCTGCAAACGGTCTTCGCCCAACAGGCGGCGGCTGCTTCCGAGGAAAATGCCAATCGCGATCTCGTCGCCACGTCACGGGCCATCTTAAAAGGCACCTTCGTTCTTTGGCTGGCCATCGCGCTGTTGATGGTGGGCTTTTCCAAGTCGCTCTGTGGCTTGCTCAAGATTTCCAATCCCATGGGACTTTGGTTCACAGTTGCTTTGGGCCTCACCACATTGTGGGCTCCTATTTTCAAAGGACTCCTGCAGGGAAGACATCACTTTGCCGGCCTGGGTTGGTTGCAAATCATCGACGGCGTTGGGCGTTTTGCGGCTATGATTGTTCTGATCGTCATTCTTCATTTCCATTCTGCCGGGGGAATGTTTGCTGCCCTGCTTGGGCAGATAGCCACGGTAATTACCGGCGCCTGGTTGACGCGTGAATTCTGGCTGCACAAATCCAATGGCAACTATGTTGCGAAACGATGGTTGAAACTAGTCCTGCCGCTGACCCTCGGAACGGGAACCGTTATCGTCATGTCGAGCCTCGACATGTTGTTTGTGCAAAGTCTTTTCCCTGACGAAAATCTCACGGGCTTATATGGCGGCGCCATGTTGACCGGCTTTGCCATTGTTCAATTCATCGCGCCGATTACCTCGGTCATGTTCTCGAAGATTGCCCGCAGCGCAGCCCGGAAAGAAGAAAGCAATACGTTGAAATTGACTTTAATCCTTACCGGCATTTTTGGTGCGATGGCGGCAATTGGCTGCACGATTTTGCCCACACTTCCCTTGAAGGTGATTTACTCGCAAACGCCTGAAATGTGGGCCGCTGCTCCATTGGTTCCCTGGTTTGGCTGGGCGCTTCTGCCGGTTACACTCGCCAATGTGCTCGTGCAAAATCTTTTGGCACGTGGACGATTCAATGCCGTGCCATGGCTGGTGTTGATTCCTGTAATTTATGCGACGACCCTGGCTCTAATGGCTCCGCGTTGGCTGGAAATGCCGAATGCCTTTGATGGGTTCAAAGGGGTTATTGCCACACTCGGAATTTTCAGCGCGATCTTGTGCGTTGTGGCAGGAATATTTACGGCCAGGAAAACTTAACTTTCCTTTTCTTCCTTTTCCCGGGAATTCGGCAACGGCTGGGGCGCACGGAGTTTTCGATAAACCCACGCCTCCAACGGACGCAACGGCCGGAGCCATTGGTAAATGGGCGAATAGATCAAACGAAGACGGATGACCGAGAGCAACATCGTCAGCGAGGTCCTTCCGAGCGCCACTTTTGAACCGGCTTTATCGGTCCATTCGGTGGGGATTTCGAGAATCTTGTAGCCTTTGCGCTTCAGCGAATAAAGGAGGTTGATGTCAAACGCCATGTCCGCAATGCAGAGCGTGGAATGAATCGCATCCACTGCTTCCCGACGCATCACCTTCGCGCCGCATTGTGTGTCCCGAATATTCATCCAGAAACAAGTCTGCACAATGGTATGGAACACGCGGCTGGCAAATCGGCGTTTGCTTGTTTGTGCCTGGTGCAAGACGGCGCCATCAATCCAACGTGAGCCTATGACGCAATCGGCGTTACCCATCTTTTTGATCAGATCGTGAAACGCTTCCGGTCCCGTGGCGCCATCGGCGTCAACGTACCCAACCAGGTCGCCGCGAGGCGCGAGTTTCAAGCCCTCGATCAAAGCGCCGCCTTTGCCGATGGGTGCTGGAAAATCGAGGACATCAATAATGCCCGGAAATTCGGCCTGCACCTTCTTCACTACGCCAATGGTATTGTCGCGGCATCCATTCAGGACGGCGACCAATTGAAAATTGCCGGTGTAATGCTCTTTGAAGTAACGGCTGTAATCCCGCAAAAGGGGTTCAATCCGGCCTTCCTCATTATACGCCGGCACAAGCAACAACAAACTGGGATCCCGCTGTGTCACGCGGAGTGTTTACAAGAGGACACGGCGAAAGTCGAGAGTTACGAACTCACCCCGGTTGGTTCGGATCAAGAGGCGATTTGTCTTCGACAGACGAAACCGATCGCGCTTGTAAAAAGGCTTTCAATTCCGCCGCCGCCTTTCCGCCGAAACCAGGCACTTCAGCAATTTGCTCAACCGACGCTAATCGGAGCCGTTGCACGGAACCAAACTTTTTCAGCAGGGCAGCTTTGCGGTTTTGTCCAATCCCGGGAAACTCATCCAGGATACTTTCCGAAATCTTTTTCAAGCGAAGCTGAGCGTTGTAGGTATTGGCGAAACGATGCGATTCATCACGGACCCGTTGCAACAGTTTCAAGGCCCCCGATTCGTGCGACAAACGCAGCGGCTCACTGATGCCGGGTCGATAAATCTCTTCAAATTCTTTGGCCAGGCCAATGATTGGAATGTGATTTAAACCCAGCTTTGCAAGCTCTTCACAGGCCGCATTCAGTTGTCCTTTGCCGCCGTCGATCAGGATTAAATCAGGAAAGGTTGTGGTCGGCTTCGGTACCCAGGGCGCATTGAGTTCGTCAGAGGGTGGAAGTTCTGCGGCGGTGGGTCGTTCTTCGACGGCTTCCGGTCCCTCCGAGGAAACGGGAGTCGTTTCTTCGTTCAACGGCTTCTCCTCTGTCGTCGCTTCTTTTTGCAACCGTGAATAGCGACGGCGAATCGTCTCTGCCATACAGGCGAAGTCATCCTGGCCCACGACCCCTTTCATGCGAAAGCGACGATAGTTCGATCGATCGGGACGCCCGCGCCAGAAACTGACCAGCGACGCCACCATAAACGTGCCGCTGATATTCGAGATGTCGAAACCCTCAATCCGATTCGGTTCTTTGGGGAGTTCCAGGACGCGACCCAGTTCCCGCAAATCAGATTCGGGATTGATTGCCACGGGCAACTTGTAGGGAATGCGCTCGAACTTTTCCGTGCGTTGCGTCGTTTTCTTCAAGGCGTCCAGCGCATCCCGCAGTTCCGCCGCCTTTTCAAAGTTTAACGCCGCCGCCGCCTTCCTCATTTCGTCCTCGAGCTGTTTTTCGAACTCGCCCGTTTGGCCCTCAAGGAATTCGCAGGCCGCCAATACCTGCTGTTTATAATCCTCGTGCGAAACATTACCGATGCACGGGGCGGTGCAGAACTTCAGGTTCCCATACAAGCAGTGTTTGTAATCAATCTCGTTGGGAGTCAGTGGACGGCATCCGCGCAAGTGGAATTTGCGGCGGATCATGGTCAACGTATTGCGCAGGGACCCCGAACTGGCGAACGGACCAAAATAGCGCGCACCGTCCTCGGTCTTGATACGAGTCAGCGTAAAACGCGGAATAGGATCGTTGAGATTTATCTTCAGGAGCAGAAACCGTTTGTCGTCGCGGAAACTGACGTTGTATCGCGGATGAAATTCCTTGATCAACTTCCCTTCGAGCAGGATCGATTCGGCTTCATTTTTGACCACATGGACGTCCAGGTCATGAATGGCATCCACGAGCGCGCGAAACTTGATGTCCCATCCCTGCCTCCGGGACGGATGGAAGTATTGGCTGACGCGCCGCTTCAAATCGCGGGCTTTCCCAACGTAAATCACGGTCCCAAACCGGTCCTTCATCAGGTAAATCCCCGGTTTGTGTGGCAACTCGCGTAATTTGCGTTGGACTTGTTCCGTCAACGGCACACACAGAATCTCGCGCAATCGCGGGAAGGCGCAAACTCAAATTATTGGCACGAAAGTTGAAATTGCCTTCTTTTTTGATCGGATGCCTTTGTACGCCAAAAAACCGAATTTGTCGTAAATCCCTGGATAATAAGCCGGGGCAAAAGCATTGTACGCGTACCATCTGCCTTTTCCGTGACGGAAAAAACGATTTGTACGGATCAACCGCCAAAATTTCCCGAAAAATATTCCGGTTTACGCGTAAAATCCAATTTCCCCTGACGCAGAAGTGCCTTGTACGCGTAAGGAGCGTTTTCCCGTGACAAAAAATCGCCTTGTACCCGTACAACGCGTTCCGCCATGACAAAAAACGACGTTGTACGCGTACAACGCAACTTTCCGTCACGGAAAACTCCATTGTACGGGTACAATGCCACTTTCCCTTCACAAAAAGTCCCCTTGTACGCGTACAAGGCACTTTCGGATGAAGGAAAATCGCTCCTCAGCCGTACAATTGGAATTTTCCGTGACGGAAAATCGGCATTGTACGGGTAAACCGGAATTTTCGGGCGCAAGAAATTGTGACTTGGCCGTACTTCCCGATTTTCCGGCCACGGAAATCGCTCCTTAAGCGTATTGGGTAGTTTTCCGTCACGAAAAACTCGTCCTTACGCGTAAGCCGAAGTTTTTCGTCGAAGAGAATTGTTACTGGATACGAAAGGCGACGTTTACTCAGGCACGGCGAATCAACTTTGCCGCTCCCCACCCCACCAGAACCAGCACGCTCAGGATCACCCAATTATATTTGTGACCGAAGGTCATCGGGTAATGGTTGCTGATCATCGTGAACACCACCGGGATGACGATGAAGGAATTGTGTTTTGATCGGGCTTTCGCGCGCGCACCCTCCTGCAGGTTCGGTTCACGTCCCTCTTTCAAAGCGGCGACCATCCGACGCTGTGGCGGAAGGATGCGCATCCAGACGTTCGCGGCCATGATCGTTCCCATCATGGCACCGAGTTGCAGGTAAGCAGCACGGGCCGGAAAGTAACGACACGAAAGCCAGGCGCTTAAAACGATGAGTGCATAAGAAATCGCCACGCCGATTTTCTCGCTCTTGCAGAATTTCCAAAGCATGTCGTACACGACCCAACCCGCGATAATCATCCCGAAACTCAACCCGATCGCCGCGCCGTTGCTCATGCGCGGTTCTTCGCCGTCGATCATCAGCTTCCCGTGGTAGTAAACGAGACCGAACAACAGAAGACCCGTGATCCACGTCAACGCCGCTTCCCATTTGAACCAGTGCAAAGTCTGCGGCATGAGACTTGGCCGTTTCTGTTTCTCGACGAGATAGAACCCGCCACTGTGAACCATCCAGACATATTTTTCGGCATTCTCACCTTTGGCGGCTTTTTCTTCGAGTTCGACAAAGCGCCCGTCGAGCCAGGTGAAATAATACGTCGCGCCAACCCACATAATACCGGCGAAGACGTGAGCCCACCGGAACGCGAGCTCGATCCAATACATGATGTCGGGGTTCATGTTTAATTAAAGGGCAGCGAACGACGCATCCAATACTTCGAGAAGGAAATCGGCGTCGGCTTCGTTGATGCACATCGGTGGCGCAAAGCGGATGGTCTGGCCGGACAAACCGCCTTTGCCTAAAAGCAATCCCATCTGGCAGGCGCTTTCGAGGACCTGTGAACATTCGGCTTTGGCCGGTTCCTTCGTGGTGCGGTCTTTCACCATTTCGATGCCGAGCATCAAACCTTTGCCACGAACATCGCCGATCACTTTGTGTTTTTCCTTCAGCTTGTTGAGACCGGCAAGAATGCGATTGCCCATCTTCAACGAATTGGCCTGGAGATTTTCTTTTTCAATGACTTCGAGGACCGCTTTGCCCATCGCGCTGACGACCGGATTGCCGCCGAAAGTGTTGAAATGAATTTTACCGGTGAGCGCAGCGGCGATTTTCGGTGTGGTGACCACTGCCGCAAGCGGACAACCGTTGCCGATGCCTTTCGCCATGGTGACGATATCCGGAACCACGCCATGCGTTTCGAAACCCCAGAAGTGCGTGCCTGTCCGGCCGAACCCTGTCTGCACTTCATCGGCAATGCAAACGCCACCAGCGGCGCGAACGTGTTCGTAAGCGTGCTTGAGATAACCTTCCGGGAATTCAACGAAACCGCCGACGCCTTGAATCGACTCCGCAATAAACGCAGCAACTTTTCCAGGCGTCGCGTAATCGATTAGATTTTTTACGTCGTCCGCATACTTGCGGCCCGCGTCTTTGTCGTCGTAACCATAAGGTCCACGATAGGGATACGGGGCGATCGCGTGATGCACACCAAAACTGTGGGGAACGTTGAATTTCCAATTGCTGTGGGCGGTAACAGACATGCCCGAGGCGTTGCCGCCGTGATAGGCGTTGCGCAAAGCGATAACGTCGTAATTTCCCGTGTAAGCGCGAGCCATTAACAGGGCAAGATCGTTGGCTTCGGAACCGGAGTTCACGAAGTAACACATCTTCAGCTCCCCGGGGAATTTCGACGCTAGCTTTTCCGCATACAACACCACATTCGGCTGAAGATAGATCGTCGTGGAATGCTGCAACGTTTCGTTCTGTTTGTTTCCTGCGGCGATGACGTGAGGATGACAATGACCAACGCTAATCGTGACGATGCCGCCGAGGCCGTCGAGGTAACGCTTGCCGGTGTGGTCCCAGACATATTGCATTCTACCTTCCACCAGCATGATCGGTTTCGAGTAATAGAGGAACAACGCCGGATTCATGAATTGCTTGCGGAGCGCGAGCAACTCTTCGAATGAAGGCCCGGTATATGGCTTCGGTTGGTGGTTAAACGGCGGCAGCGTTGGCATTTTCATATTTTAAAATCGGCTTTTTGGTTGTTTTGAAAATTTATTTGGCGGGACTCATTTTTCTTCCAATCAGGTAAACGGCAAAAGCGATACCAAATCCAACAAACCATGCGTATCCGTATAAACTCGTAAAAAACGACGGAACGCTCGCGGGGCTGATTCGTTTCACCTGCACTAAAAATCCCGGCAGACTCGGGAGCGCGCCGAGGAGGAAAGCGATAATGGCCACGATGCTGAAACCATTCGAGTATCTGTATTCTCCATTCACGTCATAGAGCGCCGGGAGATTTAACTTCCGCTGACGACAGACAAAGTAATCCGCAATCAAAATTCCGCCGATCGGACCGAGCAACGCTCCATAGCCAATGAGCCAATCGAAAATGTAACTTTCAGGATTCGCGAGAAGCTTCCATGGTTGAATCAGAATCCCGATCACACCCGTGATCAAGCCGCCAGTTCGAAACGAAATGGTTTTCGGCGCCAGGTGCGCGAAGTCGTTGGCGGGACTCACTACGTTAGCGGCGATGTTCGTCGCCAGTGTCGCGATACAGAGTGCCAGCATTGCCACAATCAAAACAGCTGGGTTCGTGAAACGCGTCAGCACGTCGATCGGATCCCAAATGGGTTCGTGAACTTTGAAAATGATGGTGGTCGCGGAAGTCACCGCCACGCCGATAAACGCATAGAGCGCCATAGTGGTGGGCAAGCCCAGCGTTTGTCCAAGAACCTGGTCGCGCTGCGTTTTTGCGTAACGTGAAAAATCGGGAATGTTCAGCGAAAGCGTCGCCCAGAAGCCAATCATGCCGGTAAGCCCAGGGACAAAGAACTTCCAGAACTGACCAGCCTTGGGTTGTCCTGGTTCGAACGCCGAGGGCTGCGAGAGAATAGGGCCGAAACCCCCGGCGTTATCGTAGGCCCAATACAAAAACAAAAGGCCGAGAAGAATCAGGAGTGGCGCTTTGATGGTCAGGAGCCAGCGAATGCAATCAATTCCTTTGTAAATGACGGCCATGTTTATGGCCCAAAAAAACATGAAGCAGATCAATTGCGAACCGGTGATTCCGAGCGCGGCAATGGGAGTGCCATTGGCCATTGCCGGATAGAACACCGCGAGGATTTTGTGAATCGCAGCGCCACCGATCCACGCTTGAATACCGAACCATCCACAAGCGACAAACGCGCGGAGCAGCGCGGGAATATTCGCGCCCAGGGTTCCAAATGAAGCACGGCAATAAACCGGAAACGGAATGCCGTAAGCAGTCCCGGCGTGGGCGTTGAGCACCATAGGAATCAGAACGATCAGGTTGGCGAGAAAAATCGTAAGAATGGCCTGCCACCAGTTCATACCGGTGCCGATCAGCGATGAAGCGAGCATGTAGGTAGGAATGCAAGCGGCCATGGAAATCCAGAGCGCTGCAAAATTCCAAACCTTCCAGCGACGGCGTTCGGGCGGGACGGGGGCGAGGTCTTCGTTGAAGAGGCTGCTCTGCCTGATTTCAGCAAGCGGATCGGAATTGACCGATGCAGCAGGGTTCATTCGCCGCAGAAGGTAACGGAAAAGAAGGTTATTGTAAACGTTTACAGGGTCGATGCCATCCTGCCATTTCGCCCAGCGAGTGCTTTTAGATTTTCCAGAGTATCAGCTTCCTGCGGCGTTTTGTCATGACGCCATCGGCTCATGCGGGGAAAGCGCACCGCGATTCCGGATTTGTGTCGAGTCGATTGCTGGATCGCTTCGAAGGCGAGTTCGAAAACGAGCTCCGGTTTTACAATGCGCACAGGGCCGTGCTTTTCCAGTGAGTTGTGCCGGACAAAATGATCGACGCGACGAATCTCTTCATCGGTAAGTCCCGAATATGCTTTTGCTACCGGCACCAATTCGCCGTTGTCCCACAATCCAAAGGTGTAGTCGGTATAAAGATTGGCGCGACGGCCATGTCCACGTTGCGCGTAAATCAAAACAGCATCAATCACGAACGGATTGATCTTCCACTTCCACCAATCGCCACGAATGCGTCCCACTCCATATGGAGAGGATTTACGTTTGAGCATGATGCCTTCCACGCCTTCTTCACGCGCCCGTCCGCGAATCAATTCGAGTTCCTCCCACGAGGTCGCAGATAAAACCGGGGACAGCTGTAAACAGAAGAAGGTCGTCTCTGGCTCGTGGTCTTCTTCGAAAAGAGAAAACGTTCCCTGCTCTTTTTCCGTGGGAGCATATTGGAGACGAGCTTTTCGGCGTGCCTCTTCGAGGATTTCCTCGAGCCAGGCGCGCCGACTCACCATTGATTCGTTGCGCACATCGTGGCTGTTTTTTTCCAGAAGATCATAAGCCAGAAAGGCGATGGGAAAATCACGCCGGGTTCGATCAGTGACTTTCTTGCGCCCAAGTCTCCGCTGTAATTCGCCAAAAACCAGCGGGCGCCCCTCGCGCCATGCAAGGATTTCGCCGTCGAGCACGGTGCCTTCCGGGAGAAACCCTGCCGCCTGGACCAACTCAGGAAAACTGTCGCTGACCATTTCGTCACCGCGAGACCAGACGCATGTTTCGCCATTGCGGTGAATCAACTGCGCACGAATACCATCCCATTTCCATTCCGCCTGCCATTCCGCGATATCGCCGAGTTCACTCGCGAGAGATTCACCGGCTTTCACCTTTGTCTCAATCGGCGACGCCAGATAAAACGGATATGGTCGTGCAGTGAAATCATTGACATCTTCTGGTTGCAAAAGTTTCTGAAAATCTTCGGCGGTGGGTTGCCACTGCCCGAGAACGCGATGGGCCATGATAGCCGGTTCCACTCCTGCCACATTGGCAAGCGCACGGACGACAAGGGTTTTCGAAACACCAATGCGAAATTCACCCGTAATTAACTTATTCCACACGAGTCGTTCGGCTTTATTGAGTTCACGCCATGTTTGCAACAACGTCTCGCGTTTCGATAACTCCGCCTGTTGGCGCATCGGCAAAAGACGTTCCTGCACGATTTGCGCGAGGGAAAGTTCAGTTCCTGCCCCTGGGTCGGGCAGGAGCAGGGAAAGCGTTTCACCAAGATCACCAACTGATCCGTAACATTCCTCCATCAACCAGGAAGGCAATCCTGTCTGGACGGCAGCCCAGTCCCAGAGATGACGCGTCGAGATCACCCGCGCCGGTGTTCGACCGGAAAGGAATGCCAATGCCCAGGCCGCATCAACTGGGGGAACATCGCGGAAATACTGTTCAAGCGACGCCACCTTGTCATTGGTGCGTGTTGTCTGATCAAGCTCGCAAAATAACTTCGTGAAGCGTCGCACAATTATTTTTTCCAGTTCATCCGGATCGCGGGTCTGCGACCCGCTGCGATATTCGTCGCAACCGAGGCGCTGAATAAATTCTAACACGCTCTTTGCATACCGGCCTTGCTGCGGCTCACAGAGCCACGGTCCAATTCCTTAACCCAACAACGGTGTCGTATCTTCTCCTTCCCTTTCCGATTCGCCTTCGTATTCCGTTTTGATCACGTCCGCTTCCCAGCCATTTTCGCGCAGCCAACGAACGACCGGTTCGGTGTACCCATGCGTCACCCAAATCCGATCTGCTTCGGTGGCTCTGATCGTTTCCAATAAACCCGGCCAATCCACGTGATCGGATAAAACAAAACCCCGGTCGAGAGCCCGTCGTCGACGTGTCCCCCGAACGGCCATCCAACCGGAAGCAAAAGCGGTGGAACAATCGCCAAACTTTCTGAGCCAGGGCGTATTGTCAGCGGAAGGTGGCGCAATCACCAAAGCATGACCTTTGGCCGAACGAATTATTTCAACATCGGAAGCAGAGATTCGAGGAAAGCGAACGCCCGCACGCTGATACGCCGGAACGAATTTCGCGACGGCGCCGTGCAAAAACACGGGGCCAATTTCTCCGTTGATTCCTGCCAGCACACGTTGCGTTTTGCCGAGGGAGTAACCGAACAAAACAGACGTGCGGTCCTTTTTCTGATTCTCGCGCCACCATTCGTTAATTTCCGCAAAAACCTCCGTTTGTGGAGACCACCGATAAATCGGAAGACCAAAAGTGGACTCCGTGATGAAGGTGTGACAACGAATGGGCTCGAAGGCTTCACACGTCCCATCAGCCTCGATTTTGTAGTCGCCGCTGACCACCCAAACTTCGCCGCCTTTTTCGATACGAACCTGGGATGAGCCAAGGATGTGTCCCGCGGGATGCAAAGAAATTTTAACTCCATTCCGTACGATTGATTCACCGAAGGGAACTGACTGCACACTTAATTGCGCACCAAGTCGCTCGCGAAAAACAGCTTCACCAGCCTGGCTCACCAGGTAATGCTTCGAACCCCAACGCGCATGATCTGAGTGGGCGTGGGTAATAACCGCAAAATCAACCGGCTTCCAGGGATCAACGTAAAAATCTCCGGCGGGACAATAAAGCCCCCGTTCTGTGCTTTGCAGAAGCATCTTCTCAAATTCCTGGTCGTTGACTTAAATGTCAAAAAATCGCGCTCAAACAAACGCCGTTGGCAAACCCGGCGACCTCTGGAATGATGGGCGCGCATGAATCCGTATCGCAAGGCCATGACTTTTGTAATCCGGTTGATTGCTTTGGGATTTATCCTTTTGCCCCTGATCCTTTTTGGTCTCGATTTCTTCGCGGCCAAAGCGCACCAGGCCGCTCCAACCGGGTTTGCCACCGCGATTAAAATTTGCCTCGTCGTTTTTGGCGTCGTCTTGTTTTTCGCCAGCAGCACGATTGCTCGGAACCTGACCAAAGATTTGGACGAGTAACAAATCAGGCGAAAACCTTCGGGGTGCCACCGGGTTGCGATTTTACAGGCTGAGTTGGAACTTATGCCAAGGACGGCATGTTTCAGGAAATCGTAGTTAAAACTCTGGGCGACCTGCTGAATCTGGTCACACCGGAGAAACCGGAACCGGCCAGCGGACGGCGTCGCGCTTCGCATATTTATCGTGGCGTTCCGAATACCGGTGGAAGTCTGCTGACCACTCTCGACCGGTTGGGTGGCTGCCAGCCACCGCATACAAAAGTTCACCTGGAGGAGCACATTCTCCGAAACTTTATGAGATATGCCCGGCCGTTTTTTCCGCAATTGCATACCAGCCAATGGGAGTTACTCGTCAGCGCGCAACATCATGGTGTCCCCACGCGATTACTCGACTGGACTTTTTCCCCTCTGATCGCGGCGCATTTTGCGACGCTACGCGGTGAAGCGGGATGCGACCGCGTCGTCTGGAGACTCAATTGGCTGGCGTTGCACGAACATTTCGGTTTGAAGCCACTGGCCTTTCTTGTTTCCGATCTGGACGAAGCGTTGCGAAAACACGATTACAATTCAATTTGGGATTTGTTTAACTCCAGGGAGCCAGGAAAGACTTTCGTATGCATGTTGGAACCACCCGCTCTCGATGCACGTATCATGGCCCAATCCGCCGCGTTCACCTTGTCATCGATTAAAACGAAAAGTCTCGATCAAATTCTTCAAGAGAATGAGCTCACCGAATGTTTGACCAAATTTATTATCCCGTCAGCCGCCGTGGATTTTATCCGCGATCAACTGGACCTGTGCGGAATTGATGAGCGAAAGATTTTTCCGGACCTTGGAGGCGTGGCAGCTGAAATCGCGCGTTACTATTCCGTCTCAGGGGAAGCCGCCAAACAGTGATCGCCAGAGTTCGCTTGACCGGACGCCGCACGCATGACGAAATGGCCGAATGACCTCTCCGTCCATCTCTTTTAGGTTTTCAGTCCTTGGCAAACTTTGTTTCACCGCATTGTTCACTGGCATCATCTTTTGTGGTTGCGCCACGCGCACGGGAAAAATTGAATCCCGCAAAGGCGACGAAATTATTGTCGCTGGCAAGATGGTTCATACGGGCACTCGCGTCGTCACCTGGATGGATCCGGGTGGTTACGATGCCTATCGTGTCGAACGGCGGTTTGCTCCCTTTGCGGAATCCGATTGGGAAACGTCGCACGAAAAAGTTAAAGACCTGAAAAGCCCGAACCGCTATAGCCTGCGCAAGAGCGGTCTGACCGATGAACAGATCGAAAAAGTCCGCGGCGGCGGTTGGGATTTGCCCATGTTGCAGAATGTAGTCGATCAATTTGTACTGCACTTCGACGTCGCTGGGGTGAGCCGCACCTGTTTTAAAGTACTGCACGATTCGCGAGACCTGAGCGTTCACTTCATGCTCGACCTCGACGGAACCATCTACCAAACGCTGGATTTGAAAGAACGCGCGTGGCACGCCACATCGTCGAACGGACGCTCCGTCGGCATCGAAATCGCCAATATGGGAGGATATTCAAAAGCAGAGAAAAGTCCGCTGCATGAATGGTATCGACAGAAGGACGGGGAAACGGTGATCACCATTCCAGCCCGTTACGGAACAAATGTTCTTTATACCAAGAACTTCGTCGGACATCCCGCGCGTCCGGAGCCGGTAGTCGGTGAAATCCAAGGCCATACTCTGACTCAATACGATTACACTCCCGAGCAATATGAGGCGTTGGCAAGACTGACGGCGGCTCTGTGCAGTGTGTTTCCGAAAATCAAATGCGATTATCCGCGTGACGCCAGCGGCAAATTAATTCCACACAAGCTTCCCGACGAAGAACTCGATAAATACCAGGGAGTGCTCGGCCATTATCATATCCAGACGAACAAGACGGATCCAGGTCCAGCTTTGCAGTGGGATTATGTCATTGGAAAAGCGCGTGCGATCATGCGTCAACCACCCGAACATGCTGCGGTGACCCAGACGAAGACGAGCGTTAAACTCGATCGTGGTCCCAAATCGAAATAATTATTTCTTTAGGGCAGGCGGCGTTGGCGCGAAGAATTTTAGGTTGAAACCATTGGCGTCGAAGCCGCCGGCATAAACCATCAGATGGAAATACCTGGATATTGCCTCGTACGGAGGCAACAGGGAGACATCGCACCAATCCTTAACTTTCTTTGGGTCAGCAAAAAGCCCTCCGATGGGGTTCCCCGCGAACAGCTCTCCAAACGAAGGATCTTTTTTTGCCGTCTCTAGCGCCGAGCGAAGTTGCTCAGCCTGATTTTCAATCCCGAACAGGCCGGTCGTGGTCCCGCCCACTTTTTGCGCCAGATCGGCGAGGTTTGGCGTCTGGCTCAGCGGCTTCGCCTTGCTTTCGCTGCTACGAAGGTATTCTTCGACCATCGCAACGTCCGTGGAAATAGCCAAATAACCGCCGCTGCCGGCAAAATAGAGAACTTTTGCGGGACGATTTTGGGTGAGGCCGATCGCACCCGGCGCCGCCGCGCTGTAAATTTTCCGTCCAAGGAACTCGCGTTCCTTAAATTCTGGTCCACCCTGGCCGCCGAGAGAGCTAACGGCGATTTTAAAGGCATTGGCCAGCTTCTCTGGATTGGGTGAGCCCATGAGAAAAAGGGATGGCGGGGAATTCAAGTCAGCGAGAGTGGTTCCCTTTGGACCGCGCTCAAATGTCACCATGTCGTCGCCGAAATTCCCGATCAGCTCTTTTCGTAAATCAAAATTCGGATCCTGATCTTTCCCAGCAACATCGAAGATCATTTTGAACGCTCCGGTTGCCGCCGGCATCGCTTCTGACAGCATAGATTCCAGACCGTTCCAGGTTTTCTGCAAATCCAAACGCCAGCGACTGAACTTTACTGCATCCGCCGGAACGAAGGTCGGCGGCATCGAATCTTTGGCTTCCGCGGTGAGCAGTTTGGCTAAACCACGCCGCTCGCCTTCTGGAATACCCAGGAAACAATGCACCAGTCCACCCTCATTGGAACTACGGTAGGCGAGAACGATGCTTTTGAAGCCATTCAGGCCAAAAGCGGTCATGAGCTTATCGGGCTTCGGAGCCAGAGGATTGTTGTTCTCTCCACCACCGCCGTATTTCATCATGAGATCAAAAATTGGCTTCAGGTTAATCCAAACAAATGCGTCCACGTCGTTCAGCATTGCCGCTCGGTTAGCCTGATAAACGGGTTGCTCAGCGAGGGCGGGAATCAAACCACCCGCCTGCCGAGCGAGAATTTTTTCAATCGGCTTCACCGTGTTGCCAACAATCAAGAGCGAATCGGATTGCCCTATGGTGATTTCAATTTTTTTGGTGCTCTTTTTCGAATCCTTGTTTTCCGTCTCGCCCACATCTTTGCCAAAGATCTTCCCAAAGGTTTTGCTGATATCATCGTCCGTGGTGATTAACGTGACGAAATCCAGATCGCGAATTTTGGTCGTCTTCAATTCCTTATTCGCTTCCGTCCACTTCTTCTTCAGATCGGCCAGTGTGCTTTTCAGCTTGCCCTTCTTATCCTTACTGTCGACCAGCAGGATAAATCCGAGTGAATCTTCAGTATTTCCTTTGGCGTCATTCTGCGTCATCGCCAAGGCTACCTCGCCCTGCGCCAATTCCTTGTAGTCGCTGAAATTAATGCCGAGATCTTTTTCGAGCGGCGCAATTATGTCGGCGTTGAACTTCTTAATGAAGTTATCCTTGAAGGGTTTCATCGCAGGATCCGAAAACAACTGGCCCTGGGAAGAATTGGCCAGCGAAGCGCGAAGCTTTGTCATATCCGGAGCGGAAATTAAGACGAGGGTGTCATCTGGCAATAATTTGTCCGCAGGCAAAACCACCGCCAAACCGCTCAACGCCGCCAACAGCATGGCAGCGCATCCGAAAATTATTTTTTTCATGCGATTCAAAACCGACAATTGGACGATTCTTCCGCGAATTTATTTCTTTGCGGAAGCTTCTTCGCCGTGCGTTTGTTGAGTGCGGCTTGGGGGCGGCAAGTAACGGAACGCATTGCTGGGATTATCGTTGTCGTAGGCGTAAGCATCCCGATGGTTGAGAAAGCCTTTCACAGCCTCGATCGGAATCGCAAAACCAAGGCCCTCACCAAAGGTAATCTTCATGTTGGTCACGCCGATGACTTCGCCGCGCAAATTGAACAATGGCCCGCCGCTGTTACCCGGATTGATCTGCGCGGTGGTTTGCAGATATAGCTCGCCCTGAAACGGACGCGTCTTCGTGCTCAAAATTCCTTCCGTAACAGTCCGTTCAAGCCCGAGCGGACTGCCAATCGCAAAGACGCGCTCGCCGACGGCGAGGTTGTCCGAATTGCCAATGGAAACGCGAGCAAACTTTGGTGCATCGGAGTCGTTGATTTTTAAAAGAGCGAGGTCCGCAAACTTATTGATTGCGACGATCTTCACCTGCTTATAACTGCGACGATCGAGTTGACCATTTTTCTGATGATAAACTTCGATCGAAATTTGTGTTTCACCTTCGATCACGTGGAAATTGGTAATCAGGTAACCATCTTCGTTCAGGATAAACCCTGAACCCAGGCCGCCCGGGGTGCGGACTTGCACAACCGCTTCACCAATCTGATTAACGAGTTCACGCACGCTCCGCTCTGGCGGCGGAGTTTTGGCGACATTATAAAAAGACGACTGCGGGTCGGCTGTAACACTGGCCGGAACCGGAGCCGGCACGCGAGGGGAAGTTTCGATTTTGGCTGGCATCCCCACTGTCGCGTCACCACTTAAAATTCTTACAACCTCTTTTTTCGGAATGGTCAGAACGGTATAGCCCAGATCAACGATAATGACGTCTTTCTTTTCCGCCAGGATACGACCAGTGACTGACACCTTATCCTTCAACTGAACAGTCGCAGTGCCGATGGTTTCTTTCGTTTGGTTGACGGCAGCAAAGGCTCCTTGAAAACCGCACAAGAGAAGTGCGATTGAAACGCTCCGATTTAACATGTCGAGATTTTACCGCACCCAAAACATTTTACAAGTTACGCCGAGCGCTTTTTTGCGGTTTCCCCGAATATTTCCCCGGCTCTCTTTCGATCCAAAGGGGTGTTGATATTGAAAAGTTGCGACGCGTCTTTCGACCGAGGAGAAAGCAATTTTGCGTTTAGTTTTTGCGCCAAAGCTTGAAGGGGAAACCGCTGTTCCTCCAACTGCCTTTCGATCACCGGCAAAGTTTGCTTGTGGAGAATAAACGGAAATCCAGCTTTGCTTTCGACGCTGGAAAAAAGCGCGCGGCTCCGCGGACCGAAATGTTCAATTAAACCGCGCAGGAAATCAGCCGTCACAAACGGCATATCGCACGCCAGAAAAAGAATAGCGTTCGCTTCGCTGGAGTTCAAAGCGGTATAAACTCCTCCCAAGGGCCCACAGCGTTCAACAATATCCCGGCGAACTATTCTCACCGGCAGGCCCGTTTCTTGGGCAGACAATTTTATCCAGGCCACCAGCGTCTTACCACCAATGCGAAGTTTCGCTTTGTCGGATCCCATGCGAGAACTCAGACCTCCTGCGAGAATACAAATTTCCATGGAGGAATAGGCCTTCATCAAGCGCGGGGATGCGCATCATTGTAAGCGCGCTTCAGGCGTTCGGGCGTAAGGTGCGTGTAAATTTGCGTGGTCACCAGATGGGCATGCCCCAATAATTCCTGGACACTGCGCAAATCCGCACCGGCGTCGAGAAGATGAGTGGCGTAGCTATGACGCAACTTGTGTGGCGTCAGTTTGGTATCAAGCCCCGCCGCAAGCAGGTATTTTTTTAAGTTCATCTGCACGAGGCGTGGATAGATGACATTGCCTTTCTCAAATACGGAGTAAAACGCGGCGGCATCCGGCCCCGGCATTTGTGGCAATGATTTCCAATAATGCTCGATCGCAACCAAAGCGGGTTCGCCTATTGGGACAAGACGTTCTTTTTTCCCTTTCCCGCGCACACGCACAATTTGCTCTTTAAAATCCAGGTCGGACACCTGGATACCGCAAAGTTCGCTGATACGTAAACCGCAGGAATAAATTGTTTCGAGAATGGCCACGTCTCGTAGATAAGGCGCGACATCGAGCTGGGTCTTCGATTTCGATTCTTCGCCCGCCTTTTTCCTCGCCTCAAATTCCATCATTGGTGCACGCAGCAGCGCGAGCATTTGCTGCGCTGTTAAAAATTGAGGAAGCCGCTTCGGAAGCTTTGGCAACGAAAGGTTTTTAATCGGCGTCACTTCGACTTCACCACGGCGAATCAAAAACTTGTAAAACGTGCGCAGGGCGGAAAAACGCAACTGCGTTGCCGCGCGACTGATATTGTTTCGGCCCAGATAACGAAGATACGATCGGAAATCATCGCGTTGGAGCGCTTTCCAGTTTGGCGATTGCTTTTGTTCGTTTTGATGCCAACGGAAAAATTCCAGCAGCGCCTGGCGATAGTTCCGCTGAGTATAAATTGAAGCTCCTTTGTCCGTCGCAAGATGCTGAAGAAACTGCCGGATCCAGTCATCCTGGATTTCAAGATCTTCGACAGTAGGCTCCGACATACGTCGAAATTAAAACGAACGCTGGGTTCAGAAAAGCCGGAAGAAAATGAATTTAGCGCTCTTCCGTCTGCGCAAACTCAAAACTGGTCTTTCCTTTATCGTCGAGAACCAGATGCGCGGAAAATTTCTTCCCAAACTTGGAAACAAAACCATCCAAAAGGTCGGTCTTGCGCTCGGTGAGTAGTTTCTGCATCTGTTCACGGGAAAGTGGCTGTTCGAGAATGACTTTGCCAGACTTCAATTTGCACGGCTTCTTGTCGCGCTGTGAATTCTCACAAAGATACTTGTCTTCCAACTCGTAAACTTTCCCCTGGCAGAGCGGGCAGATACCAATCGATTCCTTACCCGTGAAATCAACCTTTGCTTCGGGTTCTTTGGCTTTGGCTTTGTCGCCTTTAGCCGCACGCGGTGCGAACTCGAAACTGACCTTGCCCTCTTTGAAAACCAAAAAGGCTTCGAACTTCCGGTTTGTTTTCTTGGAGACAAATCCTTTCAGCAGATCGGTCTTCCCGGTTTCCAAAAGCTTGCGCATCTGGTCGGCACCGATTTCCTGCTGCAGGATAATTTTGCCGGAACGGTAATCACACTTGCGGTCAGGACCCGTCGCATTTTCGCAAACGTAATTCATTCCGGTATCGAAGACGCGGCCGCCGCATTTGGGACATTTGCCGAGAGGTTCTTTGCCAGTAAAATCTACAGGGGCCGCCGCTTCACCATCCTTCGTCTGGTCGTTGCCAAAATCGAACTCCGGCTTGAGCTCCGGTGTCAATTTCACAACGGCAGCGAATGGAAATCCTTTCGCACTGCGGAATCCCTGCAGTGGGCCGACACTCTTCTTGGTTAAAAGCTCTTCAATCTCTGGAATTTCAAATTGACGCCCGGCCACAATCTTCCACAGCGAGAAATCGCATTTCTGGCACTGGAACTTTTTATAATTTTCTTTGATGACCCCGCCGCACTTCGGACAAGGCACTTTCAATTCGCCGAAGTCGCCAGGAATCGTGTCACTTTCGAATTGCTTCGTCTTATCAACAATCTGGCGCGTCATTTCTTCGATCTGACGCATGAATTCAGGTCGCGGGAGCTGGCCTTTCTCCATCTGCTTCAACTTGAATTCCCAATTTCCGGTCAGCTCCGGCGAGCAAAGTTCCGGAATGCTCAAACCACGCAGAAGCGCAATCAATGAAAAGGCCTTTGCAGTGGGTTGCAATTCGCGACCGTTGCGCAGGAGATATTTCTCAAAAATCAGACCTTCGATAATCGCAGCGCGCGTGGCCGGTGTGCCCAATCCTTTTTGGCTCATGGCTTCGCGCAGTTCTTCGTCTTCGACCAGTTTACCGGCACCTTCCATCGCACTCAGCAAAGTAGCTTCAGAAAATCGTGCGGGCGGTTTCGTCTGGTTGGCCAGAACGTCGACTTTCTTCGTATCGACTTTTTCGTTCTGTTGCACGGGAACGAGACTTGGCGTTTGATCTTCACCCTGCACTTCTTTGCCGTAAACGGTCATCCAACCCGCGTTGACCATTACTTTCCCTTCGCTCTTGAAAGGTTCATTTTCAACCCGAGTGATACGGGTCGTCACGAGAAACTCTGCGGCCGGGAAGAAAATAGCGAGGAACCGCTTTGTGACCATGTCATAAAGTTTCTGTTCCGGTTCACTCAATGCTTTTGGCGTCAGGGAGGTTGGAATGATCGCAAAGTGATCCGAAATTTTCGCATTATTAAAGATGCGTTTGTTCGGCTTTACCCAATCGTTCTTTATAATCTGATCGGCGAATGGCCCGTAAAAGGTGCTTTGCAGCATCCCGAGGGTTTGCTTCACGGTGCCGATGTAATCTTCCGGCAAGGCCCGTGAGTCCGTTCTCGGATAAGTTAAAACTTTATGTTTTTCGTAAAGCGACTGCGCCAGGGCCAGAGTATTTTTTGCCGAAAACCCAAACCGTGCGTTGGCTTCCCGCTGCAAACTCGTGAGATCGTAGAGCAACGGCGATAACTGCGTGGTCGGCTTACTTTCTTCAGTAACAATCCCAGGCTTTCCGATGCATTTCTTTTGGATCGCTTCCGCTGTAGCGAGATCCCAAATGCGTTCAGGCTTCAGCGCATCATCGGCCTCTTTTTTTTCCTTGGCGAATTTTTCGTCGAACCAACGTCCGACATATTCACCCGCCTGCGCGCCGAATGTTCCGTGAATTTCCCAATAATCACGTGGAACAAATTTTTTAATTTTTTCCTCACGCTCGACAACAATAGCGAGGGTCGGGGTCTGCACGCGACCTACCGTGGTGAGATGAAAGCCGCCCGTCTTCGAGTTGAAAGCCGTCATCGCCCGCGTTCCATTGATCCCGACAATCCAGTCGGATTCACTGCGGCAAATAGCCGCGTCAGCAAGAGGCCGCATCGATTGGCCAGTGCGCAACGATTCAAATCCTTCGCGAATCGAAGCTGCAGTCATGGATTGCAGCCAGAGACGTTGGATCGGTTTGTCCGTTTTGGAATATTGTACGATGTAACGGAAAATCAGTTCCCCTTCGCGCCCGGCGTCGCACGCATTAACCAGTTCATCAACGTCTTTACGCTTAATCAGCCGAACCAGAACTTTCAGGCGCGCTTCGTTTTTCTCGATCGGACGGAGATCGAAATGAGGAGGGATAACGGGCAAATGCGCGAAACTCCACTTGCCGCGGGCCGGTTCTACTCCGGGGGGAGGGCAGATTTCCAGCAAATGACCGACGGCAGAAGAGAGCACGTAACGATCACTTTCAAAGTAATCGTCTACTTTTTTAAAGCCGCCGAGGGCTTTGGCGATGTCATTCGCCACGGATGGTTTTTCGGCGATAATTAATGCTTTACCCATGCAAAATTAAGACACAAGACCGCTGCGAATTGTTGCTCAGAGCATGAATCGTGCTTAGTAAAAGTTTCGGGAACTTGGCGGAAAGTCAAATGGCTGTCAAAAGGAAAGATCGTTGACGCGGGACCCTGTGCATCGCAAAACACATGTCCAGCTCGACGCTTTTGCGCTACTGATTTACGGTAGATCCATGTCGAAACAAGACGTCATTTTACGCGTATCGGCCGTAGTGATTCTTGCGGGATTTCTCCTGATACGATGGATGTTGAGGTTCCGAGGGGATTCAAATGTTGCCGTTTCTCCGAGTGAAACGATAGACGTCACGCCATTAAGAAGACGGGTTCAAGCCGCACGCTTCGACTACTCTTCCGTTAATCGTAAAACGCGTCGTGACCATTCGCTCCAGCGACGCCTTGATTTTTATAAAGACGCCAAGAGAAACAGCGTCAGGAAGGACAGTTGGTCGGGGTGGGTCTTAGACCATCTGTTTTCCTGACGCCGTGCTTCCTCCGGGTTTTTCAGGCTGCTAAAAGAAGTTTCGACCGGGATGTTTTTTTCGCAGTTGGCCTTGGCGATTCGATCAGGTCTTCGATGGAGTCCAGAACATGCGTTGGGCTATAAGGGTAATTTTCCAGAGTTTGACGCGTCGTCGATCCGGTTAACACAAGGTAAGCCTGCATGCCCAGCTCGACCGCTCCACGGATATCGGTCTCCATCGTGTCGCCGATCATAATTGTTTCCGACGTGTGCAACCCCAGTCGATTACGCGCCATGAGAAACATGAACGGGTTCGGCTTACCGAGATAATACGCCTTTTTCCCCGTGGCGCTTTCGAGAAAGGCAGCCAGCGCGCCGGTGCCCGGACGCGGACCGGAATCCGTCGGACACCAGGTATCGGGATTCGTGGCAATCAAACGACTGCCCTTTTCGATCAGCCGCATCGCTTTTTCGGTCAGTTCGAAATTGAAAAGCCTTCCCTCTCCGACAACGACGTAATCCGGCTTAATAGAGTCAAAGGCAATACCCGCTTCCTGCAAGGCGATGAGCAAACCACCTTCGCCAATGACGAAAGCGCTGGATTTAGGTCGTTGGCGAATGAGGAAATCAGCCGTGCAATGTGCTGCCGTATAAAAGTTCTTCCATGAAACCTTCAGACCAAGATGATCAAGCTTGGCTACGAGATCACGTGGTGAACGTTCGGAATTGTTCGTCAAAAACATAAAGGGGATGTTTTTTGATTGAAGTTGCTGGACGAACTCTTTTGCGCCAGGGATAAGCTGTGAGCCTTTGTAAATGACCCCATCCATATCGATGAGGTAGCCTTTACCGGTCGGGAGACTATGAGCGGATTCTTTCATAAACAAAAAATCAGAACGTTTCCGGGCGCATCAGGATTGGATGGCCTCAGAAACCGTTCTGATCGGACCGGGGCGTTGCAAGCTCCGTGCCAAGCTAAAAAACCCCTAAAATCCACTTGTTTTGCCTGAAAAGGTACGCAGAATCGCCCCGTTCGGCTGAGCGGGTTTAATCAAAGTGATCAAAGTTGAACAGGATATCCCCCTAAGGTCTGTCTCAGGCATCGTTCATGCTAATAAGCAAAATCTAAATTATGAAAACGTTCGTTACCAAGGGACTAACTCTCTCACTCGCGTCCTTAATGATAGTCGCTTCTACCGGCGTCCTGCGCGCCGCTGACGCCACTCCGGCAGCTGCCTGCAAAGACCAAAAGTCTTGCGCGACAGCTCCAAACGAAGCGCCCTCAGTCTTCAAGGCGACCGATATCTTATTGGTAAGGCCCGCCGCAGCCGGTCTGACGTTGGTAGGTGGCGCGTTATTTCTTGTTTCCTGGCCTGTCACTGCCGCCAGCGGTGATTCTGATGAATCTTTCAATTATCTCGTGCGGAAGCCGGGAAGAATTGCCTTTCACCGTAAAGAAGGTCGCAACGAAACATTGCCCAGCGGCACTAAAGTGTTGAAGTCTCCCCGTAATCAGTAATTTCAAAACAAACCTGCAACAGCCCCGGTGAGTTCCTCCGGGGCTGTTGTTGTTCCATCAAGAACAAAAGAGAAGTTGCACGGAAGAGAAAAAGGGCGGTTACTATCTTCCCGTGTCAACGTTTCCAAGTTTTCTTCATGCTTTCGCACTCGTAGTCCTTTCAGCCAGTTTTCCCCTTCGCGCTGCCGACCGGGCCGATGTTGTTATACAAAATGCGAAGGTTATTACCGTCGATCCCAAATTTTCCATCGCTGAAGCGGTCGCCATTCAAGGAGACAAAATCGTTGCGGTAGGAAAGAACAAAACACTCTTAAAACTCATCGGCCCGAAAACATCAGTCATCGATGCGCAGGGCAAGACCGTGATGCCGGGTCTTTACGACAGCCATGTTCATTCCTACAAAGCATCGGTGAGTGAATTGGGGGGCGGTTCCCCTCTCGTGCATTCAATTATTGAAGCGCAGGAATGGATTCGCAAACAAGCGACGCAAAAGAAACCGGGAGAATGGATCGTGCTCGAGCGGGTTTACGCGACCCGCCTGAACGACAATCGATTGCCCACGAAAGGAGAACTCGACGACGCTGCTCCCCATCACCCCGTCCTCTGGAACTCCGGGCCTGTCGCTGTTGTTAATTCAAAAGCACTCGAACTTTCAGGCATCACACGGTCAACACCAAATCCAACTCCCGGCGAAATTGTAAAAGATCCCAAAACCGGCGAACCTAACGGCATCCTTCGCAATGCGGCGCAGCTTCTCAAGAATCCGAAGGGAACGCGGAGCCCTACGGCAACGGAACAACGAGAAGCCGTCAAACACCTCCACCATCTCTACAACGAACAAGGCATCACCAGCATCGGCGAGCGCCGCACGGAATTCGACGCGATCGACCTTTTCCGGGATTTGGAAAAATCCGGCGAACTGACTGTGCGCGTCAATTGCACGCGGATGATGGAACCGGTCCCAAAGACCCTGGACGAAGCCCTCAAAAAATTGGACCAGCTGACGTCCGGCACAAATAAAACGGCGAATGTCTATGGCCCGACCGGGCGCGGTAACGATTGGGTCCGGATGGGGCCATTAAAAGTTTTACTGGATGGAGGCATGCTGATCGGGACCGCATATATGCGTGAGCCGTGGGGAACAAATGAGGTTTATCAAATTACAGATCCGAACTACCGCGGCATTCTGAATGTAAAACCAGAACTGCTGACGGCACTTTATCTTGAAGCAGCGAAACGCGGCTGGCAATTGACCGCACATTGCACCGGCGAGGCCTCCACCGATGTTCTGCTTGATACCTACCACCAGATTGGAAAAGAACTCGGCGCCAAAAAAGTCGAGCAGCAACGATTCCTCATCACACACGCGAACTTTTCGTCGGAACGCAATTTCGCGCTCTGTAAGGAATTACATATCGCCGCCGATATGCAGCCTGCATGGCTTTACAAAGACGGTGCCAGTCTTCGGCAAACGCTCGGCGAACGGCGCATGAAATGGTTCATGCCCCTGCAAAGCTGGTTCAAAAATGGCCTGGCGGTCGGCGGAGGCAGCGATCACATGGTTCAACTTGATTCTACGGAAAGCACCAATCCGTGGAATCCATGGCTTGGCATATGGGTGGCTCTCACACGGAAGACAGAACGCGACGGCATTTTGAATCCCAAGGAATGTCTCACCCGCGAACAGGCCATCCGTTTCTACACCATCAACAATTGTTATTTGAATTTTGAAGAAGAGAAAAAGGGTTCCGTCGAACCCGGAAAATTCGCGGACTTGATCATGATCGATCGCGACATTCTGTCCTGTCCCGCAGACGCTATCCGGGATACTAAAGTATTGTTTACGATGGTTGGGGGGAAAATTGTTTTTGAACGAAAGTAAGCGAGCTGGGCCTTCGTGGTGTAAATTTCTTTAACAGCCCACTTGCGTCCGCGTGAACAAAAACGCATCTTCGCTGTCTGCTAAATTGGTGCGATTAAGAACAACGAGCCCGTCTGCGCCACGCACGCGACACCTTTTCGCGTGCGGTTTGATTCTATTCCTTTGTTTCTTTGCCATCGGCCTGACGGGCGCTCCTTCCTTCACCGCGAGCCTCGATAAGGACACTATCAGCATGGAGGATAGCGTCGAGTTGCGCCTGCAGTTTGGAGATGTTCAACCAAGGGGAGGCCCGTCGCTGCCGCAATTGGATGGCTTAAAAGTGGCAGGTCAAAGCCAGTCACAGAATTTTACCTCGATCAACGGAAAGATGAGCCGGGAATTTACTTTTATATTTACCCTGGTTCCGACGCGGGAAGGAGACATAACGATTCCTCCTCTGCAGGTGGAATTGGATGGCAAAAAGCTGACCAGCCAGGCTCTTAAACTAAAGGTTGTTAAATCCCTCGCACCGCCCGCGGGTGAGAACGGCGCGCCACCGTCTGCTTTCCTGAAATTGATTGTCCCGAAAAATGAAGCTTACGTGGGCGAAGTGTTTCCGGCCGAAGTGCGCCTCTATTTCCAGGACGCACGCAATCCTTCCCTTCCGCAGCTTTCCAGCGAAGGTTTTACGATCGGAATCATGCCGCAGAATCCGGATCAAACCTCCGCCATCATCAGTGGAGCTCGTTATAATCTGATTATCTTTCGTGTTCCAATCACGGCAGTAAAAACCGGCACGCTTACTCTTGGCCCGGCGACTTCTTCGATCACGTTGTTGCTCGGCTTACGGGGGACCGATTTTTTTGGACAACGGGTTTACTCTGAGGCCCGGCCGGTGACGCTCACGAGCGAGGCGCAAACGATCACGGTCCATCCGTTGCCGAAGCAAAATGTTCCGGCTACTTTCAATGGAGCCATTGGCAGATATAATCTTTATGTGCAAGCCGGTCCCACCAATGTGGCAGTAGGCGATCCCATCACGGTAAAAATTCAAATCTCCGGCAGCGGCGCTTTGGATACCCTTTCTTTGCCTCCGCAACCGTTGTGGAGGGAATTCAAAAGCTACGCTCCCTCGAGTAAGACGGACGCCACGGATCGCCTCGGGCTTGAAGGCACCAAAACATTTGAAGAAGTGGTTTCTCCACAAAATGCCGACGTGAAGGAACTGCCTGGGTTCGAATTCAGTTTCTTCGATCCGCAGCAAAAAGCGTATCGCACTATTAACACTCCACCGATTCCACTGAGTGTCCGACCAACCTCGGCAACGCCTCAACCGACCGTTGTTTCAGGTTCCCAACCCGTGAACGAAGCGCCGTCCTCGCAAAAGGAAATTCTTCACATCAAACCACAGCTCGGAACCGTACACAGGGCAAACGTGGCGCTCCTGCGACAACCGACGTTCCTCGCGCTTCAGGTCCTGGCCCCGATGCTTTGGATCGGATCCATCCTGTTTCGTCGACATAAGGAAAAGCTCGCCAACAATCCAAAGTTGCGCCGGCGTCGTGAAGTCGAGCGCGTTGTGCGCGACGGCTTGCAGCAGTTGTCGCAACAGGCTGCTGCCAACAAATCAGATGATTTCTTTGCCACGACTTTTCGGTTGCTTCAGGAACAGTTAGGCGAGCGACTCGATTTACCCGCCTTTGCGATCACCGAAGCGGTAGTGGATGAAAAATTGAAACCGGAAGGCACAAAGCCGGAGACCATTTCGCAGTTGCACGAGTTGTTCCAGGCGTGCAACCAGGCCCGCTATGCGCCTCAGCAGACACCGCAAAAGCTGGCCGCGTATATTCCGAAAATCGAAAAAGTCCTGAAAGATTTGCAGCAGCATTGATGACCTCCCAATTCACCAACGCTCTTTTCGCCCGCCTGGCTCGATATGCGAGCCTGCTGTTCCTTTTTTTGGCTTTGCCTGTTTTGGCAGATAGCACCGCCGAGCTGTTCAACAGCGCGAACAAGCTTTACGAACAACAGAAGTTCTCCGCCGCTGCTACCGAGTACGAAAAGCTGCTGCAAAACAGCAATGTTTCTGCGACCGTTTATTTCAATCTCGGTAACGCTTACTTCAAGTCCGGACAGATCGGTCGTGCGATCGCCGCCTATCGCAATGCACAGGAACTTTCCCCACGCGATCCAGAGATTCGAGCCAACCTGCAATTCGCACGGACTGAAGCCGGCAGCAAAGTCAGCGATAATCTGTGGCAGGAATGGATTCACCGTTTCACGGTCAATGGTTGGACGATCGCCACGACAACCTGTTTTTGGATTGTGTTCGCGCTTTTGATTGCAGCGCAGTGGAGGCGGGAAATGAAGAAGTCTCTGCATCTCTGGGCCGGAGTTTTTGGAACGCTCACGGTTTTCCTGGGCGTCTGTCTTGCATTTGCCGCCCATGATCGCTTTTTCATTCAGCCTGCCGTGGTCGCAGCGCAGGAAGCAGTAATTCGTCGCGGTCCATTTGATGAATCGCAGAGTTATTTCACGGTGCGCGATGGCACCGAACTCCTCGTCCTCGACCGCAAAGATAAATGGGTCGAAATCACCGATCGCACGGGTCGCATTGGCTGGTTGCCAGAATCCCAGTTGGTGGTTTTAAATGGCGGGCGATGAACTCACCGCGCCGCGTTTTAATTCTTCTCGTCGCCAGTTTTTTTGTCGCGTCTGCCGGTTCGGCAAAAGATCGCGTCAAGATCACCCCGGAAAAAGACCGCGTCTGCGTTGAAATTGATGGCCATCCTCTCACCCAATATTTCTTCACCGGCGCATTGCGTCCTTATTGCTATCCATTGTTGGGACCGGGTGATTTACCGATGACGCGCAATTATCCGATGCAAAGTCCGCCGGGAGAAGAACACGATCACATCCATCATCGCTCTTTCTGGTATGCACATGGAATCGTGAACGGAGAAGATTTCTGGGACGATAAGAAAACGAATGCCATCGTCCACCAGAAATTCCTCAAATTAAAATCGGGAGATAAGTCCGGCGTGATCAAAGCCGAAAACAAATGGATTACCTCCAAGGGAAAATGGATTTGCTCGGATGAACGGACCCTCACGTTTCATGCAGAAACGAATCCGCGCATCATTGATTTTGAAATCAAGCTGATCGCGAGCAACGGGGATGTCGTCTTTGGCGATACCAAGGAAGGTTCGCTGGCCATTCGTGTCGCCGAATCCATGCGCCTCGCCCCCGGCGTCGACAAGCAAGCGCCCAAAGGCACCATCGTGCAAAGCACCGGGGTCACTGGAACCAATGCATGGGGTAAGCAGGCAGAATGGTGTGATTACAATGGATTCGTCGATGGAAAACGGGTGGGCATCGCTATTTTTGATCATCCAAAGAACCCACGGCACCCCACTTGGTGGCACGTTCGCGATTACGGACTATTTGCAGCGAACCCGTTCGGTCCCCATTTTTTCCAGAATAAACCGATTGAGGACTTCAAGATTCCCGCCGGAAAGAGCGTCACTTTTCGCTACCGGATCATCCTGCATGAAGGAAGCGAACAAACTGCCCGGATCAGAGAACTTTACCAGGACTACATCAAAAAGCCGTAGGGCGAATGTCCGGTCGTAATAGAATCCGATATATTTGCCCAGAAAGGGCAAGAACGGGTGAAAAGCGTCAAATGACTCGATTGGAAGCATTTAAACGGATTTCGAAAGCCAATTGTCGACGTTCGGGAGGGTTTTCGGGATCCAAAAACAATTTTTCAGGAACAAAACCTGTCCTTTTTTTCCAGAAACGGATTTTTTGTTTCAAAATTTTGTCTTCTGGTTCCAAAAAAAGATTTTTAGAAACGAAATCGTCTCTTTTTTTTCCAAAATTACTTTTTTCGTTTCAGATTTTTTGGTTTTGGATCCCAAAACGATTTTTTTGAAACGAAAAAGGTTTTTATTTTTCCAAAAATAGTTTTTTCGAAGCTAAAAAACCGTTTTTGGATCAAAAAAAAGTTTTTCGGCTTCAAAATTTTTAATCTTCGGTCAAAAACCGCCTAATTGGATAAGTTTCATTAATCGTTTTTGAGGGGGAAAGAGACGGCCACGAGACAAAACATCGGCTCAGGAAGGAGCTGCTTAGACTATAAACCGGGGATTGTAGACCGTCCCGAGATTGTGCTTTCGAAGCAATTCGACAAATTTGGCAATTCCCCGCTTTTCATCGCCTCCCAGATGATAATGGATATGCCAGCCGAGGTAGTCCTGACGGAAGTCACGATCGAACTCCGTTCGGCTCGCAATGATATGATCCAAAGTATCCATCCCGAAGTCTTTCGCCTCGCGGAGCTGCCGACGCAGCTGCTGGTTTTCCACTCCTCTGCGCAATGCCCAAATGGCGTAAACGAAAGGCAAGTGGGTCAACTCATTCCATGCATCGCCGAGGTCCCAGATTTCGCGGGAAGGTTGGGTTCGCAAAAATTCTATACCGCGATCGCCGATCAACAGGACGTTGTCGAGTTTTGCGGCGTCGTCGTAACTGGCCAGCGGCTTGAACTCAGGCTTAAGGTTTTTTTCCGCGAGCAAGACCTTGAGAAGATTCACGCTCGTCAGCGACGCCGTGTCGCAGAAGATTTCCCGGATTTGTTCGAGCGGTTGTTTGTGGGCAAGAAAAACACTTTTGACTTCGCCGAGGGAGGCAATGGCAATGCCATCGAGAATGTCATAGCGATCGTTGAACAAAACTTCGGTAATGCTGACCAGCGCGGCGTCGAGTTCATTCCGTTGCAACATCTCGGCCAGTTTTGAAGGGACCACGAACTGAATCTGCTCTTCCAGACCGCGCGTCAAAGGAACGGCGTTAAGAAAAGGAACTGAACCTACCCGGAACGGGGCGAGTGAATTTTCGAGATCGCTTTCCCGTTGATCATTTACCCGTCGGGTTTCCCGCTCATAATAGTGGGCCAGGTCCTCCGCGGTTTCGCGCGGCGCCATGCGAAGTTTGGGAATTTCGTCGCTCATCAGGAACGCGGCCCGATGTCCGCGCATTCTCTTTTTTATTTTAACACGCCGGCAAGCTGCCTGCGCACGTATTGTTTACGCCGTCGGAGAGCGGGTTTCGAGTTTATTTATTGTAGAGGGGGCAAGGATCAACCGCGAGCCCGGACGATCTTATGATCTTTGCTGTGATGCCGATCCTGAAGTTCGTAAATGGATTCGATTACTTTCGGGACGTTGACAGAATGGACTTCAATCCCTTCGCCGATCGCTTTCAACAGAGTAATAGTGAGCTCGCCCCCGAGGTGTTCGCGAAATTCTTCGAGTCCTTTCAGGACGAGCAGATTCCGTTCGGCATCCACGTTGAGCAATTCGTTGACGAAGATTTCGAACCCTAGTTTTTCCAGCAACGTAATGATGCGATCGGCGGAGGGCGCATCGAGCAAACCAATCTTGCGGGAGTAAATAACATCCAAGGCGATCCCGACGGCAACCGCTTCACCATGCCGAATCTCGTAATTGGAAATTTGTTCGAGTTTATGAGCGGCCCAATGGCCAAAATCGAGCGGGCGCGCTGAACCAAACTCAAATGGATCGCCAGAGGTTGCAATGTGGTTCAGATGCAGTTCCGCTGAACGATAGATGAGCCGCTGCATGGCGCCTGGTTCAAATTCAGCCAGCGCCGCCGCATCCTGTTCAATCGTGGCGAAAAAATTCTTATCGCGGATCAAAGCGACTTTCACGGCTTCGATATAGCCTGCCCGTTTGTCACGCGCCGGGAGAGAGTTGAGCAATTGAAAGTCGTTGATGACCGCAAACGGCGGAGCAAAGGTGCCGATGAAATTCTTTTTCCCAAACGCGTTGATTCCGTTCTTCACTCCGACTCCGGAGTCATCCTGGCTCAAAGTCGTGGTAGGAATGCGGACATGCCGAACACCCCGATGCGCCGTCGCCGCGGCAAGGCCGACCACGTCCAGCAGCGCGCCACCGCCCACGGCGATGATATAGGAATGACGGTCAATATGGTACTTCTCCACATCCGATTGGATTTCCGAAACGTGGAAGTACGAATTCTTGGCGCGTTCGCCTCCTTCAATGATCAACGGGGGGCAAACCAATTTCAGACAGTCCGCATGCTTGGCAAAATAACTTTCGATTTCACGGGAGATACCGGGCCGGCTGATCGCAAGAGATTCATCGATAATAACGATGGCTTTACGCAGGCGGCTTTCTTTTTCGTTCGTTAAAACATCCCGGAGCGTCGAGTTATCGAGATGAAACACGCCCTGGGTGAAATGCACCTGGTGGCGATAACTGACCTGAATTGTGCGTTCGATAACGGACATTCGAATATAATTTGGTCCTTTGGACGTCTGTTTTCTAGGTTTTATTTGACGGAAACACACGGCGTCTGGATACGCCCGCCGGTCGGGGAGGCTCCCGATGGCTTGCAACGCTGTTTCCAATATATTGGGCTCAAAGGAAGAGAATCCTGATGGCATCACGTCCACGTCGCCGAAAAACTTTATTTTGGATTGCGGGACTGATAGCTGTCTTGCTGCTGGCACTTTTGGCTTCACCTCTTTGGATTCCGTGGCTTTTGAAGCCCATGGCAAACCGTTACGGCGCCGACTTTTCCGGTTATGAACGAACGAGTTACAGCCGATTGGTCCTGAAGGATCTCTCCTTTGCGCAAAAAGGAACCAGATTCAAAGCGGCGCGTGTGGAATTCTACCAGCCGATAACCTGGCTCTGGTTGCATCAGACGAAGACAGCAGCACTTGCCAATCACCTGCAAATCTCCGATTGGGAATTGGAATTCACCTCCAAAGAAAAAAAAGAGGAACGAAAGACTTCGGCGGTGTCGGTGTTTGAAAAAATTGAGGAAACCGTTCCGAAACTTAAAGAATGGCTTCCCTCAGCCACGCTCAGTAACGGACTCGTTCGCGTTGGCACGAATGATCTCCACATTTCCGCTGCAACATGGAACGGCGACGTGCTGAAGGGAGATGTGTCGGCGGAGAAATTCGGGAGAGATTCGTCCTTGACCCTGGACACCTCGAAAAGAGGAACGCTGGATGTGCAGGTGACGGTTCCATCCCTGGAGGCGAAGACGACATTGCAAATCGCCAAACGAGCCGAACGTCTTGAGGTCACCGGAGATATTTTTTGGCAAACAAATCAGGCGACGGTCTTGTTCGGCTTCGATCGGGATGCCTTGATTCCCGACAAAGGTCGGATTGTCGCCGATTCCCTGCAAGTTCCGGCGGAGCGGGTTAGGCTCACCAATTACCATAATCTGAACACTCGGTTCACCGCAGATTGGAACGGAACAAACTTCCTGGTTGATCTGCATGCCACCGCGCAGCCAAAGAAAAGCAATTTGTCGCCAATGGAAGCGACCATTCGCGCAACGGGTAATACGAATGCCGTCCGTTTCGAAACATTTTCGGTCACCCTTCCCTGGGCGAAAGCGGACCTGTCCCGCAATGTGGAAGTTTCTTTCAAAGGACGACTTCTCAGCGAAACGGCGGAATTCAACATCAACATCGACCTTTCGAAGCAGGAATTTGTCCCGTCGAAAGGCACTGTCACCGGAAATCTTTTTCTAAAGCGGAATGAAACGATCTATCCCGACGCCACCTTCAAGGTTTCCGTAGATGAATTCGCCTTCAAGAAATACAAGGCGGACCACGTCGAAACCGATGGGGCATTCGAATGGCCGCAGCTGCGGATCAACCATTTTTTTATCAGCGCCGAACCTGACACCGTGTTGAAAGGAGAATTGCTTTTTGATCTGCAAAACCGGGAGATCAAAACGGGCACGCTTTTGGCGAGTGGCTCTATCCCTTCCGGGATTTTGAGCAGCAACATCGTTGCGAAGAAGTTGAACCTCACCGCTAAATTTCAAGGCCCCATTGAAAAAATTACCCATGAAGGACGGATAGAAATGGGACGGTTGGTCGTTCCTCACTTGCAGCCGATCAACCTTACAACGGAGTGGCAAGCGGACGAGCTGGAGTTCAGCCGGTTCACTATGACGCTACAAACGACCAACGCCTCTGTACGACTGACCGGTTCGGGCAGCATTGCTACCAACGGGGGCACCATTCAGTTCTCAGAAGTCAATTTTGCCACCAACGGGGCCGACGCTTTGGTCCTGCAACAGCCATTCACTTTCTCTCTCCAGAAAAATGAGAAAGCTCTTTGGGATTTGGTGACGACTTCGGTTGAACTTAAAGGTTCGGCCGGACACATCGCGGTGGCTGGAGAAGCGAACTGGCCCACGAGAGGGAAGGCGACCATTTCGGTCGAAAAATTAAACTCCCAACTGTTGCGACCTTTTTTCAAGGATTCTTTGCCGGTCGCAGGGATAGATTTCTTACACCTCATCGGCGGCTGGACCAATGGACCTGCAATTTTCTCCTTAAAAGGAAATGGCTACTTTCATCCGCCGCAGGATCTGCCTTTAACGATAGGAATGGCAGCGGTTTTAAATGAAAAGGATCTGCGACTCGGTGAACTGTCCATTGAAAGCAGGTCGAATTCCATTTTAACGGTGCAGGGATATTTACCTCTCCGCATTGATCCGGCGGCAGACAAGAAATTCGCCCTGAGTGCGGATGACCCGATCGATTTCCGCGCCAGCACCAAGGCAGACAGTCCGTTCTGGGCCGAAATCGCCAAGTTGTTGAAATTGAAATTAAAACAGCCTGAGCTCCGCATGGCGATTTCGGGAACGTTAAACAAACCGGCCGCGAACATTTCCGCCAGCGCCGAGAAAATCGAATGGACAGGGGCGAGCCGTCCAATCCCCACAGCTTCGGATCTGCAGATTGAACTGCAGGCAGACCGCAAAAACCTGCGCCTCGAAAAGTTGAACTTTCGCGTTGAGGACCAACCGATCTTGATACAGGCCAGCATGCCCATCGGCGAAATGGCACAGGGATGGAAATCCGCTTTCGATTGGCGCAAAGCCAGTGGACGCGTAATGATGGAACAGGCTCAGGTAGGACCGTTCATTAAATTCCTTCCGCAAGTATTAGGACCAAGCGGTTCCATTGATTTAAATGTGACGTTTTCGCCGGGGCCTCGCGTCAACGGGGATCTATTTTTGCACGACATTGAAACGCGCGCGCTCGGGACCATTGGAACCCTGCATGATGTCGGCGCGCATTTGAAATTTACGGAATCGATCCTGCAGTTCACAAATGTAACGGGGGTATTGGGTGGTGAACTTTTGGGATTGTCGGGATTCATTAATTTCACGAAAAAGGGGCCGAATAATCTCCCCCTGTTCGATTTAAATCTTGCCGGTCAAAACGTGCCGCTTACTCGAAAGCCCGACCTTATCCTCCGCGCTGATTTCGAATTGAATGCTCTGAACACTTTGACCAACGAACAGCCGGTGGTCTCGGGGCTCGTTCATTTTAACGAAAGCTTTTTTCTCGGAGACTTGAAAATGTTGCTGCCCGGAAAAGTAACCAAACCGAAGGAACGACCGCCGTTCTTTAGTGTCGATGCGGAACCGTTCGCGAAGTGGAAACTCAACGTGCGCCTCGAAGGAGAAAACTTTCTGCGTGTGCGAACCCCTCTCTTCCGAGGAGGGATCTCTGCGAACTGGCGTTTGCGTGGAACACTCCAGGAACCCTTGGCGTTAGGCGACGCCAAAATCGAATCAGGACAGGTTCAATTTCCATTTTCCAATCTCAAGG
The DNA here is from genome assembly GCA_966095605.1 of uncultured bacterium. Classification (GTDB taxonomy): domain Bacteria; phylum Verrucomicrobiota; class Verrucomicrobiia; order Limisphaerales; family JACDHS01; genus CBHWET01. Next base: position 4,492 of record CBHTTJ010000010.1, on the reverse strand, counting down.
TCCAACAGGGATTTATTTCATTGACGAGTGAGGATCCATATCGCCCGCACATCTTCGCAACTGCGTCGTCGAAAACCTTTGGTTACGATGTGCAAATGGCGCTGAATGGCCCGGCGGACAAGCCGATAATCGAATTTTCTTCGACACCTCCACTAAATTCCGAACAAATTGTTTTGATGCTGACGGCAGGAGAACTGCCAAAGCGAGAGGCAAGTTTCACCGCACAACAACGGGCAGGGAAGCTCGCGATGTTTTTGGGCAAAAGCATTCTTTCAAAATTTACTTCCGATGATGGCGGGGCGGAGCGATTGACGATCACTTCAGGCGAAAATATTACCGAACAAGGAAAGGAAACGTACGCTCTGGAATATAAAATCACTGAGCATGTCTCACTCGTCGGTGAATATGATCGGTTCGGCGCTTTAAACGCCGGGGTGAAGTGGAGGGTTTATTCCAAATGAAAAACCTGTCGCCCATCATTCTCCTCATCTTTGAATTGCTGCTTTCGTCCTCGATTCACGCGGCAGAAACAAACGACGCCAAAATGTCGATCTCCGGCTATGGCGCCCTTGGTGATTTTGATCTGAAACGGCTTTTAAAATCTTTGGATGTTCGGGGAAAGCAGCGCCCCTTCTACGCCGCCAATGACATTGAAGACGCGGCTCTCATCCTTTTCTCCCGCGTCAAACAAGACGGTTACTTAAAACCGGAAATGGAAGCTACTCTCACCCTGACCAACGGCGAAAAGAAAAAATATTATTGGCGCGAAACCGTTGAACCTCCGCTGCCCCGCCCTTCGCGTTCGGTAAAAGTCGAATTCAAGATTCACGAGGGCCTTTTGTATCATTACCGCGACGTCAGTTTTTCCGGGATTCATTCTGTTACTGAAAAACAGGCGCGCGGATTCTTCGTAGAGCGCGGAGTTCTTCTTCCGCTTAAGACGACAAAAGTTTTCACTCCACAAAAGTTTCATCGCGGACTCGCCAGCCTCTTGGAAGTCCTTGAACGACGCGGATATGAAAACGCCGAGGTCGTAGAAACGAATATTGTTCGCAACGATCATAACGGCGAAGTCGACGTCAAAATCGGAATCAACGAGGGACCAAAATCTTTACTCGGGACCATCCGCATTGAAACTTACTTCAGCACCAATTCAGGTCCCGCCAAAACGTTAACGATCAAGACCAACGTCACTTATTCCAAGTTGTGGCTGCAGGATTTTACCCAGGATTTGCGTGCCACGAATTATCACCGTGGGTACCCAGACACGACTATCGAAGTTTTCCGCATCAATGATCACACGAACCAATTACATGAGTTTGATCTTGTGGCAAAAGTCCGAAGCGGCGAGCAGGTCAAGCTGGGCACCGTCAGTTTTGAAGGACAGGAAAAAACGAAGCTTCCACTCCTGCGTCGCCGCGTTCGTCTCCATTCTGGACAACCGCTCGACCGAATCGCCGTGGAGCAGGGACGTCATCGCTTGAGTAGGCTCGGGGTTTTCGATTCCGTCGGTATGAGATACGATGTCGTCAATCCTCACCTGCGAAATGTTCGCTACGTGTTGCAAGAAGGAAAATGGGTGGACGTCAATTTGCTTTTCGGCTTCGGCAGTTATGAACTACTCCGGGCGGGCGTAGAGCTCGAACAATATAATGTTTTTGGACGCGCCCATCGGGCGAGACTTCGTCTGGTCCAGTCATTCAAGGCTTCGAGCGCCGATTTTCTTTATACCATGCCGGAATTCGTAGGAGAGGACGTGGACGTGTTTGTGCAAGGAACATTTTTACGGCGGGAAGAAGTTTCTTTTACACGGCAGGAATACGGTGGGGGCGCTGGTGCAAAAACATTTTTCTCAAACATCGAGAGCGAACTCGTCGCACGATATAACTACGAAGTTTTGAACGCAGACGATATTGTGGCAAATGAAGGGCCACGGGACGCGTCGGTCAGCACCGTTTCCTTTGAGCTCAAACATGATTTACGGGACAGCCCTCTGAATCCTCGAAACGGCTACAAAGTTTACAGCGGGATTGAATTGGCATCAGATTATTTAGGTGGCGAAGTGAATTATGCGCGATTTCGCGTTGATGCTTCTTATCATCAGCCGCTCAGTGAAGGAAATTGGGTTCACTTGAATATCGATCATGGGATTATTGGAACATTGCATGGTGCAAAACGGGACCTTCCTTTTAATAAACGGTTTTTTCCGGGCGGTGACAATTCTGTTCGCGGATTTCAATATGGCGAAGCCGCACCACGCAACGCCTTGGGTGAAGTAGTCGGCGCGGAAACTTACACCACAGGAAATGCTGAATTTGAACAGGCTCTCACGAGAAAATTTTCTCTCGTCTTATTCGCCGACGTGATTGGCTTCGCTCACTCGGTGCAAAACTATCCCGGCGACGAGTTTCTACTCTCGACCGGCGGAGGATTTCGCTGGCAAACTATCATTGGCCCGGTACGCCTCGAATACGGCTACAATGTCATCAAACGCAGTGCCGACCCGGTTGGAACATTACAATTTTCTATTGGCTTTCCGTTTTAGACTCAAAATGGCGAAGGGGTTACCGGAATCGATGGGTTGGTTGCAGACAACGGTGGCGCAAGCGGAGTCAAATCGAACGTTCGGTTGGTTGTGACGATCTGGGGAGTCGGTTCAACAGTCACCGGAGATTGTGAGAGTCCGGTAACCGGATCAATCGTCAGTCCCTGAACTGGATTAGGGTCGATATTGCCGGCCGGACTTTGCACGAATCCTCCAACTGGATTCGGTGTGAATCCGCCGGCTGCATTGGGAGTAAGATTTCCCACCGGGTTGGGCGTGAACGAGGGCGCCGGACTTTGCGTTCCAGGACTTGGAATACTGGAAAACCCGCCAACCGCGCCTGGAGCAAAGCTAGGAGTCAATGGTGTTCCAGATCCAGTCGGAACGCGTCCAGTAGTTTGAGAATACACGGGGATCGATGCCAGAACGCAGGCAAGAAAAACCAATCTCATAAAAACCTCCATATATAACCTGCGGTCGACTTTCTCAAAGTCAAATATTCCCTTCACGCTCCTTCCGTTCGATAGCTCTTAAATAGCAGTTGTGATTTCCTCGCAGCTTGCTACAAAAACCTTTCTGGAAATCATCGGTCATCTGTCCCTTTTATGAAAAACAAAATTGGCGCTGGTCTGGTTGTTCTTTTTTTAGGTTGTCTCAATGTTTTTGGAACCACAAATCAGTGGACCGGCGCTGCCGGTGACTTTCTCTGGAGTTCACCAGCAAATTGGAGCCTTGGCAGCACACCTGCCCAGGACGAGGATGTTTTAATTACCAAGGCGGGCACCTATACAATTTCGGTAGACACAACCGCGACAGTAAAAAGCCTAAAATTCGGGACAACGTCTGGCTCTCAAACTCTGGATATCGCAAACTTCCTTAGCATCACCAACGGTAGTGTTTCTTCAAAAGGAATCATTAGCTTATCCGGCGGCACATTAAATGTGATCTCCAATTTAACTATCGGCGGTGTTCTTAACTGGAATTCCGGGTTTATTATGGGAGACGGTGTCACGACCATCTCAAATAGCGGACAGTTGAAGGTGCTTGGAAACGGCACAAAATCCTTGGCCGGGACATTAAAGAGTCAGGGCACCTTCATCTGGAATTCCGATTCATCCTTGGATGCGGTAAATGCTTTGATTCGTAATGAGGGAACTATGTTGCTTCAACACAGCTGCACCCTCAGCACGTCCAGTGGCTTGGGCGTTTTTCTAAACACCGGAACGATTGTTCAATCCACAAATACCGTTGGCGTGCTCCAAAATAGCTGGGCGTTTACAAACTCCGGCATTTTTCGAGCAGACACTAACGCCACCATGCAGCTCTCAGGTCAATTTGCCTTCGTGAACGGTTCCTCCATCACCGGAGCTGGCCTCGTCCAGAACTTCGGCATGATTCAAGGTGATGGCACGGTCAACATCAGCGGAACCTTGGAACAGGCTGGTGGTTCCATCGCTGGTAACCATACCTTTACCGGCACCGGTAAACTCAACTGGTCTTCAGGCTTCTTCCTCAATAGCGGGTTGACTTTGGATACCACCACTCTCGCCACCAATTTCCACACCTACATCTTTGGATCTGGTTTTAAAGATTTGTTCCAACATCAACTCATCAATCGCGGTGTCCTGGCCGTCGACTCGGCTGGTGTCGGCATCAATGGCAACAATGACGCCGTCTTCAGCAACATCGGCACGATGACTCTCAATGGAAGCCTCTTCTTAAACACCTTCAGCATGGCTTCCTTTTTGAACTCTGGAACTGTCGTTCAACCTGTTAACACGATCTCCAGCTTTCAAAGCAGTTGGTTAAGCACCAACGCAGGCATCTTCAAAGCGGACACCAATGCCACCATGCAACTCTCGGGTCAGTTTGCCTTCGTCAACGGTTCCTCTATCACCGGAGCTGGCCTCGTCCAGAACTTCGGCATGATTCAAGGTGATGGCACGG
>CBHTTJ010000009.1:0-49484 GCA_966095605.1 uncultured bacterium | reverse complement strand
TGAAAACAGCGAAGAACCGGCGCAGCTAGCTTCGGGTGTCTCTGTACATTAAAAACGGAGGCGCAGTTGGCTGCGGGAGTTTCTGTACTTTGACAAAAAGTCCGCCGACAGCTGCGGGGAAATTCTGAACGTAATCTTGGAGGAGTTTTCCGGGAACGGAGAAGATCAAAGAATGGTCGTGGTTACTCGGAAGATTGGAGATGAAATTGAGGGTTAAACGGGACCATGCCAGAAATTTGAGGCGGTTACATCTGGCCGGCCGGGGTCGTTCAAGGGTAATGTCCGCTATCGATGCCCACGCACGGCAAAATTGGCTATAGTTCTTTTCTTGGGTTATTTGCTTTCACCCGTGTCCAGACTGCCTTGCTAAAAGTCATGCAATCTGGCACATGGACCAAGGTGGCGGTTGCTGCCGCGCTGAGCCTTGCAGGCCTCGCTTGCGTCGTCTCGGTTTTCGTTTGTTTTTGGTTGCGAGTTCAGCAATCAAAGAAGCTCGACGGAAAGCCAGTGTCCTGGGGAAGGTGGATTGTTCTATCTCTCGCCACATTGGTTTATGCTTCTAAACCGATCGCTTCGTTCATAGCGATTGGGAACGTTATGTTTCAGCGCTTTTTTAGATAAATGCGACGGCAGCGCTTTCAAAGACAGGCAATGCGTTTTGACGGCTGTGTTATTTTCCGAGTTCGGAATTTTGACGAACTGATTGCTCTGAAAAAGAAGCGGACCGTTGTCCCCGAGTTCTCCGTGTGAGCCGTTCAGTCAGACGAACCAAATCTTCCTCGCTGATGTCGACAAATGAATCCAACGACTTCAACGCGGCGACGATTTCTTCGTGCGTCGGCACACCTTCATCCACCTGGGCCGAGCTGACGGCTGGCTTCGGCGAAGGTGTCAAAATGGCTGGGTAACGACGCCATCGAAATGCGCTGTTCAACAAAACTGCGAACATCACCATGACAACGGCGTTGCTCAAAACAGGAAACCACACGAATCCGAAACCAAGTTGATGAATGGCATTACCACCCATCACTGCGGTCAGCGCCGTGGCGCCGCCAGGCGGGTGAATGCATTTGAGTTGGCACATGGCACCAATCGCCAAACCAACGGCACAGGCGCCTGCAAGGTAAGGGTGCGAAATATAACGTCCACACAACACGCCGATGGCGGCCGAGATGACGTGACCACCGATCACCGGCCACGGTTGGGAAAGTTGTCCATGCGGCGCCGCGAAGAGTAAGACCGCGCTCGCGCCCATCGACGCAACGATCGCGGTGGCGCCTCCATCGGGAACGGCCCAGTTCGTTAAAAGGAATAACAACAACATGGCGGTTCCACCGCCCAGTGTGGAGATCAGCTTCTCTTTCGCGCTGACTTCGATCAACTCGACGCCGAGCAACTTGCGCAACCTTGAGACAATCATACGGAGGGAAAAAATTCGAAGAACGTGATGTTAGCAGTTCCCGGTCAAAAGCGTTTGTCGCTCGACTCGAGCCTGCGAGGAACGCCTTTGCAGAACGAAGAACAAGAAACCGAAAAACGAGGGATAGAAATTCAACATGAGAGGTTTAGTGGCAAATCGGGCGAAAACTGTTGAACATCACTCGGTTCATTGAGCGCGGGAGAATAATGAGGTCGTATGCAGGTGTCCACGCGTTTTTGTCCGAAGACTTGTGGGGCCCGGGATGTGCTCGAAACGAGAGATGTTGCGCTGGTTTTTTATCGCGGGCATTAAAAACCTCAGCTTGCCAAAAATATCCGGAAGAAAGAGTTTCCCGGTGAAATGATGACGCATTTTTTCCTGCACCGCTTCTATGCCACCTTGATGTTCGTGCTGATCACCTGCTGTTCCTCAATGGCGAAAGAGGATTGGCGTGGTTCGGAAACAATCAACAAGGACTATGACGTCGTCGTCGCTGGGGCCGGAACGGGAGGCATCGCCGCCGCGCTGCAAGCAAGTCGTCTCGGTGCGAGTGTTTTGCTCGTGGAATCAACTGATTGGATTGGAGGGCAGATGGCGGCGGCCGGTGTTACCAGCATGGACGAAGGGTATCCTCCTCGCGCGCATGTGCGAGAGCGCGGTGTCTATGGCGAGTTCACCATGCGGGCGCGCGCTTACTATCGTGCCTTGGGTAAATCGGTCGATACCATGGCCGTGAGCGAAGATCATTTTGCTGTCGAACCCAACGTTGCTCAACGGCTCCTGCAAGACATGATTCGCGACACTCGCGGAGCTATTACGCCGTCGGGAACCCCCGCCGTTCTCGATGTTTTGCTTCTGTCGGAAGTCACCGCAGTACAGCGCGAGGGCCACAAGGTAACGGGCGTTTCGCTGACGACTTTTTCTGGGGAAAAAAAAGGACGAACTGAAGTTCGATGCAAGGTTTTAATCGACGCAACGGAATATGGGGATGTGATTCCGAAAACCGGGGCAGCCTATCGGCTTGGATCGTGGCGCAGTGATGCTCCGCGCGATACGAACGCTCCGCCGCCGGTTCAACCGATGACGTGGACGGCGCCGATTCGTTTATATCCGACCGGCACCCCATCCGACCTTCTCTTGAATCAGCCGCCGCCGCACTATAACGAAAAAGAAATCCGACGGCATCTCACCGAAAGCACGAATAAGACTGGTGCGATGACATGGAAGAAATTCGTGCAGTATCGCGGAATGCCCGACTCCACCAGCCCGGTTAACTCTCGCAACGGATCTGCGTTTCTCGCCACTCGCACGCACATCAATATCTCTGCGAATGACCAGGATTGTAATGCGCTCGATGTTGAGACGCCTGAACTCCGTGAACAGGTCGAGTATCTGGCACAAGCAAGCACGCTCGGAGTGATTTATTATTTCCAACATGCCATGGGCAAAACCAACTGGGGTGTGATGAATGATGTCGGTTACGATTCTCCGTATCATCGCGCGCAGGTCGAGACTCTTGTCCGCAAGCACCCAGACCTGAAACCTTTTGCGCCGGTGCTGCGGCATTTTGCCGTGATGCCTTATGTTCGCGAGAGCCGTCGCATTCAAGGTGTCTATACACTGAAAGCGCGAGACGTTCGTCGAAAGGCCCCGGAGCAGCCCGTCAAATTTTCCACCGCGCTTTCACTCGCTGATTATCCGGTCGATGTCCATGGAGCGACCGGTGTGCCGGGGGTGGCGGAGACCGACCTCGATCTCGTTGAAGATTTGCCGCGTAAGTGGATTCAGTGGGGTTACGGGCCGTTTCAAATACCTTTTGAATCATTTATTCCGCGGGAGGTGGATGGTTTTCTCCCGGCGGAAAAGAACCTGTCCCAATCACGTATTGTTAACGGTGCCACGCGTCTGCAACCGAGCACGATGTTGACCGGCCAGGCTGCGGGCGCCATCGCGGGAATCGCCATAAGAATGAACGTCCGACCACGCGCGGTCCCTCCGTTAGCGGTGCAGAGTGCGTTGCTGGACGCCGGCAGCACGCTGTCGCTGTCATATTACGACGATTTGCCACACGGCACTGAACTTTGGAAATGCGTTCAACTGGGAACCCTTTACCAAATCATTTCGTATCCGGAGCCGAAGTTCCTTCCGACGACGGCCGTCACACCGGACGAAGTGACCGAAGTGAAGAAGCGCCTTACGGAAACAAAGTTTCCAGGAACTCAATTGAATGCGCCAATCTCACTTGCTGATAACCTGCCGTTACAAAATCGCGAACAATTGGCGCGGGCCGTAGCCACTGCGTTGCTCGAAGCTTTGCAGGATTCGGCCCAATGAGCCTCGGCGAAAGTTGGAGAGGCACTATCGAAGCATCTTGAGAACCGTCCTTTTACGGTCAGAAGACGTGAGGATATCCCACTGTGTTGATGAAAAAGTCTATCCCTGAACGGGTAAATTGAGTAGACTCTGGTTCATTTTTTACGAACGGTTCGCGAAAGCACCACGACAGGCAGGAATGCAGGTGTACGTCCGGTAATGCCTCGGAGCCCTCGTAATAACGAAGACTAATCGTTTGATCGAGTTATTATGCGCACACGACCTCTCTCCTTTTTACGCCGGGTGGCAGTAGCTTTAACCTTTTTGTGCATGCTGCAGCCTTGCGTCCACGCGGCAGATATTACCTGGCAAGGTGGGGGGGCGGATGAAAACTGGAGCAGTCTCGGTAATTGGGATGTCACTCCCTCCAGCGGCGACAGCTTGATTTTTTCTGGTGCGTTGCGATTGAGCAATAGCAACGACCTGGCCCTTTCAAGCAATCTGTGGATGCGCTTCGATGCTGACGGCTTTGTGTTGAACGGCAATGCGCTAACCCTCGTCAGCGGCATCACGAATTCCGTCGGCACCAACCAGGTAGGTATGAATTTGTCATGGGCGTCCACCGCGCGAACTTTCAATGTTGCCGCTGGCGGTGAACTGGTCATCGCGGGAACCAACACAATTTCCGCTGGCGACCATACTTATACCGGTGGCGGACGGCTCCGCTTGAAAGGCACACATATTCAGCTGATCAACAATCCAGCGACCATTCTCAACAACATCGAATATGTCATTGATGGCGGGACGTTCACCAACGGCGGAGGCGTTCGTATTACTTCCGGCACCAGTCCGGTGGCGTCGAAGTTGATCCTGACGAACGGAGCAAGCATGAACCAGATCATCACGGCCGGCGCTATGCGTATAGGTGATGCAACGGGAATCAGTGGCCAGTTGGTGATCGACAACAGCATCTTGCGCGGCACCACGAACAACATGTTCATTCCGTTTGCCTCGGGAGGTATCGGATCAGTTATCCAAAGGGGCGGAACGAATACGGGACTCGTAATCGCGATGTGCAATAATACCACCACGGGCGGCACCGGGAATTACGACATGATAGGGGGAACGTTGGAAACAACTCAGATCAAAAAGAATGCAGCTTTTGGGAACGGCACGGCGTCGATGAGTTTTGACAATTCGACGGTTCGCGCCCTGCCCGGGGCGGCAACCGCTTTCTTCACTGGGTTGAATACGGCGGAAATCAAGAGCGGCGGTCTGACGATTGATGCCAATGGTGAAACATTCACCGTTAGCCAAATTTTTTCGGGCACCGGACGCCTGACCAAAACCGGCTCTGGCACCGTGACGATTAATGGCGCGAGCACATTCAGCGGTGGATTATTTGCCAGTGGCGGAACCGTGACTCTCTCGACGAGTAACATCTTTGGTGGTGGCGTGACGGTGACATCTGGTATTTTGCAACTGGCCAATGATTTCGCCATTCCGGGAAGCCTCACCCTCAGCGGCGGAACAATTCGTGGCAATAACCTTCCCAGGACAGTCGTTGTACCCGTTTCCCTTGCTGGCAACGTGACCTTTGCGTCAAATAGCGACTTAAACTTCACGGGAGTAGCCACCCTGACGGGAAATCGCACCTTGACGATCAACAACACCAACACGTTCAGCGGGAGCATCGACGAAAGTGGCGGCTCTCGTTCCTTGACGAAAGCAGGTACCGGCAACTTGATTCTGAATGGGACCAATACTTACAGCGGGGCCACCACGATCAGTGCGGGGACGCTGGTACTTGGGTCAAGTGGTTCTATCGCCAATACCACCAATATCTCGGTGGCAACGGGTGCCACGTTCAACGTGACGGCCGTAAGCGGCGGTTTTGTGGTGGGTTCAGGAAAAACCTTGAAAGGCAGCGGAACGGTTTCCGGCGCAGTGAATATCGCCGGGACCATTTCCGGCGGAACGACCACCGGTACATTGACGAGTGGCGCAGTTACTTTGAACACTGGCTCGACACTCCTGTGGGAGATCAACAATGCAGCTTCTGATTCCATCACAGCTGCGAGCCTCGATGTTGCTGCGACCGCGCTTACACTTGATGTTACGGCGTTGGAAACACTGACCAACTGGAGCCCGGCCACTGCCACGAACTGGGTTTTGGTCCACACCACCGGCGGTGGCATCGCTAACTTTAGTGCCAGCAAGTTTACCATCGTGGATCATTTCAGCTCGTCGAACTCTATCGGCGGAGGAGCATTCAGTGTGACTTCCAACGGAACCGATCTCGTGCTGCAGTTCACCCCGGGTGCCGGCGATAGCCAATCGCGGGTGCTGACAACCACTGCGGCTGGGGCGGCAAGCTTTACAGGGTTGCCAAACACAGGATATACCATCGAATATACGGATGACCTTGGTGCTGCCTGGGCAAAGTTGACGACCGTCGGCGTGAACGGAGTCGTGACGACCGACTCAAATGGAAATGCGAGTTTCCAGGATCCCACCATCCCGTTGCCGGCTCATCGATTTTACCGCATCGTGAATCCCTAAGACAGAAGCGAGCTTTCGTCCTGTGCTGCGGGTCAATCCCGGGATTGATCCTGCACGATGTTCTATAACGTTATTATGTTAGAAGAACACAAACCAAAGCCGAAGCCAGAGGCAAGTATTCCACCCCCGCGGCCGCCACGTGGGCCAGGGGTGGCGACGCACTTTGGAGACGATGAAGGACCGGACAAAGAGACTGTCCGAATCGAATTACCGCCAAAGGCCTCAGCTGCAATTACCATCAAGGTTCCGCAGACAAATACTTGTACTGGATTTTTAAAACGCCAGGTTACGAAGCCGGAAGCGGATCGTTTGCTTCTGTTTGCATGTGCGGCGGTTGGCCTGTTTATCGCCGCAATTCCGCCTTACGGGATCCGCGCATTTGTTTTCGGAATGCTGGCAGCGGTGAACGGCTTCAATGGCTGGCGACTACACCGCAGAATTCGTACGGGAAGAGTTCCATCAGAGAGGTATGCTGGGACTGCGACTCGGCGTTGTTGACACGCGCTGGCACACCTGATTTGGTTGGGTAACATCACTCGCTGATCCGGTTAATTCACGCGTATGAAAGCAAAAGAGATATTCAATTTGGCAGTGCGTCTCCTGGGATTGGTTTTTCTATATCACGGGTTGCGTATTGTTCCGTCGGCGTTGGCGCAAATTTTCGAGTCGTTTCCGCACCAGCTGACCCCGCACGCATACCAACCAATGAACTTTGCTAGTTTTGTTTCCGCGCTTTTCGCCGTGGGCTGGCCTTTGTTTGTGGCACAGTGGTTGATGCGAGGCGCACCATTGGTGAGGCAGATTGCTTACCCCGAAACTTCCGGACCTGCAGCGGAATCAGCCTTGGGAAAGGAAGCGGAAGCTTGATGGCTACTCCAACCCTGATCCTGCACCTTGCGAGGAATCATGATGAAAAAAGTTATAATCTGCTTCCTGGCTCTATTCCCGTTCGTCCTTGATATCGTGGCCGAAGGGCAAAGCGACTCCGCTCTTCAGCGACAATTGATTGGCACGTGGCTGACAGAAGATCTCAATCTCGAAACAGGAGTTCGCACGAGAACAGGGATGTGGATCGTCATGCCTAACAGTACCTTCAGGTATGAATGGACCAATGCCTTTCCCTCCAAAGTTCAATGGGTTACTTCGGAAGGAAAGCTTAAGGTGAAAGACGGTTATTTGATCCAAACCATCACTAATGTTGTGGCACATGGTCGCCCCGCTTCGGAGCAAGATCGATTACCCGAAGGTGGCGTCACCGGACGGACGAAAATTATTCGCTTAAATAACCGTGAACTGGAGCTTGAGCCAAACCCCGTTTCCGGCAAGATAGTTTATAAAAAGCTGAACAAATAGAATGGTGACGCCGGGGTTGCCGAGAACTGTTGCCGTTCTGAAAACGAATCAGCCAAACGGTTTGATTCCATAGTCCAGTCCGGTAAAGTCGCCGAATGAAACACCGGGCTATTTTTCTTTCTTCGCTTCTGTTTTCTGGAAGCGCTTTCGCACAGCAGCCGGCGGCGTTGCCTTTGGTTCGCGACGCGGTGACTAAACAATATCCGGAACTGGAAAAACTTTACCAACATTTCCACGCACATCCGGAACTCTCGTTGCACGAAGAAAAAACGTCGCAACGTTTTGCCGAAGAATTGAGAAAAATCGACGGCCTTCAGGTCACGGAAAAGGTTGGAGGTTTTGGTGTTGTGGGTGTTTTCAAAAACGGAACTGGCCCTACGGTGCTCGTCCGTTGTGATCTGGATGCGCTGCCGGTGAAAGAACAAACCGGTTTGCCGTTCGCCAGCACCGTGATGACCAAAGACGATTCCGGGAAAGACGTCCCAGTCATGCACGCGTGTGGTCATGACGTCCACATGACCTCGCTCATTGGCACGGCGCGAACTCTCATTCAACTGAAGGATCAATGGAATGGAACCATGGTTTTTATTGGACAACCCGCGGAAGAACGCGTCGGGGGAGCGAAGATGATGCTGGCGGAGGGACTTTTCAGCCGCTTCCCGAAACCCGATTTTTGCCTCGCGCTTCACGATGCGGCGGACTTGCCTGCGGGCACTGTTGGATACAATGAAGGTTTTGTGTTGGCGAATGTTGATTCCGTCGACATCACGGTGCGTGGGGTAGGGGGACATGGTGCGTATCCACACACTACCAAAGACCCCATCGTTCTCGCTTCGGAAATTGTCGTTGCGCTACAGACGATTGTCAGCCGCGAGATCCAACCGGGCGAACCGGCGGTCGTTACCGTTGGCTCGATTCACGGCGGCACCAAACACAACATCATTCCCGACGAAGTGAAACTGCAACTCACCCTGCGCTCTTACTCTGATGAAGTCCGCCAGCAAACGATGGAGGCGGTAAAAAGAATTGTGCGGGGGCAGGCGTTGAGTGCCGGGGTGCCGGAAGATCGTTTGCCGGAAGTGAAGTTCAGTGAAGATTTCACGCCATCGACTTACAACGAACCGCAGTTGACCCGACGCCTCGCTGTCGCGTGGGAATCGTGGCTCGGCAAAACGAACGTCAACATTTCCAAGCCAACTATGGGCGCAGAAGACTTTAGTCAATACGGCCGGACCCCTGAGAAGATCCCGAGCTGCATCTTTTGGGTGGGTGCCGTGGAGCCAAAGACTGTTGCCGAAAGCCGTAAAGCAGGAAAACCGTTGCCTTCCTTGCATTCGCCGTTCTTTGCGCCTGCGGTTGAGCCAACTGTCAACACGGCAATCACCGCCATGTGCGCGGCTGTTTTGGAGCTGACAAAGAAATAAATGATTCGGCATTGAGCGGCGTTCTAAAAGATTTTCATCCCTGAAAAAACTTTTGAACATTTTTTGCAACTTCCAGTCGAATCTAGTGTTGGTTGTTACATGAGCGTTAGTTCAGGTTTTTGGGTTTTCCTGAGTTAATGCGGCTCCTCCGCCGAGCTACTACCAATGGCGGAAAGAAGTGGGTTTAGTTTGGTGTTTGGGACCGGGCGGTCGCGAGACCGCCCGGTTTTTATCTTCTCCCGAAATCCGGAAATACCGCCTGGAAGCCTTCCCGTTCGAATCGACTCCTCAGCGCGCCGATATGGGCCGCGTCGCGCGTTTCCACCACGCAATGCACGGAGACCAAATTGATATTGTCGCTCGCAAAAGCCCGGTCATGAACGATTTCCACTACGCTGGCGCCTTCCTCAGCCACAATGCTTGCAAACCGTGCGAGACCACCGGGCCGATCACTGATGACGGCACTAAAGCGACAGAGGCGTCCATCCGAGGCAAGGCCACGCTCCAAAACCCGCCCTAGAATGTTGATATCGATATTGCCGCCGGTGAGAGGAAGAACGACAGTTTTTCCTTTGAGTTGGGAAAACGGAATGCTCAGACATGCCGCCAAACCTGTTGCCCCCGCGCCTTCGACAACCGATTTTTCCAATTCCAACAAGCGCAGGATCGCCAAAGCAATTTGATGCTCATCTACCGTGACGACTTCGTCTACAAATCGCCGGGCAATGGTAAAGGCATTTTCGCCGATCTTCAGGACCGCCAAACCATCGGCAAGGGTGGGCTTGCAATTCACACGCACCGGTTTGCCCACAGCGAGCGCCTCTGTGTAGCTCGGACAATTGGAAGGTTCAACTCCGATGACGCGAACATGGGGTCTGATCTTCTTGATAGCCATGGCCATGCCAGCGACGAGACCACCGCCGCCAATGGGGATAATGACCGCATCCAGATCTGGAACTTGTTCAACGATTTCCAAACCGATCGTTCCCTGTCCGGCGATGATAGCTGGATCATCATAGCCATTGATATAGGTGAGCTGGCGTTCGGCGGCGATTTTGTCGGCGTGCTCCTTCGCTTCTTCCAGACTTCCTCCATGGAGGATCACTTCCGCGCCCAGCCGTTGGCAATTGCTGATTTTGGTCAGTGGGGCGGTGGTCGGCATTACCACCACGATGGGAATGCCTGATAATTTTCCGTGATACGCCAGGCCGAGCGCATGATTTCCGGCAGATGCCGCGATCACACCTCGTTTTTGTCTGTCCGGCGACAGCAGCTGCAAGGCGTTTGAGGCGCCGCGCTCTTTGAAGCTTCCCGTCCGTTGCAAATACTCCAGCTTGCAAAAAATCCGCATGCCCGTGATTTCCGAGAGAGGAATGGAAAGAGGACAGGGAGAAAAAACGATTGAGGCCTTCACCCGATGGCGCGCCGCTTGAATGTCGTCAAAAGTAATCACCCAAACTTTAAAAACACTCTACTACGGGTCCGACAAATGAAAAGGAGAGCAGATTTGCTGAAAACATGGAAAGAACATATCCTCATATCAGGATAAGTTGATTTTTATATTGGCAATTGACTGGTCGGGCACTAATTTCACCCGTTGTGAGTTTGCAAAACGTGAAAAATTCAGCTGCAGAACTAAAAAACATCCTCGCGAAACGCATTGCCATCATCGATGGCGCGATGGGGACGATGATTCAGCGGTATAAATTGGGGGAAGCGGACTTTCGAGGCACGCGCTTTAAAGATTGGAAGGGAAAAGACCTGAAAGGGAACAACGAACTGCTGCAACTCACCAAGCCGGAGGTTATCGAGGAAATTCATACGCAATACCTCGAAGCGGGCGCTGATATCATTGAAACAAATACGTTTTCCGCGACCACCATTGGGCAACATGACTTCTTTTTCCTGGGGGAGCATGGTGGACGCAAAGACCAGGCGTTTTTCGATCAGGTCATAGCCGATAAATATCTACAGGAACTCGCCCGCGATTTGAATTTGGCAGCGGTCAAAGTCGCCCGAGCGGCAGCGGATAAGGTCGCCAAAGCAACTGGACAGCCACGGTTTGTCGCCGGCGCGATCGGACCGATGCCTGTGACGGCTTCCATTTCACCCGACGTGAACGATCCGGGTTTTCGTTCGGTGAACTTCGATCAATTGCGTCAGGCCTATAAAGAACAGGTCCAAGCGCTGCTCGAGGGTGGCATCGATATCTTCCTGGTTGAAACGATTTTCGACACGCTCAACGCCAAGGCGGCGTTGTTTGCCATTCAGGAAGTGCTGGATGCGCGCTGTACCGATCCAGCTTTGCGCCCGCCGATCATGATTTCTGGAACGATCACCGATTTGTCGGGTCGTACTCTTACAGGCCAAACGGTCGAAGCATTTTGGAATTCTGTGTCGCACGCGAATCCGTTGACCATTGGTTTGAACTGCGCGCTCGGACCAAAAGAAATGCGGGGCTTTGTGGAGGAGCTTTCGCGCATCGCGCCGACCTATACCTGTTTTTATCCCAACGCCGGATTGCCTGACCCGTTGTCGGCAACTGGTTTTCCCGAAACGCCGGAAACGTTGGCTCCGCAGATTCGTCCATGGGCAGAAGAAGGTTTTCTGAACATCATTGGCGGTTGTTGCGGCACGACACCGGCGCACATCAAAGCTGTTGCGGAAGCAGTAAAAGATATTACCCCCCGAAAAGTTCCTGCGGTGCCGCAATATCTGCGTTTGTCGGGAATGGAAGCCTTCACGCAAACGCCTGAAACGAATTTTATCAACGTTGGCGAACGTACGAACGTCACGGGTTCGCCGAAATTTGCGAAGCTGATTCTCGCGGGTAACTACGACGAGGCACTCGCCGTGGCACGCCAACAGGTGGAAAACGGCGCGCAGGTGATCGACATCAACATGGATGAAGGGATGTTGGATGGCATGGGGGCGATGACGCGGTTCCTGAATCTCATCGCTGCTGAGCCGGACATTGCGAAAGTTCCCGTCATGATCGACTCCTCGAAATGGAGCGTGATTGAAGCAGGCTTGAAATGTTCGCAGGGCAAAGCCGTGGTCAATTCCATTTCGCTCAAGGAGGGGGAGGCCAAGTTTAAAGAAGCGGCCAGATTGATTCGTCGTTATGGCGCGGCGACGGTCGTCATGGCTTTCGACGAAAAAGGACAGGCGGACAATTACCAGCGTCGTATTGAAATCTGCCAGCGCTCTTACGACATCCTCACGAAAGAAGTCGGATTTCCGCCGCAGGACATCATTTTTGATCCGAATATTCTGACCGTCGCCACCGGGATGGAGGAGCACAACAATTACGCTGTCGATTTTATTGAAGCGACCCGTTGGATTAAAAAGAACCTGCCATACGCCAAAGTCAGTGGTGGCGTCAGTAATATTTCCTTTTCGTTCCGTGGTAACAACTCCGTGCGCGAGGCGATGCACAGTGCATTTCTGTTCCACGCAATTTCCGCCGGGCTTGATATGGGCATCGTGAACGCAGGGATGCTGGAAGTTTACGAGGAAATTCCGAAAGACCTGTTGGAACTCGTTGAAGATGTTCTACTGAACCGGCGACCGGATGCCACCGAGCGATTAATCAAGATCGCGGAGGAGCTGAAGAAAAAGCAAACCGGCGCTTCGGCTACCGAAAAGGTGGACGAAGAATGGCGCAAAGGCACGGTCGAAGAACGCTTGAGCCATGCTTTGGTGAAAGGAATCACCGATTTTATTGACCAGGACACCGAAGAAGCACGTGTGAAATTGGGTAAGCCGCTGAGTGTCATCGAAGGGCCATTGATGGCGGGGATGAATATCGTCGGCGATTTGTTCGGCGCGGGAAAAATGTTTTTGCCTCAGGTCGTTAAGAGCGCGCGTGTGATGAAGAAAGCCGTGGCGTATCTGTTGCCTTTCATGGAAGCAGAGAAACAGGAGCGGGCTGCGGCAGGTCATGCCGTGCAGGCTCAGGGAAAAATTTTGATGGCCACGGTAAAAGGCGACGTGCATGACATCGGCAAGAACATCGTTGGGGTCGTGTTGGGCTGCAACAATTATGAGGTGATCGATCTGGGCGTGATGGTGTCTTGCGAAAAAATTCTGCAAGCAGCGATCGAGCACAAAGTTGACGTCATTGGCTTGAGCGGTCTGATCACACCGTCACTCGATGAAATGGCGCATGTGGCGCGCGAGATGGAGCGTCAGAATTTCAAACTGCCCCTCCTGATTGGCGGCGCGACTACCAGCAAAGCGCACACTGCAGTAAAGATTGCTCATAACTATTCCGAACCCGTCGTGCATGTTCTCGATGCCTCACGCGCTGTTCCGGTTGTGAGCAGCTTGATCAGCAAAGAACAGAAGCCCCAATTCGTGGCGCAGTTACGTTCCGAGTACGAACGGATTCGCATTCAACACGCCGGACAAAAAGCGAAGCTGGTTTCTCTCGAAGAGGCTCGCAAACGTGCGCGGCAATTCGACTGGAAAAGTTACGAACCTCCCAAACCGGAATTTACGGGCGTTCGCGTGCTGAAGAATTTCCCGCTGAAAGACCTGGTTCCGTTTATCGATTGGTCACCGTTTTTCCATACATGGGAATTGCGTGGAGTTTACCCGTCCATCTTGAACCATGAGAAATATGGCGAACAAGCGCGCAAGCTATTCGAAGACGGACAGAAGTTGCTGGGCAAAATCGTCTGCGAAAACCTCATTGAGGCGCGTGCTGTTTACGGCTTCTTTCCGGCAAACCGCATTGGGGACGATGCCGAACTTTATACAGATGAATCACGCCAGCAGGTAAAGACGAAGCTGCATTTCCTCCGTCAACAAATTGAGAAGCCGGAAGGGCAGACTGAAAATTCTCTCATCGATTTTGTGGCTCCGAAAGAAACCGGAAAGAAAGATTACATCGGAGCCTTTGCCGTAACGTCGGGAGTTGGTCTTGACGCACTGGTGAAGAAATTCAAGGCCGAGCTCGACGATTACAATGCGATCATGGCGGAAGCGATTGCGGATCGGTTGGCTGAGGCGTTTGCGGAATATCTGCATAAACGCACGCGCGAAGAGTGGGGCTTTGGTAAAACCGAAAACCTCAGCAACGAGGATTTGATCGAAGAAAAATATCGGGGGATCCGTCCGGCGCCCGGTTATCCTGCCTGCCCGGATCACACGGAGAAACAAACCCTCTGGCAATTGCTCGATGTGGAAAAGAACACAGGCATTAAACTGACGGAGAGCTATGCCATGTGGCCCGGTTCCAGCGTGAGCGGTTTATATTTCTCCCACCCGGAATCGAAATATTTTGCGATCAGCAAAATCGATCGAGACCAGGTGCTCGATTATCACCTGCGCAAAGGAATGACCCTTCAGGAAGTCGAACGTTGGCTTGGGCCGTATCTGAATTACGATCCACAGGCGGGCGAAGCTAAGACGGTTGGTTGCTCTTGTGGCCGGCCTCATTAGAGCAAGTTGCGAATAAGCGAGGTAGCTATTGGAGCGGGGACGTCTACGTCCCCGGTTTAAGATCCGAGAACCTTAAGCGAAGCCACGAAATGGACCGCGGCTCTGTGAACCGGAGCAATGTCCGCATCGAAAGAGGGCTGCTTTTTCTTAATGCGTTGCGACGAACGTTGCTGCGGGTCACACAGACCCTTGGTCCGTTAACAAACCTCAACGCACGCGCGATGTGAGAAAAATTCCGGTGCCCCCGAAAATTAAATTCGGCAACCAGGCAGCGACGATCGGAGGGAGTTTCCCCCCCATGCCAAAGCTGAGGCTTAGTTGCTGCACCACGAAGTAGCTGAAGCAAATAACAATACTGCTGGCCACGCCGACAAATATGTTGCGACGCCCGGATGGAGCGCCGAAGGGCAGGGCGATCAACACCACCATCATGCACGTCCACGGCGCGGCCAGTCGTGCGTGCAGCTGCGTGTGAATTTTAGCGGATTGTTCGCCACTGAGACTCGGGTGCAGGCGCAAATAGTTAAAAATGTCTTTCAACGGAATTCGAGGACGCCGCGCTGCTTTCTTCACATTCATGCTGTTGATCAGCGTTTCGCTCCGAATCAATTCAGGAGTTTCTGAAAATTTCAGCGTCATTGAATTCGTGACCATTTTTTCCGGAAAGGAGTCATTGTCAGACTTGAAGTAGAGCGCCTGAACGTTGAAAAGCTGCCACACGCCGTTCGTAAAAATTCCGCGATCGGCATGGTATTCGCGGCGGCCGCCTTCGGGTGGAGTCCAGCGAACGTTGGGCTGAACCATTTCGTGTGTTTTCAGGTTGTACAAAGCAATCGTCCACGAACGCTTCTCTGGTTCATTGCGAAAAAACAATTTTTGCTGCCATTCGCGATCGTGAGTCCTTTTCGTCAAAATGCTTTGCGCTTCTTCCTGCCACTCAGGAGCCCAGACTTCGTTGATGAAAAACATCGCGATGCTCGCGAGTAAGCCGACCGCAAAATAAGGGACCGCGAGACGCCAAAGACTGATGCCTGCGGCCCGAATGGCGGTGAGTTCGTGGTGACGCGAATGATTGGTCAGGGCATAGAGAAGCGAAAGGAGCAGCGCAATCGGCAGGACCAGCACTAACATTTCTGGTGTGACCAGAAGATAATACTGCAGGACTTCTTTCCCTTTCAAATGGGCGTCCTGAAAGGAGCCCAGTTGCTGGAAGAGATCGAAAACGATTCCACAAATCAAAAAGCCGCTCAGACAATACGCGAACGGAACGATAAATTCGCGAAAAAGGTAGCGGTCGAGCAGACGCATCGGGCGGGAGAGTAGCAGCGACGAGGCCTAATGCAAGAAATGGAGGCGTGCAAGACTGGGAATGGTTGGTCCAGCAGGGATAGGTTACGCGAGACGTCGTTCTGGGGCGTGAAGCGCACGCTGAACGTTGAGCGGAATTTGTTACGGCCAAGGTAAAAGGGTAAGGGGGTCTAATGCGGTCTATGGAAAATTCCTGTTGGCAACATCGGGGAAAATCGGTTCAATCCCTCAGCGAGTTTTCCTAAAGCAGTCCTTACACCGGTCGTGTCTCAACCAACGTCCACGACGGTCGTTTTTAGTTTCTAGGAGTTTTCGCAGGGCAGTTTACCCGAGCACGCTAATTAAATATGAGAATTCATGTCGCTCTCCGTGGCGCGATCGCCGCGGTTTTGTTGGGCAGTTGTTCGTCCGTCATGGCTGGTGCCTCCTCCCTCTTTTTCGACGGGGTGGATGACTATGTTAATGTGGGGAACTTCGGAACGACGCTTCCATCGGCTGGCTTTACGATTGAATTCTGGGCCAAGCCAATGTCGGCGAATAAAGGGTTGGCCTTTGTTTTAGCACCGGACAACGTCTCCAATCGCGTGGCCGCCTCCATTTCATCCAGCGACGGGAATATCTATTTTGATTACGGAAATGTTTCCAGTGGGCGCCTTACCGGCACGCCGCCTTTCTCGCCGATGGGCCAATGGCATCATTACGCGTTTGTGGGTAATAATGGGGGGAACTCAATGCAGATATATCAGGATGGCACTCTGGTTAACACTTTCACAACGACGGCGTCGTATGCTTCGAGTCCCGGCTCGTTTCAAATCGGTGGTATTATCAACTCAAATTTCGTCGGCTATATCGACGAGTTTCACGTTTGGAGCACGTTCCATTCTGCGGCCCAGGTCCAGACCGACATGACAGCCGTTCTGAATGGATCTGAAACCGGATTGTTGGGTGCTTATTCTTTCGACGAGGGCAGTGGCAACATTGCAGCTAATAAAAAAAGCGGAGGAGCGACCGGCCTATTGCAGAATGGTCCAATATGGACATCGGATCAGATCACGGTTGTTTCCCAGAACGCGATCAACGTTACATCAAATTCAGCAACGCTCACCGCAACCTATACCGCGAATGGTGTCACGGGGACGACGAGATTTAACTATGGAACCACGGCCGCGATGTCGACGACTACCGGTTCTTCAACTCTCACGTATTCGCGAGCCAATCGAACCTCGAGTGCTGTCCTCACGGGTTTAGCGACCAATACACTTTACTTCTTCCAATTTTTTGCGAGCACGACCGCCGGTAACTTCCTCAATACGACGAATGTCTTTTATACCGGGCCCATGTCGACGAACACGCAATTGTTTTACTGGCTGCAAGGGACCACTCCAACCAACGCTTTGGCGGTCACCGGGACGCCGGCGACGACCAACTTCTATATCGCCACACCGCCGCTGAACGGGAATCTGATCCTCCAACCGGGATTCCGCACGAACGGACTTTGGCAATATCAGCCACGATCAATCCAGTTTTATGGAGATGATTCGTTTGTTTTTGCGGCGACGGATGGCTCGGGAAATGTGATCACCTATCAAAGGGTCTTGATCCATATCACACGGAACGAGCAGATCGATAATGCTCCGACTGCCCATGATCAGTTTTTAAAGACACGGCCGAATCAGGCGCTGAAGATTACACTGACGGCGGATGATGACGAAGATTATCGAGTCGGCTTGACCAATGGGAGTTATGCTCACTTTTCGCCGAACAGTTGCATGTTGGACCTGCAATATTTCCTGGTGAGTTCGCCTACGAACGGGACCCTGACCGCGACGACGAATGCTGGATATATTTTGCCTGATCTCGTTTATACCCCGACGCCGGGCGTGAGCAATGTCTTTGATTCATTCAAGTTCCAGGTGTCGGATGGGACGCTCACGTCGCCGGTCCCAGCGACAGTGATGGTACGCATTGGTAGTTACAATGCGGGAACGAATTATTTTAGTAACTATTTTGGCACCAACTTCAGCCATTATGCGGACGTGCCGCTGGTAAATCCGGGCACGATCCGTCCGGGATTTGAAGGCATGGCTTTTGCCAACGGAACGTTTACCAACGACGTGGTGATAAATGGTCGCACCGATGACGGTTCTGTTCAAATGAGTCTGGCGGCAGCACCGTTTTTGGATCGAGCTGGGCGCTCGAATTCCATTTCGTTCTTTGGCAAATACTGGACAAACCTGTTTATCAACAACAATGGCACGGTTTCTTCCGGAGGGCCGATTAGCGCATTTACTCCGTCCGTCTTCCCGGTGGGTGACGGTATTTCGAAACTGTCTCCGATGTGGATGGATGTGACTACGAGCAGCAATGGCAATTATGTGACGTTCGGCCGTGGCTACATCTATGGCCGACTCTCGACCATCGTTACCTGGAACGACGTGGAAATTTATAACACAGGCGTATTGGACCGATTTCAACTGGTGATGATCGATCGCTCGGATATTGGAGATGGGCTGTTTGATTTTGAGTATAACTACGAATACTGCGACGCGTTGGCTGGAACGTCGTCGGGGACGGATTATGCCTCGATCGGCTTTGATGCCGGAGACAATGTATCGTACTACAATTATCCCTCTTCGCACAGTCTAGCGGCGACTGGCATGCCGACGAATAACATCGGTGGGGTTCCCGGCCGGTTACTGCTTCATGGTTACGCTGTGCCTACGAATGGACCGGCCATTGATCGGCCGTACTTTTGGGATCCGAGCCAGCTGTTTTTTAGCGGAGAAATGCCGACCTACGCGATGTTGGGACCCACGGTGTTTACCGTGTCGATTATCACCAACGGAGTGACGAACTGGTTCGCAGACCTTCCAGCAACCAGTTTCTTCAACGTAAACATCTACCAAACCAACCGGTTGCTCGTCACGGCGCTGGTCACCAACGGTAATACTTGGCCGGAAGCGCAATATATCGTGAGGTTGACCAATGCCGTCACGCAGGTAGGGACTCCTGCGGTGGGTTTTGAAAAGCCGAAGCTTCTTTCACTCATCTTGAATCCGTCTTTGCCGCTATCGCCTTCTTTTGGTGTCAACATTACCAATTACAACGCCTATGTCCCGCGTGGGACAACAAGCAGTGTCACGTTGATGCTGTCGGATACTAATCATTACTTCGCCCAAACCAGGTACAACACCAATGCGCCCAGCGGGCCGATTGCGAATGCCGTCGCCTCACCGTCGTTTGTCATCACCAATAACTATCCATTCACCAACTTTGTCTATGTGGATCTCTTTTCGAGCGTCAGTTTCGTGAGGACGTACACCATTAGCATGCTCATACTACCGAGTACGGAGTCGCGCTTGTCCGCCCTGTCGTTGAGCAATTGCACCTTGTCCCCGACATTTTCATCGAACACAACCAACTATACGTCGACGGTGGCGAGTCCGGTCGGAAGCACGGTCGTTTCCGCGACGGCCCTGTCGTCGGTGGCGACCAATACCTACAGCTTCAACGGGGGAGCCTTTTCGACGAATACTTTCTTTGCTTTTAACCCCGCAACAACAAACGAAGTTCGTGTCCGATGCACGGCCGAGGATGGAGTAACCGTCACGACCTATAAGGTTACTGTTACTCGCCTCGCGGATACCAATGCCACCCTCGCCGCAATTAATTTGAGTTTGGGCACATTGTCCCCTTCTTTCAGTCCCGGGACCACCCAATATTCCGCGACGGTGGGTCTTTCGGTGACAAACATCACGGTGGGAGCGCTCACGGCGTACTCCAATGCCACCGTGTCGATCAACGGCAGTGCTTTTGTCCTGCAAACCAACGCAGCAACGGTGCCGTTGTCGTATGGCAACAATTCTATTTCCATCGTCGTGCAAGCGGAGAACGGTGTTATCAAAACCTATACTTTGACGGTTCTTCGCACCCCGCCGGTTGCCATCACTCTCCCGACCGCTTTGATGAGTACGAACGGCTTCATGAGAGGAAGTTTCGATTGGGTAAATGCACCGACAAAGGTCTATTTTCAATATGGGGCGACAGCCTCCTACGGCAGTTTTTCTCCAACCAACCAGGTGCTCGCGACGAGCTCGGCCCTGACGTTTAACGGAACGGATCAGTATGTCCGCACCACCAATCGAATTACGAATGATTTCACGATCGAGTTCAAATTTAAGTCCACCCAGAACGTCGCTGCCCCGGGGCCATGGAATACCGGCAGAGGCCTGGTGGATGGCGAAGCGACCGGAGGCACCAATGGATTCGGAGTTTCGTTTGGGAACGGGAAAATCATGTTTGGTGTCGGTAATCCAGGCCCGACCCTTACTAGTGGCGTTCTCACGGACAATAATTGGCATCACGTGGCAGCGACAAGAAATGGAAGCGCGATCGAGCTTTTTATCGATGGGGCTTCGGTCGCATTGACTAACGCAGCAAATGCAGGCGCGTTCAACCAGGTCAAGAACCTGATGATTGGCGCACTGGCTTTTACCAATAATTTCTTCCAGGGGAGCATTGACGAAGTTCGCATTTGGAACACGGCGCGGACGATTTTCCAAATTCAGCGCAATACCGACCAAAGCATGTCAGGCGATGAACCCGGCTTGCTCAATTATTTTCATTTTGATGAAGGGACAGGTTCTACAACGGCGGATATCAGCCGCGCGGGCGGAATTGGCATTCTTTCAAACAGCCCGGTTTGGACGACCGTTGCGGTGACGACGAACTATTCTGCGGCGTTGGTGAATCTGTCCAGGGCGAGCAGCTACCATTGTCGCATCGTGGCCGAGAGCGGGGCAGCAATTTACCAGGGTGATGACTTCTTTTTCTTCGTTGGCCCGGAGGCGCCAATTGTGTTGACCACCAGCGCAACGGTCACCAACTCCGTTACAGCGACCCTGAACGCTTCATTGAATCCAGCGGGCGCACCTACTGCAGTGCGTTTTCTCTGGGGAACAAATGACGTATTGGGGAAATTCACGGACTCTAGTGCATGGATCAGCGTGGGCAGTGGCGACGTGCCGGTAACCACCAACTTAACGGTTACTGGTCTCATTCCCGCCAGGGATTACCACTTTTGGATCCAAGCGACTAATTTCATGAATTCGGGCAGTCCAGTTCAGGGCACGAACACCTTGTTTACCACGCTGACTCCCTTCATCGTTTCCGCTTCGCCGTTGAACGGGCCGACCGTGGGCTCAACACTTGTGACGGTCGATGGAGCTTATCTGGGTGGCAGTGGCTCGGTGACTCTGGGCGGGTTGCCATGCACGATCACCAGTTATACCAATACCCGGGTCAAGTTTCTCACTCCAACCGGATCGGGGGCAAATCTCCCTATTAATTTGACGGTGGAAGGGAAATACGTGGTCACGACGCCGACGACTTTCAGCTATGATCCTCCGGCGCTGATTTCGGTGAACCCGAACCATGGTCCAACAGTCGGTGGTACTGCTATTACGTTGGTAGGAACAAATTTCGGGAATCAGACAGCGACGGCCTCGGTCACAATCGGTGGCCAACCGGCCAGCGTCAGTAGTTGTAACCACACTCAAATCGTTTGCCAACTGCCCGCGGGACAGGGCACAAACAAAGCCGTGGTTGTTACCATCAGCGGCCAACCGAGCCTGTCACCTGTAACATTCAGTTATGACGGCCCGACGATTACTAACGTGTCTCCCAATGTCGGACCGACGGCCGGTGGTATTGAAATAACCCTGACCGGCTCGAGCTTCGGTACAAATGGGACGCTATTTTTCAATGGTTTGCCGATCAGCACGACCGGTTATAATCAGAGCCAGATTAAATTCATGCTTCCGGCTGGGCAGGGAGTGAGCAATACCATTTCGGTTGATGTCAGCGGCCAGCTCAGCCCGAATGCCTACTTCAATTACGGCGTTCCGGGGATCACTTCTGTGTCGCCGAACCATGGTCCGGCCGCAGGTGGCGTCGAAATTACCGTTGGCGGAACAAATTTTGGAACGAGTGGAACGTTGACCCTTAATGGTCAGACAGTCACGCCGACAAGCTACAGCAATACGCAAATCAAGTTCATGTTGCCTGCCGGACAGGGCACCAATAATTCGATCGTGGTCGGAGTTAGTGGACAAAACAGCGCGGCCGTTTTGTTTAGTTATGATGGGCCAATGCTTTTCTCTGCTTCACCGAACCACGGGCCAACGATCGGTGGCGTGGAAATTTCTTTGATTGGTACCAACTTCGGCACCAGCGGCATCGTGACATTTAATGGCCAGGTCGTTTCGTCGACCACTTACTCGAATACAGTCGTTAAATTCATGCTGCCAGCGGGACAGGGGACCAACAACCCGATCCAGGTGAACGTGGATGGCCAGAACACCTCGCCACTTTCGTTCGGTTATGACGACCCGATCATTACGAATATTTTCCCAGCGACGGGGCCGTCTACTGGCGGAACGACGATTACCCTGAGCGGGTCCAATTTTGGCACCAACGGCACGGTGACGATTGGCGGTCAAAATTGTTCAATTGTCTCCTGCTCGCACACGCAGATTGTTTGCACCTCTCCCGCTGGCCAGGGACTGAACCAGGCGTTGGTGGTTCAGGTTGAAACGCAAACGAGCAATACCAAACTGTTCGGCTATTATGGTGGGCCCATTGTTACTACGTTGGGAGCCGATTCTCTGACGGGAACGGTGTACGGAAGCGTTAATCCGAACGGGGCAGAGACGGCAGTTTATTTCGAATACGGAACGAATGCCGGCTACGGACTTTTTTCCGCGACAAATGTCCTTCCCATCGCAGAGACGTTATTCTCTGTTTCCAACCTTCTGGCCAACCTGCAGGTAGGGGCAGCGTATCATTATCGCGTTGTCGCGGAAAATCCGGGTGGAACGACTTACGGCGCGGATAACGTTTTCACCAACTCGCCGATGGCGGATTTGGGTGTATCCATTTCTTCGTCACCCGAGCCGGTCGGACTGGGGACTAACCTGATCTTCTCGATTACGGTGACCAACAACGGTCCCAATCCATCTTTGGCAGTCTCTTTGACGAACACCCTTCCGGCGAACGTAAACTTTGTTTCTGCTTCAGAAGGTGGAACGTTCGACAGCGGAAAGGTGACTTATGAATTTTCGAACCTTGAGTCGGGTGAAAGCACCAACATCACCATCGTCGTTGTTCCTTTGACGTGGAGTGGTGATGTTACCAATTACGTTTCCGTCTCCGGAGGCCTTTTGGATACAAATCTTGAAAATAACTCGGCGTTCGTTGTTGTTTCGGGAGCGCCGATGATTGATCTGGACCCAATTTCAAGGACCAACAACGCTGGCACGACCGCGAGCTTTAGCGTCGGTGCTCATGGAAACAATGTTAGTTTCCAATGGCTC
Organism: uncultured bacterium; assembly: GCA_966095605.1. Lineage (GTDB taxonomy): Bacteria > Verrucomicrobiota > Verrucomicrobiia > Limisphaerales > JACDHS01 > CBHWET01. The sequence goes on along the minus strand of CBHTTJ010000009.1, from coordinate 26,283 downwards.
AAGAACGGCAGTCCTCTGACGAATAACGGTAAGATTTCGGGTGCCGACACGGCGCTATTGACCGTCCTGAATGTGTTGGCGGCTGATGCAGGAAATTATTCTGTCATTGTTTCCAATACGGCTGGAACGGCGACGAGCGCGGTGGCAGCGTTGACGGTGATTGATCCATTTATCAGCGGTCAGCCAGCGAATCAAACGCTTACAAATCTTGGAACAATCAGCCTGAGTGTAACGGCAATTGGTACGTCACCGTTGAAATACCAATGGCTCAAGAACGGTGTCGTGGTTGCCAAAGCCACTAACTCGTTTTTCCTTAAAACAAATGCCGTCACCGCAGACGCGGGAGTCTACACGGTGCGCGTGGTCAATGCGTTAAGCAATGCGACGACGAGTGTGGGTGCAGTTGTATCTGTTGATTTGCCGATTGCGATCACGAAACAACCCGTCGGACTCGTAAAAACGTATGGCCAAATCGCCGTGGCGAAATTCTCCGTCACTGCGCTAGGCAACAATCAAAAGTACCAGTGGCGCAAGAATGGCGCGGCGATCGCGGGAGCAACATCGAGTTTGTACGTGGTTCCGGTGATCACGAATGCGCCGGGAGTTCCTGATATCTATTCGGCGATTGTTTCCAACGGTTCGTATTCTGTTACGAGCAGTGATGCGTCGCTGGTTTCATTGGCGGATACAAATGTTCCAACGGTGTCCATTACAACACCCAAGGCGATCATGTATAACGACGCTACGGTAATCGGTTACAAGATGGGTATTGGAGGCGCAGCCGCAGACAATGCGCAGGTGACCAACGTGTTGTTCAGTCTTAATGGTTCGGCGTTTGCACCGGTTTCCTTGAATACAAATGGTCCTTCGGTGAAATGGACGAATGCCGCAGTGACCGTCAAACCCGGAACCAATGTCCTGCAGGTTTATTCTGTGGATTACAGCGGACTGCCTTCGAAGATGATGACAGTGAAATTCATCTATGCCGTTCGGAGTAGTTTCACTTTGATCACCAACAATCTCCCTGCTGGTGACGTAGTGAACCTTGTGAAGCCAACCTTGGATAAAGCGATTGGGACGAATGACGGCAGTGCACAGTTGCTCGTCGGCTGTGGCTACAAACTTACGGCGCTGAACGTTTTCACCAATGGATACATCTTCACCAATTGGACGTTTACCTCCTCGACGAACGCCACGCAGTTGGTTCTTGAAACCAATAGCTTGCTGCTGAACTACGTGATGCGATCGAACATGACGATTTACGCGAACTTCATCACCAATCCGTTTGCAATTTACAAAGGAACCTACAACGGGCTGTTCCACGAGGCGGACGAGGTGCGTCATCACAGCGCAGGGTATGTCTCGGTAATGACGACGGAGAAATTGGGTTACAGCGGAAAACTGTTGCTTGATGGCGACACGGTTTCATTCAGTGGAAAATTCAATCTCGATGGTACTGCGACCAACACGTTGAGTCGCGCCGCCCTGGGCAAGAGTTCGCTGCGTTTGGTATTGGTGATGGATTTCGCCGGGGCGAGCCAGACCGTGACCGGTTCCGTCAGCGACATTGCAGCCGGCTGGTCCTCTGAGATTGTCGCGGACCGTTACCTTTGGAAGAAGAGTGGCAATCCGGCGACGCTCTACGCGACGAACTACACGGTGGCGATTCCTGGATTCGATGACAACAACACCGGTCCTGTCGGTTATGGCTACGCGTTGGTCACCGTGGATGCAGACGGCAATATCAAAGCGGCCGGCGGCACCTCTGATGGCCAGACTCTCGCGCAAGCCACGATGTTGTCTCAAGCGGGTCGTTGGCCGTTGCACATGCCGCTTTACGCGGACACTAACGATATTGTTTCGAGTAAAGCGATTAAACGCACGCGCGGCGAACTGATGGGCTGGCTGACTTTCGAGGCGAACACGAATGCGTTCGACGGAAACACAAATCTCGCCCCAGTCGGCAAAATCGATTGGATCAAGACACGTTGGACAAACAACAGTTGGGCTGTCGGCTTTACCAACCAGGTCGATGTAATCTCCTCCGTGCAAAAAGCTCCGGTTCTGGGAGAAGTTTTATACGCGCCGTTTACAAACTTCCTTGCGGTGTTGAGCGAAGGTGCGCAGAGTTCTTCAATTAGCAATGTGGTTATCTTGAAGACCAACAATATTTTCTTTGTTGATCCGAAACGGACGAATGACGAACCGGTTTACGCCGGGAAGTTTTCTGCGCAATTGATGGCGAAGACAGGTTTCATCAGCGGTACGTTCACCAACGAAACGAGCCAAGGCAAAAGCCTCACGTGGAAAGGTGTCCTTCTGCAGGATTACACGAATGGTTACGGTTCATTCCTGAATCCTGCGACGACAAACGCCAGTGGCACGATTCGATTGAGTCCGATCACGAACAGCATTGGTGACTAACGTTAGTTATTGCTGATTATTTGACACGGGTCCGTTTGTTTCCAAAACAACGGACCCGTTTCGTTTTAGTATTTGGAAATGAAGAACGGAGAAATTCTCCTTTGCCCTCTGTTTTGGAATTTCCGATCCATTCATCTTCGGATGTGGCAGCGACCGGGAAACTTTTGTGACGGATTTTTGTCCGTGACGCGTACTCCAGAATTCGCGATGGAAGCGAAATGAGTTTCGAGGGGAAATCTCTTGTGACGTCGAAACCTTTTTCCCATTTTGTCTGCGACGGGAAAAAGTCGTCGGCGGGCGGAGCGGTTTGCGCTTAGACGGCAACTTTTTGTGATTAAAAATTCGGGAAGATCGGCCGAACAGGTTTTCGAAGCGCCAGATTTTCCGGTTTACCCCAATGCCTCCTTTTCGCCTCAAACGAACGTTGGGAAACTCCGTATTGGCCCGAGTTAGTATAAAGAAAAGTTAACAAATTACCGTCCTGGGACGATTTGATATAACAAAAAGTTAACAAATACGCGCAATGCTCCTCGATTGTATAAAAGAAAGTTAACAAATACGCTTAATGGTCTCCGATTGTATAAATAAAAGTTAACAAATGACGGTAATTCTCCGAGTTTATATAAAACAAAGTTAACAAATACGGTACTGCTCCTGGTTTATATAAAAGAAAGTTAACGAATATCGAGAATGGGCGTCGTTTGTATAATAAAAAGTTAACAAAATATCCTTATTGGCCAATTTTTTACGGCAAAAATGTTAGTTTTTTGACGGGTTTTGAACTTTTCGTCGCGAAAAATTGTGGCGGAATGCCGTTGGCCGCGTTTGAGCGGATGGTTTTTGGCGGTTTAGCGGAAAAGGGGGAAGTTCGGAGTCAGTCGAGTTTAAATGGCGTGAAACTCCGAAGAATTGACTCATGCGGTTCTTATTTTGCGGGCATGTCGGTAAACCTTCAGGATTGAAACGGCGGAGTGCAACCGGATACATTGCCAATTCGCGCAATGAACAAAGTTTTTTCCCGAATCATTTGGTTTTTGGTGGCACTGCTCGGTGCGTGGGCTTATGCAACCATCGCGTTCCGCCGTGCAGAACCGATCAATTCCGCCTATATCCTGATCGCGGCCGTTTGCTCCTACGTCATTGGCTTCCGATTCTACTCCAAATGGATCGCGGCGCGGGTGCTTGCACTGGAAGACCGGCGCGCGACGCCGTGTGAGGTGCACGATGACGGGAAGGATTTCGTCAAGACGAACAAGTGGATCGTATTCGGTCATCATTTCGCCGCGATCTCGGGTCCGGGGCCGCTCGTTGGACCGGTCCTCGCGGCGCAGTTTGGATATTTGCCGAGCACGTTGTGGATATTAATCGGCGTCGTCCTCGGCGGAGCGGTGCAGGACTTTGTCATTCTGTTTTGTTCGATGCGGCGCAATGGGAAGTCGCTGGGCCAAATGGTGAAGGAGGAGTTGAATAATCCAGCCGGTTACATTGCGATCCTCGCGATTCTTTCCATCATGATCATTCTTTTGGCGGTGTTGGGATTGGTGGTGGTCAAAGCGCTGGCGGAAAGCCCGTGGGGTATTTTCACCGTAGGCGCCACGATTCCGATCGCGATGTTCATGGGTGGGTATCTCCGTTTCTGGCGTATCGGAAAAGTGATGGAGGCCTCGGTCATTGGGGTGATCCTTCTGCTGTTGGCGGTCTGGGGCGGAAAGTTTTTCCACGAACACGCTTCGCTGGGCAAAGCGCTGACGCTCGGTCAGGAGCCGTTGGCGTGGTCAATTATCATCTATGGGCTCGCCGCGAGCGTGTTGCCTGTCTGGCTCTTGCTGGCTCCGCGCGATTACCTGAGCACTTTCATGAAACTGGGGACGATTCTTTCGCTGGCGCTGGGGATTTTATTTGTCCTCCCGACGCTCCAATTGCCCGCGGTGACCAAATTCATCGATGGAACAGGCCCTGTCGTGGCGGGAAAACTTTTTCCTTTTTGCTTTATCACCATCGCCTGCGGGGCGATCTCTGGTTTTCATACGTTGATCTCCAGCGGCACGACTCCAAAAATTATTACCCGGGAAAGTTACACACGTTCGATCGGTTATGGCGCGATGTGTCTCGAATCTTTGGTGGCGATTATGGCGTTGATCGCGGCCTGCACGCTGGAACCGGGTGTTTATTTCAGCATCAACATGAAAGGGGAGGCGGCAGCGACGATTGCGAAGGTCAATTCCTTTGGCTTTGCGCCAGTGACAGAAACGCAGATGAATCAACTCGCGTCGGAACTCGGCGAAAAAACTTTATTCGGACGAACCGGAGGGGCGTCGACCCTCGCTGTCGGCATGGCGCATATTTTTTCCCGGATCGTTAACGGACGATGGCTGGATCTCTGGTATCACTTCGCGATTATGTTCGAGGCGTTGTTCATCCTGACCACCCTCGACGCCGGGACGCGCGTGGGACGGTATCTGGTGCAGGATTTCCTGGGGCACCTCTGGAAACCGCTCGGGCAGACCAACAAAATTGGTCCAACGTGGCTTGCGAGTATCCTCGTCGTGGCGGCGTGGGGTTATTTTTTGATTCAAGGCGTGCGCGATCCACTCGGTGGTATTAATTCGTTGTGGCCTTTGTTCGGAATTGCCAACCAGTTGCTGGCGGCGATTGCCCTTTGCCTTGCCACGACGGTGCTTTTGAAAATGCAGTTGGTGGAAAAACGAGCGACACCGGGGAGACCAGCCATTGCGCTCGTCACGCTGATTCCGTTGTTGTGGCTTCTCACCGTCACGATGACTGCCGGAGTGGAGAAGATCTGGCATCCAGATCCGAAGATTGGCTTTCTGGCGTCGGCAAAAGATCTCGATGCGAAATTGCCCGCGCTGAACCAGGCGGCGGAAACCGCGAAGACCGCCGGCGTCGTGGAAACTATTCAAGCCGCGCAAAAGGCTGTGAAGACCAATCGAGTGCTGCACTTCAATTGGATGTTGAACTCCGTGGTGACGGGCGTTTTTCTGGCCATGGTCGCGGCTATTTTCCTTTTGAGTTTATACGAATGGCTCTTGCTCATCATGCGCAAGAAGATTGCGGAATTGCAGGAAACGAAACCGGTGTTCCTCCCCGACTACGCGATCGCGGAATCGAAACCGGTGCATTTGCTGGGACTCTTTGCGTTGCTCCTGGCGCTCGCGAAACATCTGAGTGGCGAAGCCGATATGGAACGAGCGGAAGCAAAAGTATGCGTCTGCGAACACCACAAGACTGTTTCCAAAGAACAGATCTATGTCCAGGTGACGGAGAAGCGGTTCAAGGGAATCAATCGCTGTTGCTAAAAAACATTTCCTGTTTTCGTCGTAGACGTCAGACTCCGCCGCAACATGAGAATCGGTTTATTCGGTGGGACATTTGATCCGGTTCACCTTGGCCACCTTCTTGTTGCCCAGACGGCAAAGGAAGAGTTGGGTCTTTCTCGTGTCTTTTTTATTCCTGCTGCGCAGTCTCCGTTTAAGCCAGATCGCAAGAGTGCTCCTGCTGCGGAACGATTGCGCATGTTGCGCCTGGCCCTGGTGGGGCAAACCGATTACGAGATCGACGAGCAAGAGATCCTGCGAGGTGGAGTTTCGTATACCGTCGATACCGTTCGCTCCTATTTGAAGAAATTCAACGGGGCGCAATTAACCTACCTTGTGGGCGCGGACCATGTACCGACATTGCCCAAATGGCGCGAAGCGGAGGAGTTGGCGCGAACCGTGGAATTTGCGGTCATTCCAAGACCAGGGCAGGTCAGCATTGAATTTCCGGCGCCGTTTCGCGGAAAGCTCCTGCGCGGTTTCCCAGTAGGAATCTCCTCTTCGGAAATTCGGTCGCGCGTTGCGGCTGGACTTCCGGTGCGTCACCTTGTTCCGGACGCCGTGGCTGAAGCGATTCGCAATTATCGGCTTTATCTTTAAGGTAATTGCAGTAACTTCTGGCAAAAGTTAGATCAATACAATGGATTCCAAAAAACTCGCGTTGCTCTGCCGCGACTTTGCTGAAAACAAAAAGGCCGAGAACATCGTTGTCCTCGACGTCCGAAAGATTTCCTCGATCACGGATTATTACGTGATCGCCAGTGGCACGAGCGAACCCCACCTTCGGGCAATTGTTTCAGAGATCACCGATCGCCTTCGTTCCGAACACGAGGTGCGTCCCCGCGCTGTCGATGGTGACTCCAAAGCTCCATGGCAGGTATTGGATTTCTTTGATGTGGTGATCCATGTCATGAAGCAGGACGTGCGGGAGAAGTACGATCTTGAAAGCCTGTGGGGAGATGCGCCCCGGGTGAAGACCCGAAAAAAAACGGCGAAAGCGGCCGCAACGGAATAGCTGGCTTTTCGCCCCGTGATGGCAAAAAAAAGAAGACAGGAGATAGCCTCCTGTCTTCGTTAAGTTTTTTAAGATTGTTTACTGTCCCTTTTGCGGGATTTCGCTACTGGCTTTCACCATTGCATCAAGGATCTTCTTGAATTCATCGAGGCCAGTGGAAGGCACGATAATATTATCGCGACGACCGTTGACGTCTTCCGTGATACGGAGGAAGCGACCACGAGGATTTTCCTTCAAGGTGAATACAAACGTTTTGCGTTCGATTTGAATCTTCTCCGTCTTAAGAGTGTCTTCCTGGACAGGAGGTTTCGGCGGCATGCCGGAACCATAAGACGAGGACCGATGATGATGATGGTGACCGTAAGGTGATGGACGTTCGTTTGAGATCATACTGTTGTTTTCTTTCTTACCTAACCTATCTAACTAACCAATTTCTAACCTGAAACCTAGGAGATCCCCTGACCTCCGCAGAATCCGTAACACAGTTTAACCTTCGATAAGGCACTGCATTTGTCAATAACCGATTTGGTTTCTTTGGTATGCTTTTAGTGGAAAACCCTAGAAAATCTACTACACGGAATCCCCGAATTGGATTCCTTGTGCCAACGGCAGTTGAGACGAGAAATTGATCGTGACGGTTTGGCGTCGCATATAATTTTTCCACGAATCGCTGCCGCTTTCCCGTCCACCTCCAGTGTCTTTTTCACCCCCGAAAGCACCCCCAATTTCCGCGCCACTCGTGCCAATATTGACGTTGGCGATTCCGCAATCGCTGCCACAGCAGGACAGGAATTTCTCGGATTCGCGCAGGTCGTTCGTGAAGATGGCCGAGCTCAATCCTTGTGGGACGGCATTCTGCCAAGTGATGGCGTCCTCGAGGTTTTTGTAGGAGATTACATACAAAATCGGAGCGAATGTCTCTTCGTGGACGATTTTAAAATTTGCTTTGGCCCGCGCAATACAGGGCGAAACATAGCGGCCACCTTCAAATTCTTTTCCTTCAAGGCGATCGCCTCCATATAGGATTTCTCCGCCTTCCTTGCGTAATTCACGCAAGGCTTTTTGCATGCTTTCGACCGATTGAAGGTTGATAAGCGGACCCATTAATGTCTTTGAATCCAATGGATTACCGATCGGTACCTGTTTGTAGGCATCGATTAAACGGTTCGTAAGATCTTTTTCGATGGATTCGTGGACGAAAATACGGCGGGTCGTGGTGCAGCGTTGACCAGCTGTTCCGACCGCGCCGAACAGAATAGCACGTGTGGCGAGCTTCAGATCGGCGGTAGGCGTAACGATGATCGCGTTGTTGCCGCCGAGTTCCAGAAGCACTTTTCCTAGGCGATGCATCACTTTTTCGCCGACATAACGGCCCATGCGAGTCGAGCCCGTGGCGGAAACGAGAGGGATGCGCTTGTCGTTTACCAGTCGTTCCCCGACGGTTTCCCGGTCGCCAATAATCAAACTGAAAATAGCCGGATCAATGCCATTGGCCTTGCAGACTTTCTCCGCAATCTTGATCGACGCAATCGCCGTCAACGTAGTCTGTTCGGAGGGTTTCCAGATAGTGGAATCACCGCAAACGGCGGCGAGAGCGCTGTTCCAGGCCCAAACGGCGACCGGGAAATTGAAGGCGCTGATGATTCCAACAATGCCGAGAGGATGCCACTGTTCCAACATGCGATGTTGAGCGCGTTCGGAAGCGATGGTTAAACCATAAAGTTGTCGCGACAAACCGACGGCGAAATCGCAAATATCAATCATCTCCTGCACTTCACCTTCGCCTTCAGCGAGAATCTTGCCGGCTTCCAGAGTGACAAGTCGTCCGAGATCCTTTTTTGCATCACGCAGGGCGTTTCCGAACTGGCGGATAATTTCGCCCCGTTTTGGCGCGGGTAACTGTTGCCAGGAACGAAAAGCAGCCTGGGCGCGTTCAACGCATTTTTCGTATTCGCCCGTGGTTGCAGTGCGGACCTTGGCCAGGAGTTTGCCATCGATAGGAGAAATACTGTCAATGGTCGCGCCACTACCGAGCCATTCCCCGCAAAAGACCCCGGCATTGATTTCAGAAAGACCGAGGCGTTTGAAAAGAGCGCTGGTTTCTTTTGCGTTGGAATTTTTTGAACTTGTTTTAGCCATAAAGAATCAAAGTGGTCGCACAATGGACGACCTTGGTAAAAATCGGAAGAGAAAATACTCCAAGATTGGCTGGAGGATAGTGGAATTTTTGAAATATGCGGTCAGGGCGGATATCTTATTGAGGAGGAGTTGAACGAATAACATTAAACACCTTTATTTTTTGGAGTTATGACTTGCCGGACTATTCCGTGCAGGCATATTCATCAGCTTTATTACTGAGCGCGTGTAGCTCAATTGGATAGAGTGACGGCCTCCGAAGCCGCAGGTTGTGGGTTCAACTCCCGCCACGCGCACCAGATTCAACCAAATAGTATGGACAGAAAGTTTTACGGTTCATCGCAAGAAAAGACCCATGAACTGGCGGACGAAAAGCCGCTGGAGACGGTGCTTATGCTTGAAGACGAGGGGGAATTGACGGAAGCGCTCAAAATTTATCTGGAGGCGCACGGTTTCAGCGTGATTTCGGTTCGCAACGGTGTCGATGGCCTGAAGAAGATTATGACGGTGGATTTTGATGTAATCCTGTGCGACATGCTGATGCCAAACCTTCCGGGGGACATGTTTTACGTCGCTGTCCAAAAAGTGAAACCGCATCTTTGCCAACGTTTCATTTTCATGACCGGCCACAAGGGAGACAAAAAAATTGATGAATTTATTCGTCGGGTTCGCGGGGTCATGCTTTGGAAACCGTTTCATCCCCATGAACTTTTGGAAACGATCCGTTACGTGCTTAAGAAAACTCGAGGGGAATAATTGAAGACGTTTTTTCCATGGCTGCTGGTGATTCTTTTCGCCGGCAGCCTTTTTTTTGTTTTCCAGAAAGGGCATGAGAAAGATGAGCAGATTGCGGCTCTGCAGAAACAAGCCGCAGAGATTGCTACCTTGCGAGCTGAATTGCAGGAACTGCGAGAATTTCAGGCCAGCCCTGCTGAAATTGAGCGGCTCAAGAAGGAAAACCTTCAGGTTTTTCAATTACGCAATCAGGTGTCGCAGCTTCAGAAGGATGCTGCAAAGCTTCGGCAGAGCCAGAAGTCTCTTTCAAGCGAAGGAATCTCCGCGCTCGATAAAAGCGTCAATCTGTCGCCGGACCAAATTCAACAATTGATTGAGGAGAATCGGCAACTTCGTAACGAGGCCCAGGAGTTTCAGATCGTTCAAGAACGCGAAGTGGGTAATCGTTGCATCAATTATCTGAGGCAATTGGATGGAGCGACGGATCAATGGGCGCTGGAAAACAAAAAGAACGTTGGGGATGCGGTGACAGCGAATGATATCTCGCCGTATTTAAAGTCATTTCCAGCTTGTCCCTCCGGAGGAGCTTACACGATTGGCCCTGTTGGCACATCGCCCACATGTTCAATTCCCGGTCACGTTTTACCTCAGTAAGAGTTGTTACCCTTTTGCGAGAGTAGTAGTTTCTACAACGACCGCACTCTTCCAGAAGCTGTCGATCAGCGTCAGCTTTTCCGACAACTCCTTGTAATCATGTGGCTTTGTGAAATAAGCGTTGGCCCCCATGTCGTAGGCTTTGCGAACGTCCGATCCGTGTGTGGAGGAGGAAAAAACAACCAGCGGAATCAGTCGGGCGTTGGCATCAGTGCGTCGCCAGTCCAAAACATCGAAGCCGCTCATGCGCGGCATTTTCAGGTCCATGAGAATGAGAGCAGGCAAGGGATGCTTGTTTCGATTTGAGAATTCATTCCGGCCGCTGAGATAATCGATCCCTTCCTGGCCATCTCGAGTGAAAAAATAGTCAGGACATTTAGGAATGGACCGTAAAGCGCGCTGGTAAAGAAAAACGTCATTCTCGTCGTCTTCCATGATGAGGATTACTTTGCGAGAGACTAAAATAATCGGTCCAGGATTCATGGCTTCGAGCGGGAAAAGAATAGATCGAAACGGGCTAAATTCGCAATCCATCTCGTGAAGTAAATAGTGACTTACAAGACCAAAGACAGCTGGCGGGAAAACCCGCTCTCAGGGCCGAGTCGTCGTTATGCAACACACCTCAGGAACTCAGTACATCTCGGAATCGCACTTCGGAAAAATGCCGGACCCAGGAACAGGCGAATCCCGATTGGTAAAATTGTACAATATGTTTTGCTTTTGACGGGTTAGACTGCGCTATCAAACGAGGGTAGGGACGCGCAGAAACGTTTAGTCCATTATGTTTCGTCGCGATGTCTTATTGTATGCAGAAGACGATCCAGTCTTCGCGGAAATTCTCGAGCACACGTTCTTGCAGGGCGGTTTCGACCATCGGCTCATTCGGGTTGCCGACGGCGAGCAGGCCATCTCTTACCTGAGCGGGGAAGGAATGTATTCGGATCGGAACAAATACCCGTTGCCCGGTCTGCTTTTACTCGATTTGAAAATGCCGCGGGTCAACGGCCTGGAGGTGCTTGCCTGGATTCGCAACAAATCTCAATGCCCTCATTTGCCCGTTGTGGTTTTGACGGTTTCTGAAGAACTGAGGGATATCAACAAGGCCTATCAACTCGGCGCGAATTCCTTTTTGATTAAACCACCTAAGATTTCTGAGCTTAAAGGCACGTTGAAAATGATCGACAGTTATTGGTTCCGACTGAATGTCACGGAAGGTGGGAAAGAATTAGGTCTTCGATCGGTGCGTCGTGAAGCTGCTAATTAGTTATTTTTTCTTCTTCAATTCGCCGGGCGGTGAGTCATTGAGATTTTTACGTTTAACAACCTTCTCCACCGAACATATTTGCAGCGCGATCCAATCTTCCCTTATCTTATGTGCGTCAGACGCAGCGCATAAGAAAAATGAACGACGCCAGCGCAAAACCGCGCGTAATTTTGGTCGATGACCATCCGCTGATCCGGTCCAGTCTTGCTGGGCATATCCGGACGAGCGGTGTCGCGGAGGTCGTCGCCGAAGCTGCGGATACAAAGGACATCGTGGCGCTGGTTGGTAAAATGCAGCCGGACCTCGTCATTATGGACATTTCCATGCCGGGATGTAATGGAATCGATGCGACCCGGCGTATTACCTCTGCTTTCCCTGGGGTGAAGGTCCTGATTCTCTCGATGCATGAAGAAAAATTTCATGCCCGCGAATCATTGCAGGCGGGAGCTTCGGGCTATGTCATGAAAGAAGAAGCGACTGAAAAACTCCTGCTTGCTATCCGAAAAGTTCTGGATGGTGGAGTTTATGTCAGCGACGCAACCGCTCAGACCTTCGCTGGATTCCTCGTGCATTCTGGAAAATGGCAGGCACCCGGATCCATTGAGTCTTTAAGTAAGCGTCAACTGGAGGTGTTCCGATACATTGGAGAAGGATTACAGACGCGTGCGATCGCGGAAAAAATGGGGTTAAATATAAAAACCATTGAAACTTTCCGCGTGCAAATCAAACGCAAGCTTGGGGTCGCCAACGCGACGGCACTCACAAGACATGCCGTTGAATGGGTGACCAACAACCCTGTCGATAGCACGCCCAACGCGGCAACGGACTAGCCTGATCGCTTCCAATGTTCGAACCTCATTGACCTTTTCCCTCCGAAGTTTCAAGCTGAAGCCATTCACATGATCGAGCCGTGGAAAAAGGTTAGTTCGAAGCCCCTGGGTGATTTTCGCATCTTCACAATCCGCTCAGATATCAAGAAGTCTCCGCGCACTGGAGCGGAACATGATTTTTTCGTTATCGATTCCGTAAACTGGGTCAATGTCATTGCGGTCACCCCGGACAATCAGTTGGTCATGGTGGAGCAATACCGGCATGGCAGTGATACGATCGAGTTGGAAATTCCCGGTGGCATGATGGACACTGGAGATGCCACGCCGGAAATCACTGGCGCGCGCGAGTTGCGGGAAGAAACTGGCTATGAAGGGGAAAAGGTACGCGTGATCGGCAAAATACTCCCGAATCCGGCCATTATGAGTAACACCTGCTTCACCGTAATGATCGAAAACTGTATTTGTAAACACGCCTGCGAATTCGATCACAGCGAAGATTTGATTACAAAACTGGTGCCGATCGCCGAGATTCCCAACCTTGTCGCTTCGGGGAAAATTCAACATTCTCTCGTGGCTGTGGCCTTGTACCACTTCGATCTTCTTCGCCGTAAATAACGGACATTTTCCGCCGCAGTCCTGCCTTAAATTTTCGTCTTGATCGGAATTCCGTTCTCTCGTTCCGTTTTGCCTTTTTCAGAATTATGGACCAGCTTCGTGGCCAAGGATTTTGTTAAAACCATGACTCCTGAGATACGTCAAATCACCGAAGCAGATATCCCGCGTTACCATGCCTGCCTCGATACGGTTGCCCGCGAGCGTCGTTTTCTTGCTTTTTTATCAGCGCCGCCGCTGGAGCAGGCCCGAGGATGGGCCTTATCTCATGTCCAACAGAACCATCCATTCTTCGTCGCGATTGTTGGGGACAGGGTGGTTGGTTGGTGCGACATCACGCCTCCTCCACTGGAAGGCTTTTCTCATCGAGCCGGCCTTGGCATGGGGGTTCATCCTGATTTTCGAAAGCAAGGAATTGGAAAACGACTGCTTCAAGCTTCTTTGGCGCAGGCCCGCAAAGCCGGTCTCGAGCGTGTGGAACTGGAAGTGTTTACCTCCAACCTTGCGGCAAAACGACTGTACGAAACTTTCGGCTTCAGCGTTGAGGGTGTGTTGCGCCGGGCTCGCAAGCTGGACGGCGTTTATGACGACATCGTTCTGATGGCACTCTTTTTATAAACAGGGACGTCAACGCTGATTCAGCTTTCCACTGGTAAACCCGTTTGACCACTAAAGAGTCCTCGTCGAAGGATTGGCGTTTCATAAACTTTGGGCAATTCAACGAATGAACGCACGTCTGGTATCTTTTATTTTTGCTTTTGTCTGTCTTGCTGGGACGCAACCATCCGCGGCCGCTGCGCTCAAGAAAATCATCGAGGCCGATGTGTGCATTTACGGCGGGACTTCTGGAGGAGTCGTCGCTGCGGTGCAGACCGCGCGGATGGGAAAACGCGCTGTCATCGTCGAACCCGGAAAACACCTGGGTGGAATGACCGCTGGCGGATTGAGCGCGGTGGACATCGGTGATCCGCGTACCGTCGGCGGAATTGCTCGGGAATATTTCACACGTTTAACGCGGGCCTACGGTAAAAAGTTGGAATGGGACAAGCCATTCAAGGCGAACGGGGGCGGACCCGCCACAGGTGGCGCTTTTTCAATTGAGCCCCATGCAGCCGAGCAGCTGTTCAATGAAATGATCAAGGAGGTGAACGTGCCTGTTTACTTCAATGCCCGGCTCACCTCTACAAAGAAAAAAGGCCCGCGAATTACCGGGTTGCTCATGGAGGATGGCACAGTTTTTCGAGCGAAAATGTTCATCGACGCAACGTATGAGGGCGACCTCATGGCGAAGGCGGATGTTGCGTTTACCCTGATGCGGGAGGGAAACACCAAATACGGAGAACAATTCAACGGCATCTATTACGATGCGAAGTACGAACCTCGCACGAATCATTTGCCGCCGCGTGCGAACGGACGGACGCCGAGCGGGCAGGGGGTGTGGGATCGTGATTTGCCGCTGAATCCTTATGTTATTCCCGGAGATTCTAAGAGCGGTTTGATTGCGCTGATACAATCCGGCGACCCCGGCAAGCCGGGTGAACCAGCACCAGGCATTCAGGCCTACTGTTTCCGCCTTTGTCTCACAACGAATGACGGTCGTGTGCCGCTGAGACAGCCTGAGAATTACGATGCGAAACGATACGAATTGGTCGTACGTTTCATTAAGGGATGCCAGGCAATGGGCGATGACATTGATCTGCGTTGGTTTTCAAAATACGATCCGTTGCCTCACGGAAAATTCGATTTCAACACTGCGGCGTTCGGGGCAAATCTTCCGGGCGCCAGTTGGGATTGGCCGGAAGCCAGCTACTCGCGTCGGGAACAACTTGCCAGAGAACACGAAGATTATCATCGCGGTTTGCTGCACTTTCTTGCGACAGATTCGCGTGTCCCGGAAAAAGTGCGTAATGAAATGAAACGCCTTGGTTTGCCCAATGATGAATTCGTGGACAATGGTGGTTGGCCTCATCAACTCTATGTGCGGGAAGGACGACGCATGGTGTCGGATTTGGTTATGACGGAACATCACATTCTCGGAAAACAGGTGGCGTCGAATGCTGTCAGTATTGGCTCTTATGGAATCGATACGCACGAGATCCGTCGCGTCGTCAGGAACGGAGTTGTCACGCGCGAAGGCAAAATGGCGAATGGAAGAGGTAACGCGCCTCCGTATCCGATTGGGTATGGAGCGATCATTCCAAAAGCGAAGGAGTGCGAAAATTTATTCGTGACGTTTGCCTTGTCGGCAAGTCATACGGCGTTCAGCAGTATTCGCATGGAACCGGTGTTTATGGTCACAAGCCAATCCGCTGCCACGGCCGCGGCCTTGGCTATCGACGAGAAGATATCGGTACAGAAAGTAAATCAGGAGAAACTGCGCACCCGCTTGTTGGCGGACAAACAGGTGCTGTCTGCAACGCAGCCGTTCTCGGAAGGAAACTAAAGCTACTTTTTCCCTTCGGTGATCAGCGGGAAATTATCCGTACGAAAGGGCGACGCCGGCAGGCCTTCTTTGTTCCATAGGTTAACCACAGGATAATCTGCCCAACCGAATCGAATGGCCACCGGGTTTTCCACATTCGGGCTGCTGACAACCACTGTGTCGTTTCCCTGGATCTCCGCAATTCCCCAGACCCATTTGTGATCAGTGCCACAAATCGCGAAACTCTTCAGTGCCCCATCTTTTGCAACCAGTCCACCGCCAACGTGATCGAATTTCAAAATGGCTTTGTCATCATCAATTTTGATGCTTTTGAACGCTGGACCTGAATACGGAATTCGTTCGCCATAGGCGATTGCACGGGCGGCAAGGGCTAGGCGCGTGCCAACGGGACCTTTCTTACGCGGATGGATGTCGCGTTCCTCGCCGACGTCAGTGATGACGGCCATGCCAACTTTCGGCAACGTTTTGGTGGCGAGCAACTGCGCTTCGCGAAGTTCTGCCCAGTCACTTTCGCCTGGAAGGGGAGAGATCGGTTTGAACGGTGCCAATTGCACGCAGCAGAATGTAAAATCGCCCTGGTTCCAAAGACGGCGCCAATCGCGAATCATATTCGGAAAAAGGGAACGATATTGCGCCGCGCGACCCGCGTTGTTTTCCCCCTGATACCAGATCACACCTTTGATCGCATAGGGAATGATCGGTGCGATCATTCCATTAAATAATTCACTCGGTTTATGCGGAACAAATGGGGCAATCGGTTTCTTGCCTTGGGTCTGGTTGGCTTCGGCCAGGAGTTTGTCGTAATTCGCTTTGGCAGTTTGATAAGCAGTCATCTCTTTGACGAATGTTTCGGCGACTTCTTTGCCCGCTGGAATTTTTGCCAATCCCTCCACACTGGTCCATGACTCGACCGGTGTGCCGCCCCAATCACTTTGAATCAAACCCACGGGGACTTTTCGTGCTGCCTGGAGGTCGCGTCCAAAATAATATCCAACGGCGGAAAACGTCGTGATGGCTTCAGGTGTGCAAACCACCCATTTGCCGTCCACATCTTCACGTGGTGCGTCGGACTTCACGTTTGGGACAACAAACAAGCGAATCAGTTGATTTGTAGCCGAAGCAATATCCGCCTGTGGTTCAAACGCCTTGCTCATGGGCCATTCCATATTGGACTGGCCGCTGCAAACCCACACCTCCCCGACGAGAACATTGGTGCATTGAATGGATTCGTCTCCTCCGGTCACGGTAAGCGTGTCGGTATCGCCAACTTTCAGGCTATGCAGTTTCGCCGTCCATTTGCCGTCCCGAACGGTGGCGGAAATTTTTTCACCGCGAAATGTGACAGTGACAGGGGCGTCATCCTTGATCCAACCCCAAATTGGAACGGCCGTGCCCTGTTGCAACACCATGTTGCTTGAGAAAATGTGCGGCAGACGAAGTTTAGGCTCTGGACGAACCGGCGGTGTAAAGACCGGTTTTGACGCTGTTTGAACCGGTGGCGTTACGGCCGTCCGATTTGTGACCACCGTCTTTGGCGTCGGTGGCGGCACCGAGGTCGGCTCATGACGACGGGTCTTGCAAGCGGTCGCTCCGAGAAAAACGGAAAGTGCAACAACTGTAACGACGTTCTTGAACATGCGCAGTAATCCAGCGGATATGCGCGTATTCGTCAATCGGCAAACGCATGAGCGTCGTCGAGAGATGGCAGAGCTGTTTGCCTGCTACAAAGTCAAGGCCGCGTCGATCCGTTTCAAGACACGCTCTTTACCGAGAACTTCAAGCAAATGATACAAACTTGGGCCGGCGGTTGCACCCGTGCAGGCCATGCGAGTAGGATGAACCAAGGGGCCAGCTTTGATTCCGAGTTCGGCAGCGATCTTCTTCAACGTTTGTTCGAGGTTGGCTGCTGAAAAATCGGGCAACTGAGCAAAAGCGTCGCGCAACTTTTGCAAACGACCTTTGGCTTCCGCATTGAATTCCTTTTCCTTCAAGGCGGGATCCAGCTTCACATCGTCAGCAAAATAAAATCCGGCATAGGCAGGAAGTTCGCCGAAGTTTTTCACTTTGCCACGGCAGGTATCGACGGCAGCGCTGACATAAGCGGCAGGAAACTTTTCCAACGGTGCCGCCGCCCTCTTGAAAGCGTCGATACCAAGTTCACGAAAGCGTTCTGGCGCCATCTCACGAATGTATTCGCCATCGAGCCAATGGAGTTTTTCGAAATCGAACTTGGCGTTGTGACGCAAAATATGTGGAACGTCGAAAAGTTTAACGATGTCTTCCAGCGGCATCTTTTCGCGATTGTCTTTCGGCGACCAACCCAGCAGACACAAATAATTGACGACTGCTTCCGGAACGAATCCTTCATCCATGTAGAACTTCAAGGAAGAACCTTTATCGCGTTTGCTCATTTTCGAGCCGTCGACGGGATTCAGAATCAGGGGAATATGGCCATACTTCGGAGGTTCCACGCCAAAGGCTTTGAACATGGCGATATGTTTCGCCGTGTTGGAAAGATGATCTTCGCCTCGAATCACGTGGGTGATCTTCATTTCGAGGTCGTCGATCACATTGACGAAATGAAATACGGGTTGTCCGTCGGAACGAACAATGACGAAGTCGGGATCGAGTTCTTCGCGATCCGTTAATTTGCGTTCGACGTCGCCGACAACGATGTCGGGAATAAGAATCGGATCGCGGGTCATGCGAAACTTCACCGCGCCTTCGTGATCGTAGGCGAGGCCTTTATCTTTCAATTCCTGGACCCGCTTTTTGTAGATGTCACCGCGTTGGGATTGGAAATAGGGACCGTAGTCACCTTTGCTTGGCCCTTTGGCGTCCGGGGTGGTCGGGCCTTCGTCCCAATCCAGTCCGAGCCATTTCAAACCGTGCAGGATAACGTCGACCGCTTCCTGAGTGTTGCGCGCGGTGTCGGTGTCTTCGATGCGCAGAATGAACGTGCCGCCAGTATGACGGGCGTAAAGCCAGTTGAAGAGCGCGGTGCGCGCGCCGCCAATATGAAGGAAGCCTGTCGGACTGGGTGCAAAGCGAACACGAACATTCATGTTTAATAAGTGCGTTTAAAATTTATGGCAAACCGGAGGGCAGAAATTACGCGTCAGCATGGAGGATGGCAAGGGGGACGTGTTCCCGGGATTTATGGTCCTCCGTCGAGAAACGTTTCCCGTTTGATTCCTAGGCGCCCACCGTTACACTGCGGGCACCATGCTCAGAAAAATGTTTTGGGCCTCTTCGCGAGGCTTTTTTTGTGCCCTTCTCACTGGTGGACTGTTGTCGCTGCAGGCAGAGGAGGCAAAGAAAGATGCGGAATCGGCGCACCCGGCGCCCAAGGCTCGGAAAAAAGCAAAAGCAGCATCGAACTTTCCTGAACCGGAAATGGCGATGAAAAGTTTTAAGGTCGCCACAAATCTTGAGGTGTCTGTCTTCGCGCAAGAACCGATGCTCGCCAACCCGGTTTGCTTCACGATCGATGAAAGAGGCCGCTTTTACGTCACGGAAACCTTCCGCCACACCGACGGCGCTATCGACAACCGCCATTTCCAAAGCTGGATCGACGAGGAACTCGCCAACAAAACGGTCGAAGATCGCATGGCCATGATCAAACGGCACGAAGAGGAAGTGCCGAAGATGTTCAAGGAATGGACCCAGGAATCCGAGAAGATCAGTTTGATCGAGGATACGGATGAGGATGGCAAAGCGGATAAATATTCCACGTTCGCGGAAGGCTTCACCAACGCTCTCGACGGCGTTGCGGCTGGTGTCCTGGCGCGTAAAGGCGACGTTTATTTCACCTGCATGCCGAGTCTTTACCTGATGCGGGATAACGACGGCGACGGCAAAGCCGATGTGACAAAGGTTCTCAGCACGGGTTATGGCGTTCGTTACGCCTTTATTGGACACGACCTGCATGGCTTGCGCATCGGTCCCGATGGCAAACTGTATTTCAGCTGCGGCGATCGTGGTTTCAGTGTCATGCAGAACGGAAAGAAGATTGCCCTGCCGGAAACGGGCGGCGTCTTACGCTGCAATCTGGATGGTTCCGATTTGGAGATCTTTGCGAGTGGCATGCGCAATCCACAGGAATTGGCCTTCGACGATTACGGAAATCTTTTTACCGGCGACAACAATGCTGATCATGGTGATCACGCCCGCTGGGTTTATGTGACCGAAGGGGGCGATACCGGTTGGCGCGTTGCATTCCAATATATTTCAACGCCCGTCCCGCTCGGCCCATGGAACGCAGAGAAGATGTGGCAGCCACAGAATGATGAGCAACCGGCCTATATCGTTCCACCAGTCGCCAACATTGGGAACGGTCCCTCGGGTTTGACTCATTATCCCGGCGTCGGTCTGCCGGAACGGTATAACGACCATTTCTTCCTCTGTGACTTCAAGGGCCAACCTCAACGGAGTCTTGTTCATAGCTTTGTAAATAGCCCCAAGGGCGCCTCCTTCGAGTTGGTTGATCGCAATGAATTGATTTCCGACGTCCTGGTGACCGACATCGAGTTTGGTCCGGATTGTAACGCCTATATCACAGATTGGGTGCAGGGCTGGGATAAACCGGGGATAGGACGCATCTATAAAATTTCCCAACCAGAACTCGCGAAAAGCGATTTGGCATTGGAAACCAAAAAGCTCTTGAACGAGGGAATGGAAAACAAGGACGTCAGTCAATTGATCCACCTGTTGGGACATCGCGATCAACGTGTGCGGATGGAAGCGCAATTTGCGCTGGTGGCAAAGAACGCTGCTGAACCGCTAATAGAGGCGGCAAAGAACCATTCCAGCCAATTGGGCCGCATTCACGCGATGTGGGGCCTGGGCCAGATCGGACGCAACGCTTTGCATGCGGATGGTGCTTTGCACTTGAGCAAGCAGGCTTTCGAACCGTTGATTTCTTTACTGTCGGATAAAGATCCAGAAATCCGCGCTCAAGCAGCCCGGGTGCTGGGTGATGACAAACACTCCCAGCTGGCTTACGAGCCTTTAGTGAAATTGCTGCAAGATGTCTCATATCCACGCGTCCAATATTTTGCTGCGCTCACCCTTGGTAAGATGGGAAAGAAAGAAGGAGCAGGTCCTATTGTCGAAATGCTTCGCGGCAACAACGACAAGGATGCCGTCTTGCGTCACGCTGGGATAATGGCGCTGGTCTGGATTAACGACGTCGAGGCCATTGTTGCTGCGGCCAGGGATTCTTCTCCAGCCGTTCGCCTGGCCGCGGCCGTTGCTTTACGTCGGCTGGAACGTCCTGAGGTCGCCATGTTGCTGAACGATAAACAGCAACGCGTCATGATTGAAGCGGCTCGAGCCATCAACGATTTGCCGATTGATCCGGCCATGCCTCAACTCGCAGCCATGATTGAACAGGCGAGTTATAGCGAACCGTTTTTCCGACGTGTTTTGAATGCGAACTATCGCCTCGGTAAGAAGGAAAACGCCGTTGCGCTCGCGAAGCTGGCGGCTCGCAAGGAAGCTCCCGATGCATTACGCGCGGAAGCGTTGGACCTCTTGAGCATCTGGAGCAGTCCGTCCGGACGCGATCACATCAGCGGATTGTGGCGCCCTGTCACCGGCTCACGCACGGATGACGATGTGTTGGCTGCGGTGAAGCCGTTGCTCGCTGAGATCCTGAAATCGGGTGATCCGATTGTTCAGATCAGCGCCGCCAAGTTCATTGGAAAATTTGAGGTGAAAGAACTTTCGTCGCTCCTTTTTGAAATGATCTCCGATACAAAAGGAGATCCATTCGTGCGGATTGAAGTGTTGCGTGCGATGGCGGCAATCAATGACCCGAAGATTGGCGACGCCGTCAAAATTGCCTTCGAAGATGCCAATGCTCCGCTGCGCAAAGAGGCCATCGGCCTCCAGGCGAAATTAAAGCCTTCGGATGTCGGCAACAAATTGGTCGAAACCCTGGAAAAAGGAACGGTCGGCGAAAAACAAGTGGCTTTGGTTAATCTTGGCACCTTGCAGGATCCGGCTGCCGATAAAATCCTGGAGCAATGGCTGGATAAATTGAACAGTGGCAACGTGCAACCGGAGTTGCAGCTCGATTTGTTGGAGGCGGCGGCGAAGCGTTCTGCGGCCGGTGTGAAAGAGCGTTTGAAAAAGTTTGAAGATGCCCGTCCGACGACCGACGAACTCGCCAAATGGCGTGAGTGTCTTGCCGGTGGTAATGCCGTTGAAGGAAAGAAAATCTTTTTCGAGCGCGCCGAAGCGTCTTGTTTGCGCTGTCACAAGATTCACGGGGAGGGCGGGGAGGTTGGACCAATCCTCGATGGCATCGCAGCGCGCAAGCCACGTGAGTATTTCCTCGAGTCCATTATTTTGCCGAACAAAGAAATCGCGCCGGAATTTCGGACACTGATCGTCACGTTGAAAAATGGCAACAGTTACGCCGGCATTCTGAAGAGCGAAGACAAGAAGGAAATCGTGATCAATTCTCCCGAAGACGGAATTGTCAAAGTAGCGGTCAAAGACATCGAGAAACGTGATCAAGGCATGTCAGGCATGCCGCCGAACTTCGGAGAGGTTCTTTCGAAACAGGATGTGCGAAACCTGGTGGAATTCCTCTCCACACTGAAGAATTAGCTAAAGTCTGGGCCGAATTGATGCAGAGGGGGTCTGGACAGACTTGCGGTGAACGGACCGCGGGTCTATGACCCGCAGCGATTTCCCTGCTTTCGAAACTCTGCGATCATCTCAACCCGTTTTTGCTAGGAACGTCCCTGCGGGTCATAGACCCGCGGGTCCGTTGCCTCAAACTGAATGGACTTACAAAAAAGGCGGCCTTCCGAGGCCGCCTTTTGTTTTACTCCAGCAACTTGAACCCATTTCCTATGGGTTCTAATTCCCACTCATCGGAATCGCTCGATAGAACCGGTTAACAAAGTTGGTCGTGGCGGGATCGGTGTAATAGAGCACACCGTCGTTGTTCAACATCTGCTGCAGCGGTTCCCAGGTGGTCAGATTTTCGGATGCTTCCAATTGATACACCACGCCGGCTTCGCCGCGGAAGGTGATGATGCGATCGCCATTGGGCGACGTGATAATTGATTGCAACGTCGCGGGCGAAATAATGCCAGTGCTGAGGAAGGTTGAACGCTTGCCGGTGATCGGGACGTTGATGCCGTCGAACGACGCTACTCCGGAGAAGTAAGCTGCTTTCAAGAGATTCGTGTTGGGCGTTACCTGGTAAGTGAGCGTGCGCGGCTGGTTATCCATGAACAATCCCCATTTTACTTTCTTCAGGATCGGACAATAAAAGCCCCCGTTATTGACGTTCGTTACTACCCATCGTTCGGGCGGGCGATCTTCGATGGCGTAAGCGCTGCAGGTTGTTGCCGGCGTCACTGCAATGTTAACGGTGAAGGTCACATTGGAGAAATAATTTGTCGGCATCGAGGCGATGGCTGTGCCGTAATTCGTGGTCCAGGGAACGCCGCCGCTGATGGTGTTGGAAGTAATGTCTGCCACGGAAGCGTTGCGGACCCAGGTCAACGGAGGTAACGCTGGCGGCGACGTGGTGCTGATCTGGTAAGAACCGCCGCCTTGCGCAAGATATCCCGCGCGCGTCAGGTAATTGACCGGAATCGGCGACGGAGAAATGGGCCACGACTGGCATCGTTTCCACGCGGTGGTGTAGGCATCGAGCTCGTCTGTGCCGATGAAAAAGTTCGTCGGATTAATGTCCGCCGGATGTGGTTGAGCTGGCGTCATGACTGCAACACCGACGATCGGGCTCGTCACTCCATTGGCGGTGCCGGTGCCGCTAAAACGTTTTTCTCCAGATTCATTCGCTGGCGGACGGACCATGTAGTTGAAGCTTCGTGGCACACCATCGTTGAAAGGCCCAAACGTGACACCCAATCCGCCTGTATCAATACTGCCATTTTCGCCAACGCCGGTGATGGTCCAACCCGCAGGTAGTGAATCGTGGACGACATAATAAAGAGTGTTGCTCTTTGGCGTCGCCTGCAGCTTCACCAACGTCTGCACGCCGGGAATGTACCAAAGCGGGAGACTACGACTGACGAACGAAAACTCCGTGATCGATTTCACCGTGAAATAAACGGGCGCTGATGATGAAAAGGCATTTTGATTGTCATACGCCTTGGCGGTAACGCTGTAAGTTCCCGGTTGGACATTGGTCCAAACGAAACTGAAAGGAGGATTCGTTGATCCGCCTAACACCTGGGTGCCACTAAAGAAATAAACGCGAGAAATCTGACCATCACTATCAGAAGCCTGAACATTGATTGAGATATTCGTCGGCCCGTAAAAGACCGACCCGTTCGTTGGCGATACGATTGAAATGGTCGGTGGGCGATTCGTCGGCTCTGGCGACACAATGGTGACGTTGACTGCCGGCGAAAGATTCGTTGCACCGTTGAGATCGGTTACCTTTGCTTTCAGTTCATAATTTCCAGGCACGGGATTCGTCCACATCAGGCGATATAAGGTGGTCAGCTGTGCTTCGACCGGATTATTTGTCGCCATCCCCAGACTGATTCCGTTGGCGAACAATTCTACCGCCGCGATGACCCCATTGGTTTCCCAGGCATTCGCGGTGATCAGGATATTGGTCGGGGCCGTAAACTTCGATCCATTGGTGGGATAATAAATGGTTACGTAGGGAACGGCGTTGGAGACGGGTGCTGATTGAATCAGCACATGCACGGGAGCAGAGGTCGCGGCGTTTTGATAATTATCGAAAGCGCGCGCCGTGATCGAGTAATCGCCAGCCACTGGATTGGTCCAGAGCAGGCTGAAGATCGAACTCGAGAGTGTGTTGCTGGCGTAAGCGGAGCCAATCAGGACTGTTCCGCGATAGAATTTCACCGAGGAGACCGTTCCATCCGGGTCGTGCGCCTCGGCTTGTAACAAGATATTTGTGGGGAGATTAAACGTTGCATTGTTCGTTGGATTGAAAAGGGAAACCGTCGGGGGCTGATTGATGTCGTTGTCTTCGATGGAAATCGTTGCGTTCGACATCCCCGGGACAACCAAAAACGAATTGTTCGTCACCACGAGAGTCATGGTGACCGTTTCAGTATTTTCCGCGAGGGAATCATCAATGGGAGTAACGTTGACGTTGATATTCGCCTGACCGGACGGGAACGTCACGGATCCCGGCAAAAGAACATAATCAACGCCATTCGAGGCGGTGCCGGTGATTTTATAATTAACGGTGAATGGATTCGCAGTGCTGCCGGTGCGGGACAAAGTGAAATAAGCGGTATTGGTTCCAGGTTCCGCCGCAACGGAATCCGGCGGACTCAGCGTGACATACGGAGCGCTTGAAGTAATCGAAAACGGTGCGGGCGCTGAATCCGTGCTGCCGTTCGCATTATCGGTTGCCCGAACAGTAAACGTATGAGTTCCTGGAGGGGGATTGGACCAGATAAAACTGTAACTTCCAATGCTCGTGCTATTCGTAATCGTTCGAAACAGTGCTCCGTCCAAATAAAAGTCGGCTTGTTTTACGACTCGATCCTCCGCTCCGGGAATTGCGATGGCACTGACGGTCAAAATGGAAATATTCGTGTAAGTCCAGCCGCTTGGTGGCGATGTGATCCAGACGTAGGGATTTTCGTTCGTGCGAGTGATGGTGATGTTGGCGGGAGCAGACGTAGAATTAATTCCTTCATTGATTCCGTCTCGAGCGCGAGCGGTCAGGACAAAGCTGCCGGAGGGAATATTTGTCCATGTAAGTTTATAAACGTCATTTGAGGGATTCTTAATTCCGGCGCCGAGAAGTATTCCATCGCGGAAAAAGCTAACCGTAGGCGCGTTCCCATCTTCATCCGACGCTTCCGCAACGAGGGTGATATTCGTTGGATCAGAAAAACTTTGGCCATCCAACGGTAAAACCAACTGGATCGAAGGAGGATGATTGGTTTCGTTGTCCACGATGTAGGCGTTGGCGCTCGTCGGACTCAGAAGTCGGTAGAGCGAATTCGTTTTCAACGTCAAACTGATGCTTTCCTGCGTCTCTACCTTGATGTCGTCCATGGCTTCGATCACGACGTTTGTGCCGACGTAACCGGTCGGAATCGTAATTGAGCCCGGGAGATTCACATAATCGACGCCATTGGACGCACTGCCGCTAACAGAATAGAAAACAGTCAGGTCGTTGGTGACGGCGCCTGTCCGATACACCTTGATCAAGGCGGTATCAGCCCCTGCCTCAGAGGTATATGGATCGGTGGTGGAAATGGAAACGTAAGGCAAAGAAACTACCGAAATCGTCACGGGCGCTGACGTTCCTCGGATCCCCAGGTTATTCATCGCTTCGCCGCGAATGACGTAGGTGCCGGTGGGCGGGTTTGTCAAAACCGTGATCAAGGAGTTCGTCGTCGCGGAAACGACCGAACTATCGTTCACGAAGATCTGGGTGGAAGCGATGCCGTTGGTGTCGGAGGCAACGGCCTTCAGGTAAACGTTTGCCGGGGCGTAATATGTCATGCCATTGGTGGGAGAGACGATGTTCACCTCTGGTGCCGTTTGTGCCTGAATTGCCAAAGTTGTTGCCAAAAGGAGGCCTGTTAAAAGGTTTTTCGTTTTCATAGAGACCGGACCTCTGCCAGGAAGTTGAGGGCGATCATGACCAAATCGGATGAATCCGACAACTGTGCTTTCGTTGGCACAGGCTGCGAAGATGAGGGGAAGATCGTTAACGTTAACGGGAAATTCCGGTCTCGGCCGAGTTTTTATAGGGTGAAAAGGAGCAAAAGTCACAAGTCATTGTCACAAGGCATTTTCCAGCTCCCGGAAAATTTATTTCTCTAAAAATAAATTTTTTCCGG
>CBHTTJ010000008.1:0-51495 GCA_966095605.1 uncultured bacterium | reverse complement strand
GCGCGGCGATATTGCGGTCGCCGGGCACGATCACTTGTTCCCAGTCTTTTTTCTTTGAAAAGGGGGTAGTCCGAGGACTGCCCCGTTTTCGAGTTTCAACCGTCGGCGCAAACTGCTTTCCTTTCAATATGGGGCGGATTACAAAGGAAGTGTCTCCATGGAAAAACCCGAACAACCCGCGACTCTCGTCCAGTATCGGTGTTGGGCGATCACCGAGCGCATCCTCTGGGTCGGAAGTCTTTTTGCCCTTTTGTTTCCGGCAATTCCATTATTGCGCGACACCGACCAGCTCACCACGAGTGGACTCACGGTGTTCTTTGCCTTCATTAGCACCTTTGCGGTCGGAATTGTCTGGATCCTTGAAGGGAGAACCAAGCGCGCCCGTGAGCCATTGGCGTTGCACCGTCGAGCTCGCTACGTGCTGACACTCGCTGCGATCGTGGTTTTTCTAAATGCTCTCTTGTGGTATCTCATCGTGAATAGTCGGCCAAACATAGGTGTGATCAGTAATTTTGCATTCGCCTTGATGACTGGTTCTCCCAGTAGCAGTGGCCCATGGGATACGACTCAGACGGTTTTAATGTCGGTCATCCCGCCCGCGTCGGCGGGAGTGTTTATCCTTTATCGCCGTTGGGGACGTCCCCACAAATGGTGTTTGCGATCCTTAATTTTGATTTCTGCTGTTCCATGGCTGCTGGTTCTACTCATCATTGCAATATTCGTAATCGCACGACCGTTCATTTAATGGGGGGCCTTATGAGAAACTCGCTGCGCTCGCGCCTGCGGCAGAATGATTGGTTTTTGATGACCGACGACCCAGGGTAGCTCGTTCGAGCAACCCTGGGCTTTGGGGCGGAATCCCGTTGGGATTCGTTAAAGGATCGGTCCCGCGGACATTGCCCTTGCACTGCTTCGCGCGATTACCACACCCAGCGCACCAGCTTCATCTTGCTCCCGAAATAAATCCCCGTATCGGTAATGGCGAAGCCGCAAGTGATCGGCTGCCCGGCTGTCCGCAGTTGAAATAGATCGCTTCCTTTCCCTTGCCATCGATACCGATGGCCGTTCCCATGATGGAAACCGTCTTCACCGGCGACCCCAGCACTTCGAAGTGACCCGCCATCGCGTGAAAATGAAACGTCACCAAAACAAGCCAGAGCAAATGAGAGCGTAATCGAGACAAAGGCATCGCCAGTTGGACGGGACGCGACGCCTCGTATTCGCGCGAAAGCAGGGCGGGGAGAAAGTGGGAAAGCGAGCAGGCGAAAAAGGGAGAAAATCCGACCTTCTTGTAGCAGCGCGGCGTGAGTTGGCTCTAAACTTTCCATGGAGAAAGAGGGGCGGGATTTTAACCACGAAATACGCTAAATACGCGAATGAAGACAGAGCGAACACATCTTTGGCATGCATTTTCCTCTTCTACGTATTCTGTGGTTCTCTCCTTTTGAATTTATTCAATATCTTCCGAATTACGCGCGCGCATCGATTCGCACCGCTTGGAGGGGAAAGAAGTTTAAACCACGGAATACGCGGAATACACAGAAGGAGAATTGAGCTTCGGCTCTTTTTTCGCGTGGTGCGCGTATTCGTGGTTTATCTTTGGCTTTTCCTTTGCCCCTTTAGGCCTTTTTGCCGGCTTTGGGAGTCATAACGGGCGACGTTGATCGTTTTGGGGGTAAAAAACGTGAAAATCAGCATCAAATTCCTGTCCGTTAAACATCAAAAATGCAGTTTTTTTGCCTTAAGCAAACCGAACAAAATCAATGAGTTGCAAAAAAGGTCACGGAATGGGCCCATTCCGTGACCTAAAATTCTTTTTCGATTTGTGAAAAGCTGTTCCCCGTTCAATCGAACGCGAGTCGTTCAGGAGAGCACACGAAGACAGGGTGGGACGTAAGAACCCCCATCCAGTCGCGGGTCCGACCGGCAAATATGTTGGTGACCGACAGCGATGTGCTTCGTGCCGCGCCGCAAGGCGCAAAGTTCACTGTTTCAAGTTTGAAGTTTAAAGCTGGAACAGCGAACCGCAGTTAGTCAGTAAATCGCATTGAAGTAATGGATGGGAAACCCGGGCCTGTCGCCTGGCTGAAACGAAAGAGTGGAACTGTTTTCCACTGTTTCATCAGCACCGTGAAACAATGCACAACAGAAACACAAAGTTATGAAACAAAACAAAATACAATCGATCTCTGGCGCCAAGAATGCGGTGCAATTGATCATCGGCGGCATTACGGAGCTCAATGCCGTTGTTCATCTCCCTCGCAACCCGAAGGAAGATATCGTCGAAGAGCTAACTAATACCATCATGGCCTGCGGTAACCATGAACAAGCGAAACAAGTGAAGGTGGCCCGCCGCGCCGCCTTCGTGGAAGCAATCAATAATGCGGCGAAGTTCTCCCGCGTCGTGCGCGACTTCCTCAAATCGATCTTTGGCAATGCCTATTCCGATTTGTTCATGGCGCTCGGTTTTCACGATACCCTGGCAATCTCTCAATCGCCGGAGGATCTGAAGAACATGTTGCAGGCGATTATTTCGTACCTAACGAACAATCCCGCCATGGAAGTGGGTACGGTGGTAACGGCGGCGCGTGCCCAGGCGTTACTCGATGCGTTGCTCACCGCGGAAGATGCGTTGGCGTCACAGGAACTGGCCGTCGCGCAGACGATGAACGTGCGCGATGAAAAGTATGAGATCCTCCGTAACCGCATCACGAGTGTTTTCCAGGAACTGCGCATGGAACTGGACCCGCTGGACCCGCGTTGGAAGCGTTTCGGCTTCAACATGCCGGGTGCTGACGAAACGCCAGAGCAGGTGACAGGCGTAAAGGTCACCTTGATTGGGCCGACGGCTGCAGCGGTGAAATGGGAAGCGGCCATTCGCGCGGAACATTACCGCGTCTGGATGAAGATCCATGGCGCGGAAGGTGATTACACGGCGGTCGGTTCGCCAGCAGACCTCGATTTCACGATCGAGAACCTGCCTGAGAATTCGATCGTCGACATCGTGGTCACGGCCGTGAACAACGGCGGCGAATCACCGGTGTCAGATGTGATCACGATCACCACGCATGCGTAAGCGGGAAGCGCTTCAGCTCAAAGTTTGAAGTTTGAAGTTCGAAGTCGGGCTGCGGTCAGAGACTGCCGCTACAGGAATAACACAGCCGCCTCGGGAAACCGGGGCGGCTTTTTTTAGATTGGGTTTCCCGCCACGTTTCAGTTAAACAGTTCCAATGCCAATTCATTTGCCTGCTTTGTCCCGTCGGAAGTTTTTAAAACAATCTACATTGGCCTCTGCAGCTCTTCTCGCCGCACCAGGTCTTTTCGCGGCACCGAAGCGGGATGAAAACAGCTGGGTTTTGTTTTCCGATATCCATATTGCCGCCGACCGCACGAAAACCGCGCGCAATATCAATATGACCGATAATTTCAGTGCAGCGGTGAAAGCGGCGACGGAACTTCCGAAACGTCCCGCGGGCGTGATCATTTCCGGCGACTGCGCGTTTGACACGGGTGAAGTGGCGGACTACGCGACGTTGACGGAGTTGCTGAATCCATTGCGCAAGGCGGGGTTTCCGATCCATCTGCTGGTCGGCAATCACGATAAACGCGAGCATTTCTGGAGTGCGATCAAGGAAGCCAAAGCGGCAAAACGTCCGCTGAAAGATCGTCACGCGACAATGCTGAAATCAGACCGGGCCAACCTGATTCTCCTCGATTCCCTCGATAAAACGAAATCCACTCCCGGTGTTTATGGAGAAGAGCAATTGCAATGGCTGACAAAGACCCTCGACGCCAATGCTGACAAGCCAGTGATCATCATCGGACACCACAATCTCGATGATGGTTCGTTCAACGGCTTCAAAGGCGCGTTAATTGATACCAAAGAATTTCTGGAAATCATCCGTCCCCGCAAACAGGTGAAGGCATACATCTATGGACACACCCATCGCTGGCATGTGCACGAGGACACGAGTGGTATTCACATGATCAATATGCCGCCGACGGCGTATATTTTTCAGGAAGGATTACCCCAGGGTTGGGCGCAATTAACGATCGAAAAGGACGGAGCAAAAATCCAGCTGCACTGCCTGGCTGCGGATCACAAAGCAAACGGCGAAGTCGCCGATTTGAAGTGGCGCGTCTAAACTGCGCGCTCAATGCAAAAACCAGTAACTCACAGAAAGAACAGAGGCCCAGAAGAAAAGGGCTCCCACGAGAAGGGGAATCACTCCTTCGCCGTATGGACGTTCGTCGGAAGATGGGTTCATGGACATCAATAAAAAGCATTTTGAACACGGGCGCATCGGCGACCCTGATGAAACGACACTCCAATATTCACTGATTCATCCCTCAGAAACCTCCGTATGGAAGAATTAAACAATCAACAGATTAGAAAGTTGCGCGGCCTTGGCCAGCTGCTGAATCCCCACCTCAAAGTTGGTAAAGCGGGATTAACGGAAGGATTTATCAAGAGTGTCGACGAAGCGCTGACGCTTAACGAACTTATCAAGGTAAAATTCGATGAGTTCAAAGAAGAAAAGAAAACCCTCGCTCCTCTCCTCGCCGAAAAAACCGCCAGCCACCTTGTGCATCGCGTGGGAAATGTGGTGGTTTTGTTCCGACGCAATCCGGATCCGCAAAAGCAACGGATTCAATTCTGATCTATCCGTGACAAAAGGAGATTCAATCGGTCGAATCTTTTATCGACATTGAATGCGTGGATGGATCCAACAGCACAAAATTATCTCCAGGCTGGGATTGGTGCTGCTCATCTTCTGCGTGTTTTTGGCGGGGATTCGTATCCGCGCGAAGTCACGACTCTCCGCCTATCGAAAGGAATTGATCGCCCGCGGAGAAAAGCTTTCGATTCAAGAGTTGATCCCTGAATCCCCGAAAGGATCCAATGGGGCGGCGACCCTCCTCAGGGGAGCGGCGCTTTTGCCAACGATTGCGACTCCCGCTACGATGAAGTTGATCAGTCCTGGGGTCGCTCGCGTTGGCTGGAAGCAGGCGGAACTTCCGTCGGACCAGACTGCCTCCGATAATTTCTATTCGACAAATATTTGGCCGATTTTGGAGGAACAGATCTCGGGACATCTGGAGGCCTTGGCCGATTTGAGAACCGCGGCCGCGGCCCCGAATCTTGATTTCTCCATCAGCTACTCACAAGGATTTGCCGCTGTTCTCCCGCATTTGAGCAAAGTGAAAAAGGCCGCTCGTGATCTCTCGACGGCGGCCTTTTATGAATTGCATCGTGGAAATTCCCATGCCGCCGCGGAAAACCTTGAGGCCGGCCTGTTATTGACGGCTCACACCCACGAACCCTTGATGATTTCTCAGCTCGTGCGCTTCTCCATGGCGAACATTTTATTCAATACCACCTGGGAAATTTTGCAGGATGACAGCATTTCCGATGAGGACCTGCGTCGGCTCCAAAAGGCCTGGGAACAAATCGATTTCGGGTCTGACGCCGCCAAGGTTCCTCAAATGGAACGAGCCATGGGAATTAAAGAGATGGATGACGTCTCCCGGGCTTACATGAATCTCCAGTTGGGAGACCCCGCGGGTGCCGGGAGCGGTAATGAGATGGATGAACTGCAAGAACTCGGCAGGACGATGGTGAACGATCCGATTCAAGCGATTAAAAATCTGGGGATTCGCTATCCCGGCTATTGGTTCTGGTGCTGGTGTTGGCGATACGATGACGAACGGGCATTGATGCAATATTGGCAGGATATGCGCGAAGGCTTTAAGGAGGCACCTGACGATTCCTTTTTTCCTGTCATCACCCAGTTTGATGGCGTGGGTTGGCAATTCGAAGGAACCAGTCTTTACGAACACAATCGACTCCGGTACCTCGTGACGACCACTCTTGTGTCTGGAGTCTCCGGCTTCCCGAAGCGTGTTGCCACGAGCCAGACACAAAAGGAGATGGTAGTTACTGCCATCGCGTTGAAACGATTTCATTTGGCCAGGAAGAAATATCCGACGCGGCTGGATGAATTGGTTTCGGAGTATATAAAGCAGGTTCCACGCGACCCCTTCGATGGACGCCCGATACGATTTGATCTCAAGGAGAATGATCGATACATGTTGTATTCAGTTGGTGAGGACAGCGTGGATAATTCGGGCGATCCCACCTCAAAACAGAAAACGCGCACGCCGAAATGGATGGGAGGACGCGACTTGGTATGGCCACGATCGGCTACGGCTGGTGAGATGATCGTTTTTAACGAACAGGAAGTGGTCAGGAAACGCGAGTTTGAGACAAACTCTTTTCCGATCTTTCAAGCGGTGCCGGCGCCTTCCGATGGTCCCCCGCCAACAGGAAGATGATCGCGGGATTATCAGGTCACTTTTGCCTGTTTTACCGCAGCAACGAATTTTGCCGCCTGCTCAGTGAGGGCTTTCCAATCGCGTTTTTCCAGGATCGGTTTGCTGACGAGACTGCTTCCCGCCGCCACCGCCACGCAACCGGCTTTGAAAAATTCGCCGCAGGTCGTTGCCGTTACTCCGCCCGTGGGGATGATATTCAGCTGGGGCAGGGGAGCGCGCACGGCTTTGATGTAGCTCGCACCCAGTTGGTCCGCCGGGAAAAGTTTAATGAAATCGCTGCCGGCTTCGTGGGCCGTGAGCATTTCCGTGGGCGTGTAGCATCCGGTCATGATCGGTTTGCTGTAGCGATTGCAAAGTTGGATTACATCGAGACGCAACGTTGGGGTAACAACAAATTGTGCGCCGGCCTCCATGGCCATCTTCGCCGTAATATCATCCAGCACCGTTCCAACACCCATGAGCAGTTTGCTGTCAAACTTCTGCGTGGTTTCGCGAATCACCTGCAACGCGTTCGGCGTCGTCATCGTGACTTCAATCGTGTCGATTCCGCCGTCGATCAAGGCCTGTGTGGCATCGACGAGTTGGGCTGAGTTGTCTGCGCGGATGATAGCGACGACACCGCAGTTCAGGATGCGGTTGATGGTTTCAGATTTCATAAATCAACGTTGCACACGACCGGAGCCGTCCCCGGCCAAAAGGGTTTTCACTTCCGCAAGAGAACACAAATTGAAATCCCCGGAAATCGAGTGCTTCAAGCAGCTCGAGGCGACGGCAAATTCCAGGGCGTCCTGCGGAGATTGCTTTTGCAGGAGCCCGTAAATCAATCCAGCAGCAAAAGAATCGCCGCCGCCCACGCGATCGACAATTTCGAGATCATAACGACGACTGAATACCGCTTTCTTGTCGGCGCTCGTGTAAAACATTCCCGACCAGCCGTTGTGCGAGGCGGAAAAACTTTCACGCAACGTGATGGCCACGCCTTTGAATTTAAAACGCTCCACAAGCTTCTCCGCGACTTCGATGTACCGTTTGTGATCGAGTTTGCCTTCGTGAACTTCGGTTCCCGCGGCTTTGATGCCGAAAACTTTTTCCGCGTCTTCTTCGTTGGCGATGCAATAGTCCACGTTCGCCATCAGACCGGACATGACTTCCTGCGCTTTTGCTGGGGTCCAAAGTTTCTTTCGAAAGTTCAAATCACAACTCACGGTCAAGCCAAGAGATTTTGCCGTCCTCGCTCCTTCTGCGGCAGCGCGTGCCGCGGCATCGGAAAGCGCGGGGGTGATGCCGGTGAAATGAAACCAATTGGCGCCCGTGAAAATGTCGTTCCAGTTCAGTGACGCCGGATCAATGGTGGAAATCGCGCTGTTCGCGCGATCATAAATGACGTTCGAACCGCGTTGGGAAGCGCCTGTTTCGAGGAAATAAATGCCAATCCGTTCGCCGCCGCGCAGGATGTATTTGGTGTCGACCCCAAAACCACGGAGTTGATTGACGCAGGCCTGGGCGATGTCGTTGTTCGGAAGACGAGTGACGAAGGCTGTTTCAATTCCAAACTGTGCGAGGGAGACTGCGACGTTGGCCTCGCCGCCGCCAAAAGTCATTTCAAGAGTATTCGCCTGGAGGAACCGGAGACGTTGAGGCGTGGCGAGCCGCATCATGATTTCGCCGAACGTAACGACTTTGCTCATAACTCGCGGCGAGTTTTGAATCTTTTGTCTACGACGTCGAGAGTCTTTTTGAGATTCGCTTTGCTTCGATTGTCACGAGCAGTTCAATGGATGACTAGCAGCTCGTTTCATTTAGCTTACTTGGCGGCACGATCTGCGCGGCGAAGGGCGAGCACGTAATCCATGAGGTCGTCCAGCTCTTCCGGAGAAATTTTGTCTTTGTTAAAAGCGGGCATGGTGCCGAGTCCGGTGCGAACCTGGGTTTTCATCAGGAATCGTGGTGCTGGTTTATCATTGAGCACGGGACCAAGTCCTCCTTCCCCGTGGGGATGACATTGATTGCAATGGCGCATGAAAACAAGTTGGCCGCGTTGCGCCTTTTCATTAGGAAGGGGAACCGACCCTGTGATGGGTTCGCCGCGACGGGGCGAATGGCAGCCAGCGAAAATAAGAACTCCTGAAACACAGACCAATAGAAAGAGTGTTTTCATATCAATCCTTGGTAATTTTCCAAATAACTCCGGTGCCTTGTCGCGGCTTGGAACCCTTTTTGTCCTGATTCAAAACGCCAAAGTCCACGATGTATAAGTCCTTCCCGCTCGGATCGAAACGCGCGGCGACGGGGCGCTCGAGTCCTCCGTTCTTTGACTTTGAGGCGGGACCATTTTGTTTTCCGCGGTTCACCGCAAAGGGTTCAATGACTCCGGTGTCGATGTTCACTCGCACTACATCAAATCCAACGGGATGCAGAACTTTGCCGACCGCTGGCGCCTGGTCACCAAATTCCGCGACGAACGCTTCGCCGACGTGTCCGAAATCTTTATTGCGAGAAAAATCAAAGCCGTCAGCAGAGGCGTGAACGCCAAACAACGCGGTAGGCTTCGGTGGTTGGTTCGGATGTTGTGCCAGCACGAAGGCGATGCGTTTATGTCCGGGCGCTTTGTACCGTTTGTCGGTGAGAGGTTCGCCTGCGCTAAAATCCGGCCATCCATACCAGGTATGCTGCTTCACTTCCCACAAAACATCAGCCGTTCCCCAGACGGGGCGGCTGCCACGCGCGTCGAACCCATTTTCTGTAACGAACAATTTTCCGTCGGGCGAGAATGCGAGTCCGAACGGGTTTCGAAAACCCCACGCGACCAGTTCAGGTTCACCGCCTCCCGGTTTAATGCGCAAAATTCCTCCGCTGCATTTCGTTTGCCCCTTAATGACTTGATTCGGCTGTGATGGCGTTCCGAAAGGCAGAAAGGCGCCCGTTTCGACTTTGCCTTTTGAATGACGCACGACATCCTTTGTTTTGAAGTTTTGGCCTGTCAAAGTGATGTCCTGTCCAGGGATGTCGTGGAACTCGGGATGACGACTGAGCCAACCAAATTTGTGGTTATCTTCGCCAACGATGCCTGAATTACTGGCGGTGCCCTGTCCAAAGTAAAGCCAGCCATCTGGTCCTGCGATTGGTCCGTCGGTATGATGGTCTCCGAAACTGGGTAGTCCATCGACGAGGACCGAGACTTTTCCTTTTGGCGTGATCTTTAAGATTTTTCCCCCTTCGAGTTCGCCACCTTCAGCAACGTAGAAATTGCCTTTGTAAAACGTGACGCCCGTCCAGGGGCCGTTGCGTTCGCCGGTGGCGATGGTTTGCGAGCGACCGCCTGGCTCGATGCGGAGCAATTTCGGAATCGTCCACACCTCGCCGTAGGCGTAACCCGATTCAACGACATAAGGTATGCCGTCTTCATCAAAAGTAATTCCGGTCGGAAATGTCAGGTCGCGGGCGGCTACTTCAATTCGATAGCCAGCCGGCAATGCGACATCTGATGGTACGATGTTCCTACTTCGATGAGACGTTTGTCCTCCACCTGCGGAAGGGCGCAAAGCGTAGCAACCCGAAATTAGAAATACGCAGATCCCTGCCAGCGAAAGCAGAAACGGCTTTTTCATATTAATAAAGTCCTACCTTCCGAAAAGCTCGCTATAGGGCTGCCGCCGGATGATTCGCACCAACGATCTGTAAAAAGTTCATACGAAAGATGCCGATGGAGTAGGAGGTCTACTCCCTTTTTCCAATTGACCTGTGTCTGCGAAGTGTGTCATGCCCTAACGTTCAAAGGCGCAATAATTATGAAACGGATTCCTTTTATTTTCCTTTCCCTGTTCCTGCTCGGCTGTTCCAGCGTTCGCCACGAAACCGTCGCGCCCCGCGAGAAATGGACCGAAGCACAGGCCAATGCATGGTACGCGAAAAAGCCGTGGCTGGTGGGCTGTAATTTTATGCCAAGCACCGCCATCAATGAATTGGAGATGTGGCAGGCAGAAACCTGGGATCCGAAGACCATTGATCGTGAACTCGGTTGGGCGGAGGGACTCGGGTTCACGAGCGTTCGCGTGTTCCTTCATAACCTGCCGTGGGAACAGGATTCGAAAGGTTTCCTGAAACGCATCGATGAGTTTTTGCAAATCGCGCACAAGCATCACATCGGTGTGATGTTCGCAATGTTGGACAGTTGTTGGGATCCGTTCCCGAAACTCGGAAAACAACATGAACCAACGCCGCACGTCCACAATTCCGGCTGGGTGCAGATTCCCGGCAAAGACATCCTGATGAATCCGGCCCGGCACGATGAGCTGAAACCTTACATCCAGGGCGTGATCGGTCATTTCCGGAACGATCCGCGTGTCGATTGCTGGGATATCTTCAATGAACCGGACAATATGAATCCCGCCTACAAACAACATGAATCAAAAGAAAAGCCGGAAATGGCGTTGCTCTTGATCAAGAAGGCATTCGTCTGGGCGCGCGAAATGAATCCATCGCAACCCATCACGTCCGCGCCATGGCTCGGCCATTGGGAAAAACCCGAGAAACTTAGCGCGATGGAAAAAGTTCAATTGGAAGAGTCCGACGTCATTTCTTTCCATAATTACCAAAATGTCGAAGGTGCAAAAAAATGCGTGGAAAGTTTGAAACGCTACCATCGCCCGATCCTTTGCTCCGAGTATATGGCGCGTCCGGTGGGCAGTACGTTTAACCCGGTGCTTGGCTACTTTAAGGAAGAAAGGGTTGCTGGATACAATTGGGGGTTTGTTTCCGGAAAATCGCAGACCATTTATCCCTGGGATTCGTGGGATAAAAAATACACCGGTGAACCACCGCTCTGGTTCCATGATATTTTTCGTGCCGACGGGACTCCGTATAAACAGGATGAAGTTGATTATATCCGTTCGCTGACGAGAAAAGCTCCACGAACCGCCGCTACTCCGCCCAGCTCTGAAAAGGAGTTGGTCCTGGCGGAATAAATCGAACAGGCTATTTAACGTCCTGCACTGATTTGTTGAACACCCACGCGAGGCCGCGTTGGAGTCGCTCCATTTTGTGGTCGCTGTGTTTTCCGGGTGGTTCGTAGAACGTTGAACGCGACGGTCGATTCCGAATTACTTCATAAATTTTGCGCGCCCCAATGTTTGCCTGATACTCGTCTTTGGCGCTGCCTTCCAGATAAATGGATTGGGAGGGGAGAAATGCCTGTGCGTTTCGTTGCACCAAAACATAGGGATCGTGATCGAGCCAGCGTTGCCACACTTCCGGGCGAAACGCTCCTTTCGCCGTGTAAAGCCATTCGAAATCTCCCGGATGCTCAGGGCCAGCAGGAGCGTAAGCCGTGCACAGTCCGAGGGCGTAAACTATGTCGTCATCCTTCGGAACGGGAAGGGAGGATCCGGCTTTCATCAGCTTATGAACTTCGGCCAAAGACATCTTTGCAACGCTCGGCGCTTTTACAAATGGGATGTGCGTAACCTCGAAGTAAGAGTCGGGACTCAACGCGATGATCGATTCAAAAATGTTCGTGAACTGCATTCCTAAAATCAGCGCGCCGTAGCCGCCGCTGGAATGGCCTGCAACAATCCGATGCTCGTGAGACGCCATCGGAAAACCGTCTTCGATCTTCGCGACAATTTCTTTGGCGATGTAGTCCGCGTAGTTTCCCTGGGCCGATGAATTTACATATTGGCTTCCGCCCCAGTGCGTCCTGCCGTCGACGACTACCAGGATTACCGGTGTCACTTCATTCGCGACCTTTTGCGCATAACTCATCCACGCATCCTTTGCTTTGATAAACGACTCGCACGACCCGCTGTAGCCGGGCAAATAGTAGACAACAGGCAAAGGGATATTGTTGGTCACCTGGGAGGGAAGGAAAACGGCGAGCTTGCGCTTCGTTGGATCGTGCAGCGGGTTGTCATGCAAAGTCTGGCTTTCAAACTCAATAATTTCCAATTTGCCTTCTGCCTCGGATAAAAGGGGAATGAGGAATAGACTCGCCAGAAGAAGATACAAATTAAAGCATCGGCCCGGTGAATGAGACATCACGGACAAGATAAGCGAAGTGACGAACCGTTGGAAGCTTTCCCCCGATGGCAAGAATTGTTTGTTCGCTTTTGCAGCTTTGCGGCAACTGCTCTGTAAACGTTGTTATGGATGACCATGAATTATTGCACAAGTATGTGCAGAGCCGTTCGGAGGATGCTTTTCGTGAACTGCTCAATCGCCATTTGCCGATGGTGTATTCGGCGGCGCAACGCATGGTATGCGATTCGCATCTGGCCGAAGAAATTGCGCAAAACGTCTTTACGACCTTGTCTCGAAAGGGAGCTTCAGTTCGTCCGCCGCAGGTAGTTGGTGGATGGCTTTATAATACCACGCGGAACCTGGCGCTGCAGGCGGTTCGCTCGGAACAACGCCGCCGCGTGCGCGAACAAACTGCTGCGGATATGCAATCAATCGAGGCGGAGAGTGAGCCGAATCTTGTGCTTGATGAGTTGGAACCAATCATGGCGGAGCTTCCGGAAAAGGATCGCGACGTTCTCGTGCTTCGTTTCCTTGAGAATCGTTCGTTCAAGGAGGTGGCAACAGAGTTGGGAATCAAGGAAGACGCTGCTCGCATGCGGGTGAATCGTGCGCTGGAGGAATTGCGCGGACTGTTCGGTCGCAAGGGCATCGCCGTAACCTCGGCGGCGTTGGGCGGGATTCTTTCCGCAAACACCGCCACCGCGATCCCCGTCGGATTGGCCGCAAGCATTTTGACAGCCGCTTCCATCGGCACTGTTGCCGTTGCTCCTTTGTTCATAACCACCTGGTTTAATGCGAAAGCAATCACTCTCATGGTGGGAACCGCGCTGTTGGCAGGTGGTGGCACTTATTGGATGCAACAACGCGAGGTCACGCGACTCGCAGCCCACAATCGTGATCTTGCCGCTCAACGGGATAAACTTCGCGAAGAGCACGAATCCTCGAAAAAAGACATCGAACGCCAGCAACGGGAATTAAAGGTTGCTCAACAGAATCAGCGTGAATTGCTGCAGCTGAGGAACGAAGTGGGGAAACTGAGAAAACAACGTGATGCGCAGGAGTTCGCGAAGCAGAATGTGCAAACTACAGTCCGCGCCCAGGAAATCAGCGCGGTGTTGCCGCCGGGTACTTTTATCACTACCGACAAATTAGTGTTCGCTGGTTTTGAAACGCCGGAAGCAGCCTTTCAATCGATGACTTTTGGAATGGTTACCGGTTCTTACGATACCGTTTTAAAAGGTATGAGCCCGGAGGAGGCGGCGAATCAGGATACCGAAAAGGCCCGCAAAAGCTTTGAGTCGTCGTGGCCTAAGATGACGCCATCGGTGAAAGGATTTCAATTGTTGGCAAAAAAAGTCGTGTCCGATGACATTGTGGAACTTAAGACAAGGTTCGAAATGTTTTCTCAAACACCGGAGGTTGCGGTGATGCGTTTCAAAAAAATAAATGGCGAATGGAAGATGACTGGTTCCGGCGCCAGGTATCGTCCGGAATGGGAACAGAAAGGGCCGGTGGAAACATTTGCGGAATAAGCCGTCAGCAGCCGGGGACGTCCACGTCCCCGGTATAAAGATTTTTCCAGGGGACGTGGACGTCCCCTCTCCGTGGTTAGACGAAAAATTTATACACGGGCTGGCTGGTCGCTTCGCGCAGGATCATCAAGGCCAGTT
Organism: uncultured bacterium; assembly: GCA_966095605.1. Lineage (GTDB taxonomy): Bacteria > Verrucomicrobiota > Verrucomicrobiia > Limisphaerales > JACDHS01 > CBHWET01. The sequence continues at coordinate 37,474 of CBHTTJ010000008.1, read as the reverse complement.
CCATCGCGTGATAATCGCCCCACATGGAGGATTCGCCGCACGGAACCTTGCGACCTTTCGGGATGTAATCCCAGCCGTTTGGGCGATGGTAAACCGAGTGCAGTAACAATCCTTCGTGTTTCGGATTGGTGGAGAGATACGGATCGGCGAAGAGATTTTTCGCAATCGTGTAGCCGGCTTGCAGATATTTTTTCCCGGCTTCGACGCGCTTGGAGCGCATGAAATAATGGCCGAGACGAATTAAACCCTGCGCAGCTATTACGGCGGCGGAGCTGTCGACGGGTTCGTATGCATTGAACGGATCAGCGGGGCGATCGAGATAGTCGCCCATCTTTGCGAGCCCCGGCGCGCCGTCGTCCCAGTAAGGAATGCCGTCGGTGGGCGTGCGTTCCAACCAAAAATCCGCGACGGCTACCGCGACTTCTTCGAAACGTTTGATCGCTTTGGCTTTCGGATAATTCGCGGGGAATTGTTTCTCGTGCACCGTGGTGAGGAATTCCAACTGTTCCGGATAACCGCAGAGGATCCACGCCTGGCCACGTGTCCACGTCGTGAACGGTGAGTAACCTTGCTGCGAACTCGGGCAGCGGTAACTGCCATCGTTCAAATTGAAGATGCTTTCGTGCACCACACGACCGCTGATGTCGTACACATCGCGTCCTTTGCCGAAGTAAACATTGTAACGTGCGGTCGTTTCCGCGTGTTGGAGGAGGCGTTCGAGCAAATTGATTTTCGCGTCACGTTCGCCCATAAGCCGATGACCCAGCTGATGGCTGACGGCGAGGGCGCGCAGCGAACGGATCGTGTCGCTGAACAACGAATGCGGTCCGTTGAAGGAGTAAATGTAGCCGAGTTCCGGCGTGATTTGCGTCCATCGCGACGCCTGCACGGCACCGGTAAGTTTCAACGCGAGTTCGTAGAAATTCTTTTCCCAATCGTTGTCGGGAATTTTGCCTTCGTTCAACAGGCGCAACAGGTTTCCGTACGTGCTGACGTTGTTGAACCCGTGATCGTGCACGCCGATGTGGCTTACGTGTGATGCCATTTGCGTGACGGTCGCCTCGCGTCCGATGGTGAGAAATTGTTTTTCGCCGCTGACATCAAATTGCAGGATGGCGCAACCGAACTGGAAGCCCTGGGTCCATTCGGTCCAGCCGCGCGCGGTGTATTCACCTTGCACTGTGAACACCGGGGAACCGGAATTCGGTTTCCAACGTTTGTTCAGGTTTTGGATTTTGCCGGCGGAAAGTTCGAAAACTTTCTGCGCCTGGGGCAAAAGCTTTTTAGCGGTGAGCGAGGAATCGATTTGGAGCATAGGTGAATGAGTAGCGTATCGTCTTGGAAGTTTAGGGAGAGACTGAGGGAATAGCTCTGTCAGTTTGAACGCCAACGGCGTTCCGTCCCAAAGCCCAGGGTTGTCCCGCCTTGGCGGGGCTGCCCTGGGTTAAAATGTTAAAGGCGATCAACCCCGACGGGGTTGCGTCCTGTCCTGGTTTTAGTAGGCCTTTGACGCAACTCCTTTGGAGTTGGATTTCATTGGTTTCGTTCCCCAGGGTAGCTCGCCCTGGCTCGCAACCCTGGGCTTTGGGGCGCAATCCCTTTGGGATTGAACGGCACGGAGTGCGGCGCCCTGCCAGCAAAGGTCTATTCCCAATTATTTCGCTCTCCGCTTTCATATTACTTACAGCCTGCGCAAATGAAATCCACCATCAACGGAAATGACCTCGCCGGTGGAAAAGGGGAAATGACCGAGTAACAATGATTGCACGGCGAGACCGACGTCTTCCGGTTTGCCCCAGCGCTTCTGCGGGACCAGGCCGTCGGCGATCAGCTTGTCGTACTTTTCTTTCACGCCGGAGGTCATGTCAGTTTCCATGATCCCGGGACGGATTTCGAAGACCTGCACGCCGTCGTTGGCAAGGCGCGTGGCAAACAACTGGGTGGCCATGGCGAGGCCTGCTTTCGATAAACAATATTCCGCGCGATTGACCGACGCCGTATCGGCGGAGATCGACGTAATAAAAATCAGCTTGTAACCACCCTTGAGTGCACTGTTATTGGGATTCTTCAGCCAATGACGCGCGGCGAGTTGGGAAAGGAAGAACGGTCCCTTGAGATTGACGTTCAGTACCTCGTCATAACTTTCCTCACCGGTTTCTGTAATATCTGCGCGAACCCGGGGAGCCATGCCGGCGTTGTTCACGAGGGCGTCGAGGCGTCCGAGTTTGGCAATGGTGTCGGCGAAAAACCGTTCACGATCGGCGCGAATCGCCAGGTTTCCCTGCACGGTGCAGAACTTTTGTGCGGGACCGGTGGCGGCCTTTTGGCAAAGGGAAAGGGTCTCGGCCGCTGCTGCTTCGTTGCCACTATAATGAATGGCGACACTCAAACCCGCCTGCGCGCAGGCGATGGCAATGCCCCGACCCAGTCCACGACTGGCTCCGGTAACGAGCACGACAGCATTCGAACTCATGGGTGCGACGCTACAAAAAGGGGAGGGGCTTGCAAAGGGAAAGTAGAACCTCCTTGTAAAACTGATCAAAAGGAGTTCCAAAACCTCCCAAAAGCGATTCTCGCCTTCGTTTACGCCTCGAAATTGCCGGTTTTTGAAGTTTTGAGGTCCTTTCCGCCGGGTAATCGTCGTTCTCGGAAATTTTAACCTTATTTACGGCCCGCAAATGCCGTCCATGGAACTTTGGACCTGCCTGTCGTCGTGAAATTACTGGCCACGGAACTTTTACAGGCATTTGCACGCTGCAATCGGCGGCGTTGGAAGTTTTAACGTCATTTGCAGAGCGTAAATGGCGGCTACGGAAGTTTCGAACCGTCTGTCGTCGTGAAATTGCCGGCTACGGAAGTTTCAAGGCTGTTTGCACGCTGCAATTGGCGTCGATGGAGGTTTTTCCGCCTTTTGCAGCGTGCAATTGACGTTCATGGAAGTTTTGCCGCCGTTTACGCTCTGCAATCGGGGTTCACGGAAATTTTGCCTCATTTGCGCTCTGCAATCGTCGTCACAGGAAGTTTTACCGCCATTTACACGCCACAGTTGGCGTTAAAACTTCCGTGGCCCATTTTACGGAGCGACATCCACCCTTCACGGATCAAAAGTCCTCGATTGCACGACGACAGGTGGCTCAAGAAAGGGTGAATGGGATTGTTGGGATGAAGGACCATTTTATGACTGATAACCAAAATGATCACCAGAAACCCCCGCTTGTGCCCAAAAATCTTTTCGTGTTGAATCCCGGCAAATGAGTCATACGCATCCTTTGACGATGACGGCGTTTGAGTTGCCTGGTTACCAGGTGACCAAGAACTTTGGGGTGGTGCGGGGGATTATTGTCCGATCTCGATCCGTGATCGGCAATTTTGCCGCCAACATTCAGACCATTTTTGGCGGGAACATCAGTATTTATACGTCGTTGTGCGAACAGGCCCGCGACGACGCCTTTCGCGACATGCTCTCGCACGGTTCCCAACTTGGAGCCAATGCGATTATTGGTGTCCGTTACGATGCGACGGAAATCTCTCCCGGCGTGACGGAAGTGCTCTGTTACGGGACGGCGGTATTCGTCGAACCTGTTCGATAAAACGGCGTGTGAGCAAGTGCCGGAGAATTGGAGGGAAGACCAACTCCAACACTCAAAATCCAAAATCCAAATCCAATCTCATTTATGGCCGGACATAGTAAATGGGCGAAGGTGAAGCACTTCAAAGGTGCGATTGATGCGAAGCGCGCGAAGATTTTCGCGAAGCTTGGCAAGGAAATCGCCATTGCCGCGAAGATTGGCGGCGGCGACCCGGAAATGAACCCGCGTTTGCGCATGGTGTTGTTGCGTTGTCGCATCGCCAGCATGCCTCGGGACAATATCGAACGGGCGATCAAGCGCGGGACCGGCGGCGGCGAAGCGCTGAATTACGAAGATTTAACCTACGAAGTCTACGGTCCGCATGGTGTCGCCATTCTCGTTGAACTCAGCACCGACAATCGCAATCGCACGGCGGCAGAAGTTCGAAGCATTTTAAGCAAAAATGGTGGCAGCATGGCCACGTCGGGTGCGGTGAGCCGCTTGTTTCATCGCAAGGGACAGATCATTGTTCCGCGTGAAGGAGTGAGCGAAGATGCGCTGATGGAAGCGGCACTCGAAGCGGGTGCGGAGGATTTTAAGACCGACGAGCATGGGTTTGAAATCATTACGGATCCTGCGCATTTCGAAGCTGTGAACAAAAAGGTGGAAGAGAAGGGGATCAAGCCGGCATCGTCGCAGATCACGTATTTGGCAGACCTCAACGTGCCTTTATCTGATTCGAAAGCGATTGCCGAAGTGACCCATTTGATTGATGCTCTCGAGGACGATGACGATGTGAAGGAAGTGTATTCCAATGCTGAATTTACTGAATAGCACCAACTGAATGATCAAGCTTATCGAACGTAACGTCGGGTTGATCGGAAGAATCCGGTAGGCATTCCAGTTGTGTCCGAACCAACGAAACAATCTGAAAACTCCCTGGCCGCGCGATTTCTGCGCGGGCTGGCGAGCTATATTTATCATCATCCGCGGGTCTTTTTTTACCCGCAGATCCTGCTGTTCATCCTCTGCGTCCTTTACACGGTTGGCCCGGCGCGAATCGTCAGCCTCATTCGCGGGACGAAAGCGCCGGAAAGCGGATTCCTCAGTGGCATTCAATTTGATCTGAACCGCGATAACCTCGTCGGTTCCGACAAGAAGTATCACCAGAATTTCATCCGGTTTAAAAAAGAGTTCCCCGCGCAGGACGATCTCGTGGTGGTGATTGAAAGTGATTCGACAGAAAAGAATCGTCAATTTGTCGAGCGGTTGGGCACGAAGCTGGATGCGGAGACGAATATTTTCACCGACGTTTTCTACAAAGGCGATTTGAAGATGCTGGGACGCAAGGCGCTGCTGTTTGTGCCTGAATCTGATCTCAAAGATTTAAAGGATAAACTGCATGACTTTCGTCCGTTCATCCAGGAATTCACCAGGGCTACCAATCTTGTTTCGCTGTTCACTCTCATTAACACCGAGTTTCGCACCGCCAAGCAGGAACAAAACGCCGAGAACGAATCGTTGATCGGAGCTTTGCCCGCCTTGCAGGGAATTATTGACGGCGGAACGCACGCGTTGCAGCGCGCGGGTACGCCGCCGTCGCCGGGCGTAAATGCTCTGTTCGGTGCTGGTGAAGAAGCGGAGCAGCAGATTTATATCACCTTCAACAAGGGAGCGATTTACCTCGTCACCGCACGCGCCCGCAACCAGGACGTCGGCGAAGATGCCGTGCGGCGGATTCGTGAACTGGTGCAGGAAACGAAAATCGAGGTAGCCGGAGTCAATGCCGACCTGACGGGTGAGCCGGTTCTGGAAGTGGACGAAATGATCCAGTCGCAACACGATTCGACCATTGCGAGCGTTGTTTCCCTGTTGTTGTGTGCTGGGATTTTCATCTATGCCTACCGCGAAACGGGACGTCCGTTGAAGGCAACGTTCTGTTTGATTATTGGTCTCGGTTACACGATGGCCTTTACCACACTCGTGGTGGGGCACTTAAATATCCTCACGATTACCTTCGTGCCGATTTTGATCGGTCTCGCCATCGACTTTGGTGTTCACCTGATCACTCGTTATGAAGAAGAAACCCGCCGTGGCACGCCCACGGAAGCGGCGTTGCAGAAAGCGATCGCGTATACTGGGATGGGCATCTTTACCGGAGCTTTAACGACTGCTGGTGCTTTCCTCGCGATGGCAATTACCCAATTCAAAGGGATTCAGGAAATGGGGATTATTTGCGGCGGCGGCATGATGCTTTGTTTTGTTCCCATGATGACCATGCTTCCCGCGATGCTCCTGCGGGGACGTCAAAACGCGATGGACCATCAGGTGAAGGAAATTGGAAGTAAGCGGGCGCAGATCGAGGAATACTGGCTGAAGCGTCCAATGACATTGGTGGTCATTACGGTGATCACCTGTGCGGTTGCCGGAACGCAATTCCGCAAAGTTTACTTCGATTACAATCTGCTGAACATGCAGAGCAAGGGGCTGCCTTCGGTGGAATACGAAAAGAAGTTGATCAATTCCACCACGAACACGACGACGGTGACCGACGGACAAACGAACGCTTCTGGTAAATCGATTCTCTATGCGGCGGTCGTGGCTACCAATCTGGATCAAGCCAAGGAACTGGAAACGAAACTGAAAGCGTTACCCTCCGTGGCGAGCGTGGAGTCCATGACCCAATTCCTTAACGAGGATCAAACCCGCAAATTGGAGACCGTCACCGCCATCAAAAAAGAAATTTCAGGCATTCGCTTCGCCGAAATCGACTGGTCGCCCGCCAATATTCCTGAACTAAGCGCAACGCTTTGGCGTTTGGGCGGGTATCTGGGATTGGCGGCCGAAATTGCCGAAAAGGACGAGCCCAAGATCGCCAAGCAACTCCTTTCCTTGCGTGATAGCATCAACAATTTCCGCAAACAGATGCTGGTGAATGATCCCGTCGTTCGCGAGCGGCTGTCCAAATATCAACAGGCGTTGTTCGATGACATCCGTGACACCTTTGGAGCTCTGCAACAGCAGGATAACACAGCGCCGATGTCCGCCCAGGATCTTCCGGAAGCGCTCCGTAATCGATTCATTGGTGTGACAGGCAAATATTTGCTTCAGGTTTACCCCAAAAAAGATGTCTGGCAGCGTCACGACCAGGAGGAATTTGTGGCCGAGGTCAGGAAAGTGGATCCAAACGTGACGGGAACGCCGGTTCAATTGCTGGAATACACCACTTTGTTGAAAGACAGTTATGTTGAAGCGGCGTGGTATGCCCTGGCTGCGATTGCCCTCATGGTCCTGGTCCATTTCCGGTCCATTATCTGCGTGATTCTCGCCCTTCTGCCGGTAGCCATCGGCACAATCTGGATGGCTGGAATGATGGGATTGTTCGATATTCCATTTAACCCCGCGAATATTATGACCCTGCCGTTAGTCATAGGAATTGGTGTGACAAACGGCATTCATATCCTGAACCGGTTTGCCGAAGAAAAGACGCCGGGAATTTTCGGTCGAAGCACGGGCAAAGCGGTTTTGGTTTCGGGCCTGAACACGATTGCCGGCTTCGGCAGCCTGATGCTCGCCAAGCATCAAGGCATTGCCAGTCTCGGCTTTGTCATGTCGGTTGGGGTCTTTACGTGTATGTTCGCCGCGTTAACGTTTTTGCCGGTGACACTTAAGCTGTTGCTGCGAAGTGGGTGGACGTTGCGGAAATAAAAAAAACCCAGTGGCGGCAATGCACAAAGCCGGCACTGGGTCCGGAGGAACCGAGGTTAAAAACCTCAATTAGTCTGAGCATAATAGAAATCAAACTTGGCAAGTCAATTTTTTAATCCGGTTTTTCGCTGGATTCAGGGTAAAACGTATTTCCGAAAACAACGGTAACGTTACCGTAGGTGGAGCATATCTGGCGCAAAGAGTCTGGTAGGGGACCATGTTCCGCTGGATGCGTGCTTGTTTCGATGTGGTTTATTTACAGAGACTAACAAATGAGCTCAAACCGTTCTTCCAATCCCGACCGGTGGCCTCCGCAGATCAAGTTTATCGTGGGAAATGAGGCCTGCGAACGCTTCAGTTATTATGGGATGAAGAGCATTTTGGCCGGTTATATCACTGGCGAAGTGCTAAAAGGAGGGCTGGGACAGTCTTTAGATTCCGCGACGAAGATCATTCATATCTTTGGTTTTGCGGTCTATTTTATGCCTCTTTTTGGGGCCTGGCTCTCCGACAAACTGATCGGGCGCTACCATACTATTCTTTGGGTTTCTCTCTTTTACTGCCTCGGACACGGGGTCCTCGCTTGCAGCGACCTGGCTGGTGGTGTTTCGGGAAGAATCTTTTGCCTTTACGCGGGACTGACGCTAATCGCTTTCGGTTCAGGTGGGATCAAACCGTGTGTGTCCGCTTTCGTCGGCGACCAATTCAGGCCCGATCAATCACATCTTCTGCAGAAGGCTTACGGCGCTTTTTATTGGTCAATTAACTTTGGCTCGTTCTTTTCTTTTCTCACGATTCCCTGGATCAAGAACCACCATGGATACAGCTGGGCTTTTGCTGTGCCGGGAATCCTGATGGCACTTGCGACAATTATTTTCTGGCTCGGCACCAAACATTATGTGCGAGTGCCGCCTTCCAGGGAGACCAAGGCCGCGGGATTTATGAAAGTCTTTTGGTATGCGTTGACCAGTGGCAAACGAGTTCCAGGACAAGGGTTCTGGGACCCGGCGCGAGGTCGGTTCACTGATAAGGAAATTGACGCTGCGAAGTCTGTTGGACCAATTCTTTCCATCTTTGCGCTGGTGCCCGTCTTTTGGGCGCTTTTTGATCAAACGAACTCCACCTGGGTATTGCAGGGACTGAAAATGGTTCCTTTCCACCTGTTCGGAACTGAAATTGGCGCCGAACAGATGCAATCAGCCAATCCGGCGCTGGTCATGATTTTGGTTCCGTTGTTGACACTCGTCCTCTATCCACGGTTGGGACGGCTCGCGACTCCGCTGAAACGTATGAGTTTTGGACTTTTTCTGACTGCGGCGTCGTACGTGATTGTTGCGGTTCTGCAAAAACGAATCGAGTCTGGAGCACAACTGAGTGTTGCGTGGCAATTTCTTCCATATGTGGTGTTAACGACCGCTGAAGTTTTGGTTTCAACCACGGGACTGGAGTTTGCCTTTACCCAGGCGGCCCCGGAGATGAAAAGCACGATTATGAGCTTTTGGCTGTTGACCGTGGCATTCGGGAATTTGCTCGTGGCGGCCGTAACTGAAATCTTTGCGGGGTCGGGCCCCGAGGCTCACGCCGCTTCGGTGAGCACAGGTCGGTTTTTGCTGTATGCAGGTATGACTTTCGTGGTCGCCATCCTGTTCAGCCTCATTGCGGCACGTTACCGTTATCGCGAAGGGACGGTTGTTCCCATCTGATCCTCTGGGCTGTGGTGGTTTTAACCGGCAAAACTGAGCATTCGACATTTTTTGTTGAACAGGTCAAGTTAGCTCATGCCATTTAGTAAATTCGGGCTATCAGAACCCATTCTGCAGGGCGTAAAAGCCATGGGTTACACCGATCCAACACCCATTCAGCTCCGCGCCATTCCCCTGATTATGGAAGGCCAGGATGTGATCGGCAGTGCCCAGACCGGTACCGGCAAAACGGCCGCGTTTTCCTTGCCGCTTCTTTCCAAACTCGGAGGACATCACCCTGCCACCCGTTTTCTCATCCTGGAACCGACCCGTGAATTGGCAGCTCAGGTGGAAACGGCGATCCGGGATTTCGCGCGATTTACCAATTTAAAAGTGGCGGTGATTTTTGGCGGGGTTGGATATGGGCGCCAGATGGATGATTTGAAACGGGGCACGGATATTATCGTGGCAACCCCGGGACGTTTGCTGGATCACATCGAACGTGGCACCTGCCGTTTGGACGAGGTCAAGCATCTGGTTCTCGACGAAGCGGATCGCATGCTGGACATGGGATTTCTTCCAGACGTTCGCCGCATTGTCGAGCGATGCCCGCGTCAGCGTCAGACATTATTGTTTTCAGCCACCGTGCCTCCGCAGATCGAATCGTTGATCAAATGGGCGATGAATAATCCGCAAACAGTCGAGATTGGAGCGCGACGTTCCCCGGCGGAAACCGTGAAGCATGTCATTTATCCCGTCGCGGAAGATCAAAAGACAGATTTGCTTCGGGCGTTGCTGGATCAGGTCCATTACGAATCCGTCATTATTTTTTGCCGCACGAAGAATCGCGCGGACCGCATCGCGCATCTCCTGAAGAAAAATAATCATGCTGTCGCCGTGTTGCATTCGAATCGGACGCAGCGCGAGCGTGAGCATGCGTTGAAAGGCTTTCGTGATGGTCGCTTTGAAGTTTTGGTCGCGACCGATATCGCGGCGCGCGGTCTCGATATCGCCGACGTGAGTCACGTCATCAACTACGACGTGCCGCAGCATCCTGAAGATTACATTCACCGCATTGGCCGAACGGGACGGGCGGAAGCAACGGGTGATGCTTTCACTTTGATGGTCGCTGAAGATTCATCGCACGTCGCGTCAATCGAACGGTTTATTGGGAAGAAGATCGAGCGCGTGAAGCTGGAGAATTTTAACTACAAATACACGGCGCTTTTCGAAGAAGGCAAACCGGGGCAACCACAGGGACATGACCGCAAGGTCAAAGCGGTGCGATTGAGTGGGGGATATTACTTCGGACCAGCGAAGCGGCGCAGAAGGTAATTATCGGACCGCGGTTTTGTGACCCGCAGCGATATCCATTCGGATTTCCTTTAATAGTCTCAAGCTGCTTTTCCAATAGCGTTGCTGCTGGTCAGCGACCCGTTGAAGTGGGCTCCATCACAAAATCGATCGCAACAGGCCCCCTTCGACGCGTAGGGCCGCACCATTGGTTGCCGCAGACAAAGGGCTACAGACGTAGGTCACCAATGATGCGACTTCGTCCGTTGTCGCGAAACGTTGGAGCAGGGAACTGGGACGGACGGTTTTGAAAAATTCTTTCTCCACCTCCTGTGGACTCACGCCGCGATCTTCGGCCATGTGCGCGATGAATTCTTCGACACCCTCCGAGCGGGTCGGGCCTGCGAGAATGGAGTTAACAGTGACACCCGTCCCGCTCGTCGTTTCGGCCAAACCACGGGCAAGCGCAACCTGCATTGTTTTGCTGACGCCGTAATGGATCATCTCGGTGGGAATGTTGACTGCTGATTCGCTGGAGATGAAAACGATGCGTGCCACCTCTCGGGACTTCATTCGTGGCAAATAATGGCGTGCCAGTCGAACGCCGCTCATAAAATTCGTCTCGATCATCTTGAACCAATCGGCGTCAGTGATATCGGCGAATGGTTTCGGTTCATAAATACCAAGATTATTTACGAGGATATCTACGTCCGGAAAACGTTTGATGGCCTCTTCGGCATCGTCGGCTTTTGCCAGATTCAATGCCATTGGCTCCAACTTGGCGGAAGGAACGGCGGTGCGAATCGTGGTAAGAGCTTCGTTCACGCGTTTTTCGGTGCGTCCGTTAATGATCACTCGTGCACCTTCCGCTGCGAGTGATTTGGCGATGGCGAAGCCGATGCCGGCGGTGGAACCGGTGACGAAGGCCAATTTGTTTTCGAGTTGGAGATTCATAGCTGAATATACGTTTTGCAGCGGTTGCAGTCGGATCGAGTTTTTACAGATTGTCGTATCAGTGTTTCGCTACAAGCGGTTGCAGATTTGAATCAGCCCAGCCGCCACCCAACGCCTTGATCAATTGAACGCTGTTGACTAATCGTTGGCCGGTGAGACGAGCGCTTTCGCGATCGGCCGCCAAGGCGGTCCGTTCGCTTTCGACCACTTCCAGATAACTAACCAGGCCGGCGCGATAACGAGCATTGGAAATGTCCGCTGTTTTATGGGCGCTGACGCGGCCGCGCTCCTGCGCTTTGGATTGCTCATTCAACAAACGCGTTCCTGTCAAAGCATCCTGCACTTCTTTGAAAGCGACCAAAACACGTTGGCGATAATTCGAAACGCTCTCTTCATACACTGCGCGGGAACGTTTCAGGTTCGCGCGGTTGCGTCCGCCCTGGAAAATCGGAAACGTAATGCTGGGGCCAATGCTCCAGGCGCGACTCTGCCAATTGAACAGACTTTCGACATCCATGCTTTCGAAGCCTGCGAGGCCGGTGAGACGAATGGCGGGAAAGAAAGCTGCTTTGGCGACTCCGATTCGACTGTTCGCGGCGGCCAGCGCACGTTCGGCTTCGGCGATGTCGGGTCGACGTTCGAGCAAATCACTTGGTAATCCTGCGGGAATCACTGGCGGAAGAACGTCGTGCGACAAGGGCAATTCTTTCACTGCAAAATCACTCGCCGGTTTGCCGACGAGCACGGCAAGGGCATGTTCCACCTCGGCGCGACGTCGATCCACGGATAACAGTTCCGCTTCGGTGGAATTCAATTCCGTTTCCGCTCGCGAAACATCGAGTTCATTTGCTGCGCCGCCATGATAACGGGCGTTGACGAGCTTTAGGGCTTCGCGACGTAACTTGATTGTATCGCGAAGGATTTGTCGTTCGGTGTCGAGAGTGCGGAGCGCGAAATAATTTTGCGCCACATCGGCTTTCAAGAGCAGCAATGTGTTTTCAAATGCTGCGACGCGGCCTTGCGCCTCGGCATTCGCGCTTTCGAAGGTACGGCGGACACGCCCCCAGAGGTCCAGTTCGTAACTCAAATCGACGGGAACGCGGAAATTGTTCCCAAGCTGATTGAGCGGTGGATTTAATGTATTCGGCGAATATCGTGAACGAGAAGCCGAACCATCGAAGGTCAGCGAAGGAAAGAAATCAGCTTTCGCATTGCGGGCCAACGCGCGCGCTTCGGTGACACGAGCGATAGCGGACTTGAGGTCCTGATTGTTCTGCGCTGCTTCCCGTTCGAGATCATTCAGAATCGAGTCGTTGAATATGGTCCACCAATCGCCCCGCGAAATCGCATCCGAGGGGGAAGCCATTTTCCAGGTGCCCAGTTCTTCGTCCTGAAAATGCGATGACGCGGGAGCCGATGGACGATGATAATCAGGACCGACGGCGGCAAAGACGTTGGCGCTGAAAGTTGCGAGAACCGTGACTGCGGCGAGCCCAGATAGTTTATGGATCGCTGAAGACTTAAAGACCGACCTCACCCCGGCCCTCTCCTTCCCAGGAGAGGGGGAATCGTTCTCAGCGGGTTTGAAAAAAGGCGGCGCTGAATTTGCCGGATAGTTATTGGAATCGCCAGAAATCTGGCGATTGCTGTTCCCTCTCCTGGGAAGGAGAGGGTTAGGGTGAGGTTGGTTTTCCTCTGAAACTATTTTCGGTGATCGCACGCGAACTATTGAGGTTTTCATAACGATTTCGAAATTAATGTTCTGCTTAGCGACGGGCCAATTGGTCAGACGTTTGTTTTTGAGTCTTCCCGCCGAGCACTTTCACTTGTGTGCCATCGGTGAGTGTGTCCATTGGATTCGTGACGATGCGTTCGCCTTCAGTGAGGCCAGAGACAATTTCGACGGCTCGCCCAAGATCGCGACCGACTTGCACCTTTTGCAGGCGAACGGAATCGGTGCCGTCAACTACTGCGACTTGCAATCCATCTTTGCGGCTGATCACACTCGTCGCCGGAATCACCAACGGCGGACTTGCCTGGGACAACGAGAGTTGTACATCTACATGGATGCCCGGGAATAACGCGCCATCACGATTAGGCACTTCGATTTCCGTTAACAACGTGCGGGTCGTCGGATCAAAGGCACCGCTGGTGCGAAGCACTTTTCCTTCAAAGACGCGATCGGGGTATTCGGCCACGCGGACATGAACCGGCGCGCCGGTGGACACATCGCGCAAGTAAGACTGCGGAACATTCACCTGCACGCGCAACGTTTCCGTTTGCGCCAGTTGAAAGAGCGGGCTCGCATTGCCGCTGGCACCGGCGCGGATCAACGCGCCCGTGTCGACAAAGCGTTGCACGATCGTTCCCGCGAAGGGCGCGCGCACTTCTTTGAAGGCGATTAATTTTTGCAAGCGACTCACCGTGGCTTCGGCAGCTTTGACATCTGCCTCGCGAGCGGCGAGGGCGCTTTCCTTTTCATCGACTTCCTGTTGGCTTACGGCCCGTTCCTGCAACAAACCCTTCCAACGCGCGGCGCTGCTGCGGGCAAGGGTGAGATTGGCTTGAGCCTGTGCCAGGGCCGCGCGGGAGCGATTTAATTCCTGATCGAGTTCCGGCGTATCAATTTCCGCGAGCACTTGTCCGGCCGCAACTTTCGCACCGATGTCGGTGTGCCACTTAAGGAGATAGCCGTCTGCGCGCGCGTAGATTTTCGTTTCTTCAAACGCGTGCACATCTCCGGGCAGAGTTAATTCCAGCCCGCCTGGCACTCGATTGGCATTTGTGACCGCGACGATTGGATGGGCGACTTCGGCACCGGCCGCTTCGAGTTTTGCCTGCGCCTGAAAGCGCGGAACGATTCCCGACGCCAGTCCAACGCCCAGCGCGACAACCACGCCGCCGATGAGAAGAAAACGGGTGCGGCGCGATGCTTTGGGATGAGTTTGTCCATCAGCGAAACCTAACGGCTTCGATTGCTCCGTCTGCAGATTGTGATTTTCGGTATTCATATGTTTTGAAAGTTGAATGTTCTGGTTTTGTTTAGTGTTGAGCGTGAGCAACAGCAGCACCTTCCGCGGCCTGTTCAATTTCTTCTTCTTCATTGCGTGGCGCACCTTTGGCGCGCAGCAAACTGAAGACAACCGGCACGAAGAACAGCGTTGCTGTCGTGGCGAAGATGAGTCCACCGATCACCGCGCGACCGAGCGGAGCGTTTTGTTCGCCACCTTCACCGAGGCCGAGCGCCATGGGGAACATACCAATGATCATCGCGCCGGCAGTCATCAAGACGGGACGCAACCGAGTGGCTCCAGCCTGCAACGCCGCTTCAAGGGAATTGATGCCAGAGCGCAATTGGTCATTGGCAAAGGTCACCATCAGGATGCTGTTCGCGGTGGCGACGCCAATCGTCATGATCGCGCCCATTAAGCTCGGCACGTTGAACGTGGTTTGTGTGAGGAACAATCCCCAGACGATTCCGGTGAATGCTCCGGGCAACGCCATGATGATAATGAACGGGTCGGTCCAGCTCTGGAAATTCACGACCATCAGGAAGTAAACGAGCACCGCGCTGAGAATCAAACCCAGCCCCATGCGAGTGAACGCGGTGTTCATGCTGTCCACCTGGCCGCGCACGAAGATCTTATTTCCTGGCGCGAGTTTCTTTTGTGCGTCGGCGACGATCTTGTCGACTTCGTGGGCGACAGCGCCGAGGTCGCGACCTTGCACGTTGGCGAAGATGTCGAACACCGGCTGGATGTTGTAATGATTTACCACGCTGGCGGAGTTTCCGCGCGAAACGCTGGCGAGGTTGGCGAGCAACTGGCTTTGCGCCACTTCACTTCCCGCCAAACGTGGAGAAACGGGCGTGTTCATCAACGTATTCACCGAATCGACGAGATGCGGCGGCGTCTGCACGGCGACAAGGAACGGAATGCCGTAGTTGGGATCGACCCAAAAATTCGGCGTCACCTGCGTGCTGCTGCTCAAGCTCACGAGAACGTCCTGGGCAACATCGCGCTGATTCAAACCTTCCTTCGCGAGCAAGGTGCGATTGATGTCGAGGTTCAACGTTGGGGCGTCGAACGATTGATGCACGAAGACATCGGTGGCACCCGCGATGTGCGCGACTTTATCACGCACCTCTTTCGCGACCGCGTAGTTGGCGTCGCGATTGTATCCAGACACTTTGATGTCAATCGGCGCGGGAAGACCGAAGTTCAGGATCTGTGAAACGATATCCGCGGGCTGGAAGAAAAACGTCAGCTCGGGAAACTTCGTCTTCAAGTTGCGACGCAGTTCTTCGACGTATTTCGGCGTCGATTTGGAGCGATGCTCCTTCAACTGCACCAGGATTTCGCCGTCGTGGGAACCGATGGTGGCGTTGTCGCCGAACGCGAGGCTGTATTTCTCCGAGACGATGCCGAAGTTATCCAGGACGAGGTTGATTTCGTTTTTCGGAATCGTGCGGCGGATTTCGTCTTCAACGGCGCTGAAGATTTGTTCGGTCGTTTCAATGCGCGTGCCCGTCGCGGCGCGGACGTGGAGACGGAACTGTCCGGCGTCAACGGTTGGGAAGAAATCTCGTCCGACCCATGGGAGCGCGAGAAACGTGCCGCCGACGATTAGCGCGAAAATCACGAACACCGTCGGACGATTTACCAGCGCCCAGCGCAACGCATTGACATAAGCGCCGCGGAACGCTTCGAAGCCGCGGAGAAACGCCTGTTGCACCCGTTGAAACGCGTTCGGATTCTTCGCCGTTGCGTGGTGGTCATCGTGGCGAAGAATAAATTTCACCAGCACCGGAACGAGCGTTCGGCTGAGGACATAACTCGACAACACCGCGAACACGACGGACAGGGCCATGGGTGTGAAGAGAAACTTCGCCGGGCCGACGAGGAACACCACTGGCACAAACACAATGCTGATCGCCAATGCCGAGACCAGGGCGGGAACAGCGATTTCGCGCGAACCTTCGAGGATCGACTCGCGCAGGCCTTTGCCCAGTTCAAGGTGACGATGAATGTTTTCGATCGTAATCGTGGCCTCGTCCACGAGGATGCCGATCGCCAGCGCGAGACCACCGAGCGTCATCACATTGAGCGTATGTCCGAGTGCGCTCAGCAAACTCAGCGACGCCAAAACGCTCAGCGGAATCGAAATCGCAACGATCAACGTGCTGCGCCAGCTGCCGAGGAAGAGCAGGATGAAAACAGCCGTCAGGGCCGCTGCAATCAAACCTTCCTTCACCACGCCATCAAGAGCGGCTTCGACGAACAGGGATTGGTCGGCCAACAAATCGATTTTCATCCCCGGTGGCGCGGCGGCCTGCATTTCGGGCAGCTTCGCTTTCACGGCTTTTATGATGTCGAGCGTGGAACTGTGACCGTTCTTCAAAATCTGTAACAGGACGGCGCGCTTGCCGTCGGCGCGGACAATGTTCGGTTGCACTTCAAATCCGTCGTGCACGAACGCGACATCGCGGACGTAAGTGACCACGCCGTTCTCCACCTTGATCGGCAGGTTGTTCAAGGAATCCAGAACGTCCGGTGAATTGTTCATCTTCACCTTGTATTGCACGTCGCCGATTTTCGCCGTGCCACTTGGCAGCGTGAGATTTTGCGCGTTGATGGCATTGTTCACGTCGCGGGCGGAAAGACCTTTCGCCTGAAGCTTGGCGGGATTCAGGTCGACCATGATCTGACGCACCTTGCCGCCGAATGGGGCAGGGAGGGTGAGGCCATTGATCGTCGCGAGTTGCTGGCGGATACGGAAGATACCGTAGGTATACAAATCCGATTCGCTCAACGTATCACTGCTCAAACTCATCTGAATGATGGGGACGGAGTCGGCGGCGTAACGCAGAATGATTGGTGGCTGCACACCGGGCGGCATGCGACGCAGGATGGCCTGGCTCACGGCGGTGGCTTGAGCGAGACCGCGTTCGATGTTCGCGCCGGGATGGAAAAATAATTTAACGATGCCGACCCCGTCGAGTGTTTGGGACTCGATCCGTTCGAGATCGTTGACGTTCGCCGAAAGAGAGAACTCCGAATAAACCGTCAGTTGCTTTTCAAATTCTTCCGCGCTGAGACCGTTGTAGGTCCAGATGACACTGATCACCGGAATATCGATCTCGGGAAAAATGTCCTTGGGCGTTTGGCGAAACGAAGCGAACCCGGCGATAAGAATGGCAATCGCCATCACGGCGAAGGTGTAGGGGCGACGAAGGGCAAGTTTGATGATCCACATAAATGTCAGGTTTTTTAGGGTTGATTCCGGAGTAGGGACGTCCACCTCCCCTGGTCTTGTGTTTAAACCGGGGACGTGGACGTCCCCGCTCCGATCAATCTCATGCGGCGAACGAGAGGTGGGACCGTTGCAGGATCGTCCGTTGTTGTGCGCTCCATTGCCGGGCGCTGAGGACTTTTTCTTCCGCGAGCATTGGCAACAACAAATGGGGAACTGAGGTCAGCGAGGCCAATGCGTTTGCATCTTCCACCGCCCGTTTCACCAATTTTTCTTCGAGATCAGAGAATTCGGCCGTGAATCGTTGCACCAGGCTGTTCTTCAAATTCTCCAACAGACTCCGGCAACCCGCCGAAAACGTCTTTGGCGCGAGGCTAGTGAAGGTGAGAGGTTCCGTATTTCCAAACACTCGATTGTTTCCTGTTTTCATAACTTTATTTTCCTTTTTCTTTTTAGAGTTAACTGACCGGTCAACTAATTTTTGGGCATGGACCGACCGTGATGTTGATTTCGTTTTAAAAAATTGTTTAGGCGGTAACTGCTGTCTTTGCGCCGAGAATATTCATTATCGTCGGCTCCATTTCCTTGAGAACTTCCAGGTCGTTGCGCACCTTCGCTTCGACCATCATTCCAATACAAGTGCAAAACACTCGTTTCGCGGCCGTAACCGGATCCGTTACTGATACCTGGCCTTCGCGGATCGCGTCGGCAATGGCGCTTTCAATATACTTTCGGCCATAGTTAAGAATCTGCTCCGATTTGGCGCGAATCTTTTCGTCGCTGGTGGCAATTTCCGCACCAACACTCGCGTAGGGGCAACCGCAGACATGGCCATATTTTTCGGCCTTGTGCTTCTGGCCTTCATACACGTACTTGCACCAATTCTGCAAACGTTCCAACGGGGGAACCTGGGGGGAGAAAATTCGATCCATTTCGGGGCGCTTTTCTTTCCAATGCTCTTCGTAGGCTTCCACGGCCAGATCCGCCTTGGATTCGAAGAAATGGTAAAAGCTCCCTTTGTTCACGCCCGCCCGGTCACAGATATCGCCGACGCTGACGGAACCGTAACTGTGATCCCAGATCAGATCGAAGGCGACCTGAATAAGCTTGTCTCTGGTGATTCCGGGCTTTGACATAACTATCTTTGAACTTAGTGGCTTTCGTTGCTGTTCTCAACCACTGTTTCGCTCAACGAAGACAACTTCTCACAATTTGACTGACCGGTCAACTTATTTTTTGAAAATATTTTGAAAAAGTTGAAAAAGTGGGAAGGGAGGCGGTAAACCACGAATAAACACTCATGAACACGGATAAAGCACCAGCCGGAGTGTGCGTCATCGCATAGGTTTTCCATTTTGGAGAGAGGAATTGCCGCCGCACAACGACTTGGTAATCGGATGTTTTGTCTTTTATCCGTGTCCATCTGTGTCCATCCGTGGTTAAACCCGTAATAAAGAAAAAACCCAGATTCTCCGGGCGAAAAAGTGGGCACTGACCGTAATGGTCCGTTTCCCGGCCGGGGAAAACGAAGCATTACCGTTATTCCCGGAATTCCGGCTCCGGGAAATGCAAGTTTACGCGTAATACCGCTCTTGGGGTGACGGGGAAAGTGGAGCAATACGCGTAAACCCGGAGTTCATAGAAAGGAAAGTTAACAAATAACGTTAATGCCGTGTTTTGGATGACGTCCGAAGTGGAGCATTACGCGAATTCCCGGAATTCCGCCTCCGGGAAATACGAGTTTACGCGTATTACCCTCTTTCGGTGACGGAAAAAAGGGGTATTACGCGTAATACCCTGTTTTCCCCGGCGGGAAAATGGACCCATTACGCCTAATGCTGTTTTTAACCGTCCGGAAATCAGCAACTTAGCAAAAGTGGCTCTTTTTGACCAACGAGGATTGCGGTTTCAGAGGAAAGCCCGCAATATTTTGTGACGCGAGGAGCGCGACCTTTAGATCGCTTCGATGTCCTTCGGAGGAAAAACCGTGAAATTTTACCTTGGCCCTCTGCTTTTTCTGTCTTGAAGCGGACTAAAGGCCACGCTCCTGTGTGGCGACACGCAACGGCTATCTAGCCTCCGCCATCGCGCGTCCCGCGAGCCAGCCGGTTGTCCAGGCGGCTTGAAAATTAAACCCGCCCGTGATGCCGTCGATGTCCAGGACTTCGCCGGCAAAATACAGATTCGGGCAAACGCGACTTTGCATCGTTTTGAAATCTACCTCACTTAACCTCACGCCCCCGCACGTCACGAACTCGTCTTTGTTCAGACTTTTTCCGGTGACCGGGAATTCTGTTCGCAGCAATTGCTGGATGAGGCGATGTTGCGCCTGTCGAGAAACAGCCGACCATCGAGTTTCCCGCGCGATGCCACTTGCCAGCACCAGTGCCTCCCACAATCGAGCGGAGAGGGGAGGGATCGACGTGTTGACGACGAGTTTGGCCGGTTGAGCGTTGCGACGCTGCTGCAATTGTTCCTCGAGCGTCTGCGGATTGAATTGCGGCAACCAATTCACGAGCAACTGGAAACGATAATCGACGCCATGCAACGCTCGAGCGCCCCACGCGGAGAGTCGAAGAATTGCCGGACCGCTCAGTCCCCAATGAGTGATCAACAGCGCTCCTTTTTCGCGCAGGCTCTCACTGGGAATCGACGCTTCCACATTTTCCAAAGAGACGCCGGCGAGCTCGTGCAACCACGGGCATTCGATGTGAAAGGTGAACAGTGAGGGAACCGGTGCTTCCAAAGTGTGGCCGAGTGAAACCGCGATTTGGCCGAGTGCGGGCGTGCGGCAGCCACCGATGGCGATGAGAACGCGATCGCAGCGCGCGGTTTCCTTTGTTGAAAGCGTTAAAAGGAATTTTTCATTGCTCCGTTCGATGCGTTCGACGCCACAATTGGGGAGCAAATCCACTTTGAGTTTTCGCGCCTCGTGCAAAAGGCAATCGATGATCGTTTGTGAAGAGTTGGTCGTTGGAAACATTCGACCATCGGCTTCGGTTTTCAATTCCACACCGCGATTAGCGAACCAGGCCACGGTGTCGCTCGCCTGGAATTGTTTGAATGGACCGATCAACGCTCTTTCGCCGCGGGGATAACGTGTTGTAAACGCTCGTGAATCGAAACAGGCGTGCGTAACGTTGCAGCGTCCGCCCCCTGAGATACGGACCTTCGATAGAAATTGAGGGCCGCGTTCAAAAATGGCGATCCGTTTTTCCGGCGCGGCTTCGGCGCAGGTAACGGCGGCAAAAAAGCCGGCTGCGCCACCGCCGATGATGATGAAATCGTATTCCTGCACGCGCGGACCCTAAAACCGATCCAATAATTAGGAAAGGGGGATCGTTGCTGGGGGCTCGTAGTTTACGCTGGAAAATGTTCAGCAAAACCACTAGGGTCGATGCGATGGTCCAAAAAACTCTTTGGCCCGCGGCGTGTCTTACCTTCGCCGCTGCCAGCTCCTTTGCCAGCACCGATTACGCTCCGGCGATTTATCGCGAGGCCTATTCCGGCCATTGGTATACGTCGGGTAACGGTCATCATTTCGCCGTGATCCACGACATGGAAGGATACTATCTTTCCACGATTTCCTACTTCCAGAAGGAGTGTCAATCGCAGAATGCCGATGGGACCTGTCGCGCCCGTGCCAGCATTCATTATTGCGTCAACGGCTTGAAAGATAGTTCCAGCGATGCCGCGCCTGGTGAAGTCACGCAAATGGTCCGCGAAGCATATTATGCCTGGCACGTGAGTTGTTGGAACAAGTGGATGTGGGGAACCGAGCACGAAGGATTTGCCAGCAACCCGGCTTGGTATACCGAGGCGATGTATCAAGCGTCGGCGCCGTTGCAGAGACATTTAATGGACCAGACGGTGCACCCGGTGGATCGAAATCATATTATCGGTCACAACGAATGGAAGAGTTCCGCATGGAAGACCTGGATGGCGGCAAATTATCCCTCGATCGACACCACGTGCAACACGCATAGCGATCCTGGCTCATTTTGGGATTGGTCTCATTTTATGCAACTGGTCCTCGGTGGCCCGATTGCACCGACCAGCCTGGTGTTGAGTCCAGTAAGTTCGACGGCGATTAAATTGTCATGGACCGATAATTCGACAAATGAACTGGGTTTCAAGATTGAGCGAGCAACTTCAGCGAGTGGTCCCTGGACGTCGATTCGAACGAACGCCGCGAATATAACAACGTACACCAACACGGGATTAACAGCATCGACCGTGTACTATTATCAAGTCAAAGCATATAACGCGAGTGGCGATTCGGCCTATACACCGGTGAAAAGCGCAACGACGGGGAACAGTGCGCCAACGTTAAATCCTATTGGCAATAAAACTGTGACCGAAGGGTCCCTGCTGACCTTTACAGCGAAAGCTACGGATCCAGGGCTCGGCGCCGTCACGAGTGTGTATGATTTCGAAGCCGCGGCTTCCGGAGCCAATGAAGTCATGTTTCGCAGGCCTATAGTCTCTCCCACCACCGTGGCTTTTCTTCGGACGGCCTATTCCGATTACACAACGGTGACTACCTCGTTTCCGGGAGGACACTCAGGCGCGGAAGTTTTAAAAACATCGTGGTCGTTTAATTCTGGATTAACAAATGCGTGGCTGCGTCTGACCACTTCTGGCGGCGCGAACAAACCAAATCCGGTTATCGATTTTAAGCAGATCCTGCGCTTCGATATTTATTCCGATAAGCAACTGAAAGTAGCGGTTGGCTGTCGCGAAACTACCAACGCTGTTGGTACTGCGATCGGCGCCGACGGCGGGACGTCGGGCACCATCGAATGGGCCGGTGTTACAAATACCGTGCCGACTCCGACTCGGACGGTTAACGCGAGCACCTGGACTACCGTGGAAATTAATTTTCCGTTTGAGCCAGTGAGAGGGTTCACGGGAACAGGAACACTTTCCACGACGTCCGGCCTTGGAGTGCTGGAGCACCTCGTTCTCGCCCCAGTTGGTACCACGGCGACCAATGCCTACACCGTTTATCTGGATAACTTTTCCGTCGTTTACTCCAATACATTGACTTACAGCCTCGACGCAGGAGCGCCGGCCGGTGCGAGTATCAATCCGTACACGGGAGTTTTTACGTGGACGCCAACGGAGGCGCAAGGACCGGGAGATTACACGATTGTGGTTCGGGTCACCGACAACGGCTCTCCCGCATTGGATGACTTTGAAACCATTGTCGTTTCAGTCGAAGAAACGAATAACGCCGCGCCGACATTGCCCGCGATTTCCAATAAAACTGTTCGGGCGGGGGACACACTCACGTTCACCAACGTCGCCTCGGACACAGATATTCCGGCCGATTTGACCTATACTCTAGACGTCGGAGCTCCAGCCGAAGCGAGCGTGGATCCTGATTTCGGGATTTTCACATGGACCCCGCCGTTGGGTGCCGTCGATAGCACCAATTCTATCACGATGCGCGTCGCGGATGCTGGTCCGCCGGTACTTTCCGCCACGAGAACATTTTTGGTCCATGTTATCTCACGCACCACGAGAGTTGGAACCGTGGATGGAAGTGGTAATTTTCCGATTTCTTGGAGCACTGCTCTCAATCAAAAATATCGGCTTCAGTACAAAGATTCCTTGTCGGATTCTAATTGGCAGGATGCAACCGGAGATCTGATTGGAACCGGCGAAACGATGTCACAGACTATTGGTGTCATCGACGGAGGGCAACGATTCTATCGGATTATCGAAGTCCCGTAAGCTTACTTTTTGCTGCGGCTTTTCGTTGTTTTCTTTTTCGGTAGGCTCTTTCGCTTGGTTCCGGCGATTTTGCGAAGTTCCTTTTCGCTCATTTTGGCCATGCTTTTCGAAGGGCCTTTCAAAGAGCCTTTGGATTTCTTTCCGCGTTTTGCGGCGAGCGCCGCGCCAGCTGCCATCTGTTGTTTCTTGGATTTTGCAGGCATAGAGCAATAAAAAGGCGCCCCGGCGAGATTCAACACGTTTGTCATCTGGGGGAATACATGAGAGAACATTGAATAGACTGCGGAAACTTACGGAAATGATCGCTGAATTCACTGAGAACGATCTTCATATTGCTCTGGGAAAGCGAAATGGAGTCCCCACAGTGCATAAATCGCGGGGTATCGCTTAAATTGCGGCGACTTTTTCGGTCGAGGGGATTTGTTCCACTCCTTCTGAATTTTGGGTGAAATAATTTCTAAATACTTGTTGCAAGGGGAAACTCCTTTGCTATATTCCGCCCTCCGCTCCCCCGGAAGAGGGAGGGGTTTTGAATTTTTAGCTGCAAATGCCGACAATTAATCAACTCATTCGAAAAGGCCGTTCGAAGCTGAAGAGCAAGTCGAAGGCGCCTGCCCTGCAACGCTCACCATTCCGCCGTGGCGTTTGCATCCAAGTCATGACTCGTACGCCGAAGAAACCAAACTCGGCCATGCGCAAAGTTGCCAAGGTCCGTTTGACCAATGGCTTTGAAGTCATCGCTTACATCCCGGATGAAGGTCACAATTTGCAGGAACACTCCATTGTGCTCGTTCGCGGTGGTCGTGTGAAAGATTTGCCAGGTGTGCGTTACCACATCGTTCGTGGTACGTTGGACGCCGCCGGTGTTGAAAAGCGCCGCGTGAGCCGTTCTAAATATGGCGTGAAACGTCCTAAGGACAAAGGCGCGGCACCAGCAGCAAAGAAATAATTTCTAGAGAGAATATATGGCACGACGTCGTCAAGCAGATAAAAGAGAAGTAGTCGAAGACGGAAAGTTTCATAGTCCGCTCGTTACCCGTTTGGTTAATACTGTTATGATCAGTGGCAAGAAGTCGCTGGCGCAGCGTATTGTTTACGGGGCCTTCGACAGCATCGCCGAAAAAAACCCGACCTCGAGCCCGCTCGAAGTGTTGCAACGCGCGATCGATAATGCGAAGCCTCGCCTGGAAGTGAAAGCTCGCCGTGTTGGTGGTGCTACCTACCAGGTTCCGATGGAAGTTCCTGCTGATCGTCAGGCTTCTCTTGCGATTCGTTGGATCGTTGAATTTGCTGATGCCCGCAAAGGCCAGCCGATGAAGGAAGCTTTGGCTGCGGAAATCATGGAAGCTTATCAGGGCCAGGGCAATGCGATTCGCAAACGCGACGAAGTGCACAAGATGGCACAAGCGAATAAGGCGTTTGCGCATTTCCGCTGGTAGTATTACTTTTTGAAACGCGCCCCGAAGTATTATTTCGGGGCGTTTTTCTTCTAAACCGAGAACAATTTTTGAGATTAGGTCTGAAATGAGTGCAGCAGCTGAAAAGAAACCGATCAACTCGCCGAACCGGCAGTACACGCTGGAGCGTACCCGCAACATTGGTATTGCGGCGCACATTGACGCGGGTAAGACAACCACGACCGAACGTATTCTCTTCTACACCGGCCTGATTCATAAGATCGGTGACGTCGATGACGGTAACACTGTCACCGACTGGATGGAGCAGGAAAAGGAACGTGGTATCACGATCACCTCTGCTGCTGTGACCTGCTTCTGGACTCAGAAGTGCGCCAAGGCGGGCGAAGACAAA
This sequence comes from uncultured bacterium, assembly GCA_966095605.1. GTDB lineage: Bacteria > Verrucomicrobiota > Verrucomicrobiia > Limisphaerales > JACDHS01 > CBHWET01. Next base: position 12,468 of record CBHTTJ010000008.1, on the reverse strand, counting down.
GTTTTCAAGGCGTTTAAAGATGTCCCGCATCGTATCAATATTATTGATACCCCTGGGCACGTCGATTTCACCGCTGAAGTTGAACGTTCCATGCGCGTTTTGGACGGCGCTGTCGCTGTGTTCTGCGGTGTTGCCGGTGTGCAGCCGCAATCCGAAACCGTTTGGCGCCAGGCGACCAAATACAAAGTTCCTCGTATCGCGTTCGTCAATAAGATGGATCGTACCGGTGCGAATTTTGAAAACGCTCTCGCTGACATGCGCAATAAGCTCAAGGCTTATGCGTTCCCGATTTTCTTGCCGATCGGTGCGGCCGAAAACTTTGAAGGCGTCGTCGATCTCGTCAACCAGAAGGAAATCTGGTGGGGTCCTGGTGATGTTGCCAACGAAGGTCTTAACTACGAAATCCGCGAAATCCGCGACTCGTTGAAAGATTCCGCGAAGCAAGCTTTACAGGAATTGATCGAAGCCGTTTCCAACAAGGACGACGCGCTGGCTGAATTGGTTCTCGAAGAAAAGCCGATCGAACCAGCTGTTTTGAAGGCTGCGATTCGTCGTTTGACCTGCAAGATCGAACTGATCCCGGTTCTCTGCGGTTCTGCTTTCAAGAAGAAGGGTGTGCAGGTTCTCGTTGACGCTGTCATCGATTATCTCCCGAGCCCGATCGACATTCCGCCGGCTACAGGCACCGAGCCTGGCACGGAAAACGTCGTCACAGTTGAGTCGGACGACAATAACAAATTCTGCTCGCTCGCGTTCAAGCTCTGGACCGATCCTTACGCTGGTAAGCTCGTGTTCTTCCGGGTCTACTCCGGCATGCTCAAGAAGAGCGATACGATTTACAACCCGCGCACACGCAAACGCGAACGCGTCAGCCGCCTGATGGTTATTCAAGGTAGCGAACGTAAAGATATCGACGTGGCCTACGCAGGCGATATTGCCGCGCTCGTCGGTTTGCGTAACATCACCACGGGTGACACGCTCTGCGACGAAAACTTCGACGTCACGCTCGAACCGCCAACCTTCCCCGAACCGGTTATCAGCATGGCTGTCGAACCGAAGACGAAGGCTGACCGCGACAAAATGTCCGAAGGCCTGCAACGGCTCTCGGAAGAAGATCCGACGTTCCGTTGCTTTACGAACGAAGAAACCGGCCAGCTCATCATCGCAGGGATGGGTGAGTTGCACCTGGAAATCATTATTGATCGTTTGAAGCGCGAATTTAAGGTGGAAGCCAACGTTGGCGCTCCGCAGATCGCGTATCGCGAAACCATCACCAAGGCAGCTGAAGGCGAAGGCAAATTCATCCGTCAGTCCGGTGGTCGTGGTCAATACGGTCACGCTTTGGTCAAGATTGAACCGAACGAAAAAGGCAAAGGCATCGAAATCAACAACAAGATCGTTGGTGGTGCGATTCCGAAGGAATATGTTCCTGCCGTTATCGATGGTATCGAAGAAGCGATTCGCTCCGGCGTTTACGCTGGCTACCAGGTCATCGACCTGAAATGCGATGTCGTTGACGGTTCATTCCACGAAGTCGACTCGAACGAATTGGCGTTCAAGATGGCTGGCATCTTCGCTTTAAAAGACGCATTCAAGAAGGCCGGTCCGATCTTGCTCGAACCGATCATGAAGGTCGAAGTCACCACGCCTGATGAATATCAAGGCGATTTGCTCGGTGATATTAACCGCCGTCGTGGCACGATCATTGGTATCGATGCCAAGGCTGGTCAAACCGTTTTGAACGCTCAAGTTCCGCTTGCAGAAATGTTCGGTTACGCGACTGCGATTCGCTCCTTGTCAAAAGGCCGCGCTTCGTATTCTATGGAGCCGCTTACGTTCGAGCAGGTGCCGACGAGCGTCTTGAATACCATTTTGGATCAAGCAGCTAAGAAACCCGCAGCCCGTTCATAAGTAGTTAACATACAATTGTTCTTTAAATTATGGCACAGCAACGCATTCGCATTCGCCTGAAGGCATACGACCACCGCGTCATTGACCAATCGGCCACTGACATTGTGGAAACTGTTAAACGCACTGGCGCACGTGTCGCCGGTCCGATTCCTCTTCCGACCCGTGTCGAACGTTTCACCGTTCAACGCTCTCCTCACTCGGACAAGAAATCACAAGAAACTTTCGAACAACGCACTCACAAGCGCTTGCTCGAGATCATTGAACCCACTGCAAAAACCGTCGACGAATTGAAGAAACTCAATTTGCCTGCCGGCGTGGACATCACCATTAAAATTTAAATTGCTCTTTTATGCCTCTCGGACTTTTAGGAAAAAAGCTAGGCCACACGCGCGTTTATGATTCCAAGGGAATCATGACTCCCGTCACTGTCGTTCAAGTTGGCCCGAATCGTGTTATCCAGGTCAAAACCCAGGAAAGCGACGGCTACAATGCTGTCCAGCTCGGTTTCGACGATCAAAAAGAGCAACGTCTCTCTAAGGCCCTGCTCGGTCACATCAAGAAACACAATTCCTCTGCGGTCAAGCGCATCAAGGAATTCCGCGACTTCTCGTTGACTGTGAAGCCTGGCGATACAGTTGGCGCTAACGTTTTCGCCGTCGGTGATTACATCGACGCGATTGGCGTGACTAAAGGTCGCGGCTTCGAAGGCGTTATGGCCCGTCATGGTTTCCGTGGTGGTGACTCGACGCACGGTGCCAAAGGCTGGAAGCGCCGCTCTGGTGCTATCGGTCAGCGTTTGTTCCCCGGCACAGTTATGCGCGGCATGAAGATGCCCGGTCACATGGGACAAATCCGCCGCACGACGCAGAACCTCGAAGTGGTTCAGGTTCTCGAAGCCGATAATTTGCTTCTGATCAAAGGTGCTATTCCAGGTTCCGAAAATGATTACGTCATTATTCGTGAATCGAAGAAGCTGCCAAAAGGTTCTGAAGCCGCAAAGCGCCGCTTTATTCCGCCAGCCGCTGCGAAAGCTAAATCGGCTGCAGTTGCTGCCAAGGCGACCGCCAAAGGAGGCGACAAGAAGAAGTAATCGCTCTCTGAGCACAACTTCCATTGATCTATGAAGCTTACTGTTAAAGATATTAAAGGCCAAAACGCCGGCGAACTCGAAGTTCGTTTCACGCTGGTCGAAGACGGCAAAGGCACCCAGGCAGTTCACGATACAGTGACAGCTTACATGGCTGCTCAACGTAGCGGCACTGCCTGCACCAAGACGATGGGTGAAGTGGCTGGTTCCGGCAAGAAACCATGGCGCCAAAAGGGCACCGGTCGCGCTCGCGCTGGTTCCTTCGCCTCGCCGTTGTGGCGTGGCGGTGGTGTTGTGTTCGGCCCGAAGCCTCGCGATTTCGCCAAGAAGGTCAACAGTTCCACCAAGAAGCTTGCTTTGCGCAAAGCGCTCAGCGAACGCATCAAGGCTGGCGACGTGTTGGTCGTTGACGATTTGAAACTCGCTTCTCCAAAGACGAAAGATTTCCTCGGCGTGTTGAGCGCTTTTGAAGTCAAGGGCACGGCCCTCGTGGTTGCCCAGGCGATCGACAAGAACCTGACTCTTGCTTCCCGCAACATTCAGGAAATCGAAGTCACGACGAGCGAAACGCTGAACACCTACCAGGTGCTTCGTCCGGGTAAATTGATCTTCACCCGCGGCGCTTTCGAAAAAGTTGAAGAACGTTTGACCCAGGAATAATTGATGAACTCTTTCGACATTATCAAAACCGTTCGCGTGACCGAAAAAGGCGCGCGTCAGTCTGAAGCGCTGAACCAGTACACCGTGGTGGCTGATCGCCGCGCGAACAAGGTTCAGATCCGTCAGGCGGTTGAAGAACTCTTCAAGGTCAAAGTCGTTCGTGTCAACACCATGAACGTCATTGGCAAAGCCCGCCGCCAATTCAGCCCTGCCCGTGGCAGTGCATCGGATTGGAAGAAGGCGATTGTCACGTTGAAAGACGGTGACAAGATCAATCTCGCCTAAGATTCGACATTATATTTCACGAAAAGCGATCTGGTTCTCCAGATCGCTTTTTTGTTTTTCAGCGTTCGTCCTACTTTTTGAAACCACTTCCTCTTGCCAACGTCTCAGCTTTAATGAAACTCCTGCTAACTATCCTTTTGATGGTTTCATGTGGTTTCGCAAGGGCAGGGGAATCTTTTTTCATTCAGACGAGAGACGGCCTTGCCATTCGCTTCCAAACCAACCAGATCTACAACGTCACTCTCACCAATTCAAAACCGATTTCAACGATCAATGGCGGTTTTTGGATTCGCGAAGTAAAAGCCAAGATGCCGACGCTGGTGCACGGTCGCTTTGATACTGGGCCAAAGATTTCTTTCAACGGTTCCGCCGAGCAATTTGAAATGACTGCAGAGTTCAGTAACAAGGGTGACTACATTGCGGTGGATGGAGTGGTGAGGAATCGAGCTTCCGTCACCGAGCGGTGCGCTGATCTCAAATTTGCTTTGCCGATCGATTGTAATGACTGGCAATGGGGCGCGGATCTGAATGCTGAACAACGCATCAACAAAACAGTTTACAGCCAAAAAACGGGCGACGGGATCGCGATTTATCCCCTGGCATCCGCGAGTTCGACTGATCTCGGCGCGGGAATTTCTCTCGCGATCCCGCCGCAGTATCCGACGCTGTTTCAGACGGGAGCAGGTTCCAGCGGTTTGTTCGTTCTCATCAAGCTCGGGTTTTCCAAGCACACGGTTCCCGCTAATGAAACGGCATTTCACTTCATCATTTATCGTCACGATCCGGCGTGGGGATTCCGCGCTTCCTTGGAACGCTATTACCAGTTCTTCCGTGATCCTTATTTCACGCGCCACGTGAACAAGTTTGGCGCCTGGGGTTGGCATTACCCGACGCCCTCGGAATGGTCGAACGCCGATCTTTATGCCTTCCACGAATCTGCTGGAGAAACCTGGGAAATCAAAGACGAGGGAATGCACGGCTACGAACACGAAGGCAAAAATCTCGCGACAAACCTCGCCGATTTCGTTCGCCTGACTCGTGTCGTCGAAGATGAAAAGCGCGGCATCTATTCATTACCGTATACCATCATCGGACAACGTCAGATTTACCGCCTGCCGACGATGCCGAAAACCCGTGATGAAGCCCTGGCAGCTTTCACGAATTGGACTACACCTGAGCCGATGCTGTTTCAAAGTCCCGGTCCGTCCGTCAGCTTTCGAAACGTAGATCAGCTCAAGGAAATGATTCGCAATTCATGTGTCTACGATCGCGACCAAAAACCTGACGTCCTCATCCGCGAATATCTTGGTAATACCGTGACGTTCCCGCTCAATCCGAATCCAAGATTGTTTGCGGATACGACCAATCTCACGATCGCGAAGTACACGTTGAATGATTATCTTCCGATGCTCTTCAACGGTTCCAAATTGATCGACGGTTGTTACGTCGATTCACTCGGTCGCTGGCCGGGATATTTCAATCATCGCCAGGAACATTTTCGTTACACGACCTTGCCGCTGACTTATTCGGAAAGCGCGCCCGCGATTTGGAACCTCCAATCGCACGCCGAATATCTCGTAGAATTGTCGAAACAATTACATGCGCAGAATCGAATTCTTTTCGCCAATGGCACGCACGCCAATCGTGTGATGCTCGGTTTTTATGTGGATGTTCTGGGTGAAGAAGGTTTACCCGATTTTACCAAGCCCGGCTTTTACGCCAAACGCGTTGCCGCTTTTGATAAACCGTTTTGTGCCTTGAACGGCCGCGACAATACGAATCCGCGCGTTTGGAATTCCTGCTTGTATCTCGGCCTGTTCATAGGCGCTCGCAATAAGCAAGGCGAACAGCTGGAACGAAAATATCTCCCGATCATTATTCGTATGAACGAAGCGGGTTGGCGTCCGGTCCCGCACGCGCGCTCTGATTCGAACGATGTCGTTCTCGAACGGTGGGGCGACGGTAATGGAAAGCCGCTCTTTCTTTCCGTGCTGAACCGCTCAAAAGGCAAGGTCGCTACCAAATTAAGCATCGATCGGAAACAGGTCGGCCTGAAGAAGCCCGTCCTCCACGATTTGCTTTCTGGCAAAGCAATCCCGGCAAATCCCGATCAAAATGGCTCTTTTCCTGTGAGGTTGAACGGCGAAACCGCCAGCGTTTTTGAAGTCGTCGAGGCAAAATAAGTTCTATTTCTGATGTCCAGCGGACACTTGCAATCTGTTGGAACCCACTCCATTCTAAAGAAACATATTTTTACGAGGCCTTTCGGCCTGTCGGCAAATGAGTATCGAATCTGATTTTGACCTGGACAAACTTTTCCTGCCCGCATGGGCCCAGGAATCGCCTGCTTATAACAAATACGCCAACTATTCCGAACGCGAAGACCGTGGCGACCGTGGAGATCGCGGCGAACGCCGTGGCCCTCGCGGCCCTCGTCGCGAAGGTGGACCTCGCCCCGGTGGACCGGGGGGTGGACGCCCTCAAGGTGGACGGCCCGGTTTTCAAGGACAAGGCCGTGGCGGCCCGCAACGCGATAATCGCGGACGCGGCCCGCGTCGCGACGGAGGTGGACCCGGTGGCCGTGGAGGTCAGCGATTTGAACGCGGCCGTTTTCAACGTGATGATCAACGCGAAGCGCCGCAGCCATTGCCGGAAGTGACGATCGCTTTGATGCCGGACGAAAAAGGCGTCGATTCACTTGTCAAACAAATCAAGATGACCGGGCGCGCGTATCCGCTGTTCGACATCGGCAAATTGATTTTGCAGAAGCCCGAGCGTCAGCAGGTGAAGTTCGACGTCATCAAGAAAGACGACAAGATTGTTCAGCCGCTTTTCGTTTGTCAGCTCGATGATTCGCTCTGGCTTTCCGAACAGGAGGCGATCAATCACGTTCTCGAAAAACATTTCGACACGTTTTACAAAGCCGAAAGAACCGCCACCGAACCGCCGAAAGGTGTCTTCACGTTCGTGGCGCAATGCGGCATAAGCGGTGTTGTTCTCGGTCCGCCAAACTATCACGACTACCAGAATAAATTGCGCAAGCTGCACCAGGAACGTTTCGATCGCATGCCATTCGATATGTTCAAGTCCCGCGTGAAGATCGTGCGCGACGAAGAAGTCGTGAAGAAATGGCTCGATGAACAAAGCTGGAAGACCGAATACGTCACGCTCAATGTTCCTGAAGCTGACGTGAATCGGTTGCAGAGCCGCGAGGACGTGGAAAAACATTTCCGCGCCACGCATGCGCCGAACCTGATCAAGGAAGTCGAATCATACACCTTGAGCGGGCCGGCCAGCCGCCAGAATCTTTCCTTTGGTTTGAAACGCATTGTGCGTCGCGCCTGGGAAGAGCAGCAACGGTTCCCGCTCAAAGTGGTGAACATCCTGAGTCAGCAATTTGCCGCTCGTGGATTGCAGTTCTTCAAGGTGAACAAGCACATCACGCATGTGGCCGTCGCTCGTCCGCATTATCTCGATCTCGAAGCGACGCCGGTTTCAGAAGGCGTGAAGAAGATCGTCGAATTTATCGAGAAGACGCCGAAGTGTTCGCGTCGTCAGTTGTTGGCAGGAATTGCCCCAGCGGCGGCAGCAGGCGCCGAAGCCGCGAATCCAAATGAAACTACTCCCGAGCAAAATGCGATCATCGCGGATTTGCATTGGTTGATTCATCAAGGGCACGTCATTGAATTCGCGAACGGCACGTTGGAAACGGCGAAGAAGCCGAAGCCACGCCCGGAACCGAAGCCAAAGGCTGAAGCTCTGCCCGGTGCTACCGCTGATGCGCCGCCGAACGAAAGCGTCGAGACGATCGAGCCGAAGGTGGCTGAACTGGAAGGCGCGCAACCGGTGGCAACTGCGGAAGGTTTTTCCGAAGCGGAAATCGCTGACTTGAAACAGTCAGCGGAGGAAAATCTCGTTTCCGACGATACTCCAGCTTCGGAGAAGTCTTCGAGCTAGAGCTCTTCTATTTTCAAGGCCGGGTTCTTCGGAACCCGGCTTTTTTATTTCTGGAGCGGGTGGGACGACGGAAAGCGCCAGAGGGTTGGAGCAGTCCGGGACGCTACCTCGTGGTTTGGAGCCCTCTGCCGCTTTTGACACCTTCTTAACGGATAATCCGTTCCTTCTCGATTTGCGAAGCCGGTTTCGCGGTCCCTGGGTCGTTCAGCGTAATTTTCAGAAACCCGCCGTCTTTCAGGAGTTCTATGCCGCCGAGTGAAGGGCAGAGGGTCGCTCGAAATTCCTTCCAATGACGCGCCCGGTGCAAAGCTTCGCTGTAACGCCGGATACTGACGCCAAGTCCGCGAATCACCGGCATCCCGGCGAGCAGACGGCTTTTCCAAAGGAACAACGGCGAATGAAGATGACCGATGATCGTGTGTTCGACCTGCGACAAACGGGCGCGGATGGTTTCTTCTTCCCAAAGGAAGGGCAGGGCGGTGGGGTCGTGACAAAAGAAGAGGACGCGTTGGTTTGGTTTTAGCCCTGCGAATGCGCGACGAATTTTCTCCAGATGGTCCGCACGGAGTCGACGCCATTCGTCGCGTTCTTGAGGCAATGTTTCGAGTTCAAAAATCGGCAACGCAATCAAAGAGGAAACGACACCGATCAACACCCAATCGCCCAGTTCAACTTTCCAAAAGGGTTCCAGCTTCAGTTCGCCGGTGGCCTGACGCCAACTTTGCAGACGCATGCCGCCCTGACTTCCCACGAGACTGGTTTTGCCGAGTTCATGATCGCCAAAGACCGCCTGAAAGTTAGGAGAGAAACGACGACGCAATTGATCGAGACATTGACGGGCGCTTTCACAGGCGGCGTCATCGCCGACGCCAATAAAGGCGGTGTTGCAGGAGTAATCGCCATTGGCCACGACGTAATCCGCCGCCGTGGCGCGCGAAAAGAACTGGTCCAGAAGATGGTTTTGCCGTGTCGGATTTTTCAGCCAGAAAAAATCACGATACAAACGCAGCAACGCGCGCAGCATCGGATTCTTCACAGCCCGGAACTCGTGTCCCTGACGCGCCTGTTCTGCTGCGCAGGCGTAATGAATGTCGCTGACGACGAGGATCGATGGCATCCCGATTATTTCGCCATCGGCTTCATGGTCATTGGATCACGCAGCGGAACATCGACGATGCGGTGCGTCGGCACCAGTGACTCCAAAGTTACCGGGTGATTCGGATGACCTTTCAAAATTTCGTCCTTTTGTCCGACGATGAGAATCGCGACCTTTTCAGGCGTTAAATATTTCTTGGCGACCCGCAACACGTCTTCCTTTGTCACAGCGTCGAGACGGGAGCGATAATTCTTCCAATAATCCGGATCCGTGGCGAAGCGTCCGGTGAATTCATCATCGGCGAAACGTGCAGCCACCTGGCCTTTCGTCGCAAACACCCGCGGAAAACGATCGATGAACGAACGCTTGCTCACGCGCATTTCTTCATCGCTGACCGCTTCCTTGAAGAAATCTTTGATTTCATCGAGCACGATCGAAACGGCGTACGGCACCGTGCGCGACTTCGATTGGAACGCAGCGGTGAACGTCAGCGGATAATAAACGCCACCTGGGAACGACGAACCCGCGGAGTAGGCGAGCCCTTCGTCGGAACGAACACGGTTCATGATGCGGGATGTAAAACCGCCGCCACCCAGAATGTCGTTCATGACGGTGACCGCGAAATAATCCGGGTTATCCCGTTTGATGCCGGGCAGCATGATGCCAACTCGGCCCTGGTTGACCTCCTTGTTTACGATATAGATGCCCGGTTCCGCGAACTTCGTATTCGTTGGGATATCGGAAGGCTTCTCGCCCTTGAATGGCCAATTCGCAAAGAGTTTTTCCAGTTTCGCAATCATCTGGTCGCGATCGAAATCACCGTTGACGGCGACGATGAAATTATCGGGATGAAACCAGCGTTTATGAAACTTCTGCAAATCTTCGCGGGAGATGCTTTTGATCGAAGCCTCGGTGTCGTAATGATTCGCCCAGAAATCTTCACCGAAGGCGAGGAAACCGCGTTCGCGCGCTTCGATGCTGGAGGAATCGTCATTGCGTTGACGCATCCCTTGCAACTCCTGGTCCTTGAACAAGGCCAGTTTATCTTCCTGGAATCGCGGTTCGGTCAGAACTTCGCGCAAAATGGTGAGACCTTCTTCGAGGTCTTTGGAAAGAAGATTCAGGCTGACGCTGCCTTGCGTTTCACCAACACCCGAGCTCAACAGCGCTGCGAGAAAGGCGAGACGCTCTTCCAATTGTTCGGCGGTATACGTCTTCGTGCCGCCGCGCGCGAGCAACGTGCCGGTCAAACCTGCCAATCCTTCTTTGCCCTTGGTTTCGAGATATTCACCGGTACGGACATAGATCGTGATATTCACCAACGGGAGTTCGCGATCGGGAACAACGTAGGCGATGGGACCGCTCTTTAATTCCACGCGATAATCACGTGGATTCGGCGGTTCGTATTGCAATGGTGGAAACTTCAGTTTTTCCGGGCGATCAGGAATTTCAGCGTTCGGCGAGTCCGCGCGCGAAACAGAGCTGACCAGCACACCGGCCAACAGGAACGTCGGTATGAAATAACGAAATTGTTTTTTCATTTTTTGGAAGATTTAGGAGCGGTTTTGGCAGCAGCGTCTTTTTTGTCAGCGGCGGGTTTTCCACCTTTGCGCGTGTAAATGGCCACGGCGCGATTTTCTTTTTTGAAATATTCGTTCACGACGCGTTTGATGTCGGCAGCGGTGACAGCCTGGATCTTGGGCGCGGCTTCGTTGATTTCGCGCCAATCCCCTTCGCCATCGTTCTGGATCAATTGATGCAGGATTGGGAAATTCGAGGAAAGCTTCCGATATTCGCCCGCGGCAAAATTATTTTTCACCTTCTGCAATTCATCCGCCGGGACGTCATCTTTCTTCAGTTTTTCCAGTTCGTTATAGATCGCTTGCTCCACTTCTTCCGGAGTGTGGCCATCCTTCGCTTCGCCGCCTGCGTTGAAGAGTCCGGCCCATTTACGATGATCCGGTTGTGCCCATGTTTCCGTGGCGATCTGCTTGCCGAGAATCAGGCCTTTGTAAAGGCGGCCGGTGCGCGTGGAGAGAATCTGCGCGAGCACATGCAACGTGTAGGAATCTTTGTGGCCGAACGGCACCGTGTGCCAAATGATGTCGACCTGCGGATTTGTTTCCGCTTCGGCATACATCCGTTTCTCGGCCTCCTGTTTCACTTCGAGAGTAACGACATCCGGCGCATCTTTCTTTCCGTGGGGAATACGGCCGAAATATTTTTCCGCCATCTTCGTTGCTTCTTCCGGATCGAAATCGCCGACGAGAATCGTGGTGATATTTTGCGGAGCGTAATAAATGGAATAAAACTCATCGGCCTGGGCTTTGGAAATCGACGGGATGTCCGAGGGCCAACCGACAACCGGCCAGTGGTAGGGAGTCGATTCCCAGAACATCGATTCAAATTCTTCGGCGAACTTGCCGAGCGGAGTTGATTCCGTGCGCATGCGGCGTTCTTCGAAAACCACATCGCGTTCAGCGTAGAACTCGCGGAACACCGGGCGCAACAACCGCTCCGATTCCATCCACATCCAGAGTTCAAGTTTATTGGCGGGAACCGTGATGAAGTAAGCTGTCATGTCCTCGCTGGTGAAGGCATTCATGCCGGAGCCGCCGTTGCCCGTATAAACTTTGTCGAATTCGTTCTTCACCTGGATTTCACGTTGTTGTTTTACGAGTTCCGCGAATTGCTTTTCCAACTCACGCCAGCGTGGGGTGGTGTTTTCCGGTTTCAACATGTCGTCGATCTCGCCTTTGCGATACGCGACGCGCATTTTCTTTTCTTCCTCGCGCATTTCGCCGCGAACCCGTTCCTGTTCGGCGATGATCTTGAGGTCTTTTTCGTAATCCTTGGTCCCGATCGTCGGCGTGCCCTTGAACATCATGTGTTCGAACAAGTGGGCAATGCCGGTGATGCCGGGCTTCTCGTTGGAGGCGCCAACGTGAGCGACCCAGCCGCCGGAGACGGTCGGTTCGTCCTTGCGCTGCACCAGGAGAAGGCGCATGCCGTTGGAGAGAAATTTTTCCTGAACAGGAACCCGCTGTGCGTGCAGCGGCAGAATCGCGCCCGCAATGAAGAGGGCCAAAAGTAAACGTCGCATTGTATTTGAATTAGTTCCGAAAGATAAGACCACGAAAAACCAAACCGCGTTCAGAGAAAGCTTCGCATTAGAACGAATTAGGTCAAAGGAATTTTCGTGCCGTCCCTCACATCCTCTGTCGCCCCGGAACGTTCCAGAAGGGAGACACGATCCCGCCGCGGCGGGATCGTGTCTACCAACTGAATTGTTCCGGCACAGACAGGCGAGGATCAAGGTCCGGGATGCCGTCCGATTTCGATATTGGAAAAAAGGAATCTCCCGAGTTGGACCAGTTTCCTGTCGCAGAAAATTCCGGCAACCGTTAGCTGGAAGAAAATTCTGTGGCCGGAAAATCCTCCAACCGCGTTCTGGACCGATTTCCCGCCGCGG
>CBHTTJ010000007.1:0-52141 GCA_966095605.1 uncultured bacterium | reverse complement strand
AACGCATGTTCCGCAAAGATCTCATCCCAATGCTTTTGGACAACCCAATGTCCATCGCGAAGATCGCGCATCTGGTGGATGAGCCGCCGAAAGATGTTGAGGATCATCTCAAACATCTGCTGAAAAGTCTCAAGCACACGGATTACGTCGTGGATTTTTATCCTGCGGAATGTCGCCGGTGTGACTTCGTTTTTGGAATGGATAAACTCCACAAACCATCCAAATGTCCGAAGTGCAAAGCGACATGGCTGACGGAACCGGAGATCGGGTTTAAAAAGAAATCGAAGGGGAACGAGGAATCGTAGCCGAAACCCTCTCCTTCCCAGGAGGGAATAGCAGTTGAACATTTTCTTCGTTTTAAGAGGCGGTCCGGCAAATCCAGCGCTGGGTTTATTTCAATGGACTGAGTATGATTCTCCCTCTCCTGGGAAGGAGAGGGCCGGGGTGAGGTTTCGCGTCAAAATTAATTACAGCAATCATGAAAGCCATTCGCATCAATCAATTCGGTGGACCGGAAGTTTTAAAACTGGAGGAAGTGCCAACGCCAACCGTCGGCGCTGGTCAGGTCCTCGTGCGCGTTCACGCAGCCGGGGTGAATCCCGTTGAAACGTACATTCGCGCCGGCACCTACCCCGCCCTGCCCTCGTTGCCGTTCACGCCGGGAAAAGATTGCGCAGGCGTCGTGGAAAAAATTGGCGAAGGGGTCAAGGGCTTGAACGTGGGCGAACGCGTTTACACCTCAAGCACCGTATCTGGAGCTTACGCGGAATTCGCACTCTGCCAGGCCGACGACGTGCATCCGTTTCCAAACAATATCTCATTCAGCCAGGCGGCCGGCATCAACACTCCTTACGCCACTGCCTATCGTGCGTTGTTTCAACGTGCCAAAGCGTTGCCCGGAGAAACCGTTTTGATCCATGGCGCCAGTGGCGGTGTCGGCACCGCAGCAACACAACTTGCGCGCGCAGCGGGGCTGATTGTATTCGGCACCGCAGGAAGCGAGCGTGGAAAACAACTCGTGATCGAAAATGGCGCGCACCACGTTCTCGATCATCATCAAAGGGATTATTTGATCAAAGCGGTGGATCTCACCGGCGGACACGGCTTCGACGTCATCATTGAAATGTTGGCTAACGAAAACCTTGGTAAAGATCTGCCCGTCCTTGCCAAAGGCGGACGTGTTGTCGTGGTGGGTAATCGCGGCAAAGTGGAAATCAACCCACGCGACCTGATGCAACGCGATGCGCAAGTATTGGGAATGGTCTTGTTCAATGCTCCACCGGAAGAACGTCGCGCAATCTACGCAGCTCTCGCTGCGGGCTTCGCCAAGGGCACGCTGAAGCCGGTGGTGGGAAAAGAATTTCCGTTGTCGCAGGCGGCCGATGCTCATAAAGCCGTGATGGAAGCGGGCGCTTATGGGAAGATCGTGTTGACCGCATAAGGTTTCCTCCCGATTGGACAAAACAGAAACGCGGGTACCTTAGTCCTAACAGTCACAGTCACCCTGAAGGGAATCGTTATGAATAATCCAATCTGCGCTGTTTCAGGCTGGTCCAATCGTATCCTGAGTATTCTGCGAATCGCCGTCGCGTTGCTGTTTATGGAACATGGCGGACAGAAGCTTTTTGGTTTTCCTGCCCCGCAAATGGGCGGAGCTGCTCCCGCGATGTTTACGCAAATGTGGTTTGCGGGAGTATTGGAACTTTTTGGAGGTGGTTTATTCCTGCTCGGCCTGTTCACCCGTCCCATCGCGTTTCTTCTCTCGGGGATGATGGCGGTCGCCTATTTTCAGGCACACGCGCCGGGCGGTTGGTCTCCGCTGGTAAACAAGGGCGAACTCGCCGTGCTTTACTGCTTTATGTTCTTTTACTTTTTCTTCGCCGGAGGTGGCGCGTGGAGTGTGGACAACGCTATTTGCCGGAAAAAGGCAGAACCGACGCCTTCACCGTCGACGCGCTGATTATCCCCACTTTTCGGTCTTCATCTGCTCTTTGGGGACTCCCAACTCTTCGACCACGAGAGCTTCGGTGTTTTCGACAAGTTCATTAGGTCCGCACGCGTAGAAGACGGTATTCGCCAGGTCGTGGACGTGTGACTTCACCCATTCAGCATTGATGCGACCGCGGCGTCCATTCCATGGATCTTCGGCGGCGAGGCGAGTGCAGGTGACGTAGAAATTAAAATTCGGATTCTCCTGCTCAAGCTGGCGGAATTCCGTATTGAAGATGATATCGTTCGTGGTGCGAACGCTGTAAAGAATCGTGATCTTTGTTTTCAGTCCGTTGCGCGTCGCTTCACGGACAAAACCGCGAAATGGAGTGACGCCCGAGCCACCGGCGATGCAAATCAGATGTTTGTCGTAAGCAGGAAGAAATTTTCCAACAGGGGGGATAACGAACAATTTATCTCCCGGCTTGGCCCAATCCACAATGCGCGTGCCCATCTTGCCGTCACGCTTCACGGTAACTTCATAATAGCCGCGATCGAGCGCGCACGAAGAAAGAGAATAGGCGCGTTTGTAACTGGGAGTGTCAGGCCAATAAACCGTGATGAACTGTCCCGTCTTGAACTCGGGATTGTAACCCTCCGGCCATTTAAGTCGGATGGTCTTTGTATCCGGCAACTCCATCGTTACCGTTTCGATTTCCATTTCGGCAATTAGCTTGGCCATAGGTTGAGGGCAAATAAGAATGAATTTTTAAGGGGATGACAAACCTTTTCGGGCTCAGGATCTCATCACCATTGTCATCACCCATCCCAACACAACCAAGCCGATGAACACCCAAAAAACAATACGCGCGAAGCGGTTTGATTCTGTTTCGATGAAATACAGTTTATCGCACTGAAGACAACGGACCTGAGCCTTTTTGCTCGAACCCCAAACGGCGCCGGCAAACCAACCCACCAGGTGGGAAACCCATCCGTCATTTCTTCGCCGCAAAACGCCTGCGGGAGCTGATTCCGTGCTTTTGCATCTTGGGCAGTATTCCGGTGGGATTTCCGATCGATCTCGGCGCAAAAGAAAAAAAGAACAGAGCAAAGCCACGCCGCCGAGTGCAAGCAGGATGAACATGACCATCGCAGGCAATGCATGGCGCCCCAGGGGCAAGGCCGCCTCGAACAGCACCACGCCAACAGCCGCCAGGAAAAGCCCGCAGATGTACTTCAATAGTTTCACCCGGAGATTAAAGCTGTTGCAGCAGTATGAATCGAGGCCTCGTGTTCTCGATCTTCAGCGGATTCCGCAACGGCCTTCCAAAACCAGTGAAACCAATCTCCATGACATCGCCGGTTTGCAATTTAA
Organism: uncultured bacterium; assembly: GCA_966095605.1. Lineage (GTDB taxonomy): Bacteria > Verrucomicrobiota > Verrucomicrobiia > Limisphaerales > JACDHS01 > CBHWET01. The sequence goes on along the minus strand of CBHTTJ010000007.1, from coordinate 48,837 downwards.
TGCCCTGACCGAAACTAAAAGCATCGGCGCCGAAGAAATGAATGTGTGTATCGCCGGGTCGACAGTGCGCCGCGTATTTGAAATGGTGATGCTCAAGGTTGGCGAGAGTGTGCGACATGTTCTTTTCGCCCGTCCGGATTTCGTAAGCCCAGATCTTTTTCCCTTTTCGTTCAACGCTCGCAGTCCCGATGACATCTGAAAAATCGGCGTCGACCACCAATTCCGGGCCGAGTGCGCAAAAACGGAGTTTTGAGTGGGCCAGATAGAGATAATTCTTCTGCTCCATAATGTGGTCCGAAAATTCATTTCCCTGCGCGAGACCGATACGATGCGGTTTGCCTTTCGTATCAATGATGTAAACGCCTGCGACTTCAGCTTCGTCCCCACCATCGTCACCGTACGCCGGGACCTCCAACGCTTCGTTGTGGCCGCGAAGAATATTGCCATGTCCTTTGTAAAACCATTCCGGTTGCACTCCAATGTCGCCTTTGGCCGGGCGGCCACCTTCGACTCCCCAATAATACATTTTCATGCTGTCGGTCATCTCCGCCTTCGCGCTGAGATGCATGGCCTGGCGATTGTCGGCGCTTTTTTTGTGAGTCAAGCCGGTACCCGTCACAAGACAGCGATTGGGCTCTGCGGGATGATCGAAAGCAGGAAGGATTTTCCAGCCACCCTTTCCGCTGTAGACTGGGTCATAATCCAGGACGTCGGAGGACAGATTCTTCGCAATCAGATTTTCGAGGCTTGTTTTGCGTTCCAGAGCGGCGACCGCAAGGTCGTAAACGGAGGAAAACTTCTTCAAACAACGGAGTGTTGCACCTTCGGCGACAGCGACGCGGCGCCCGTGCCGTGAGTGACGCAACTGAATCAGACGAATCATGGTGGTTGGGAGGATATAGTTGATCACCAAAAATTGAATGCAAAAGGGCGGGTACGTTACGATGCTGCAATAAAAGGCCTCCACTCGAGGGGTCCCTTTTCACGGGAACGACACCCCAATTCGCTCTCAGATACCCCCTGTGCGTCCAAAGATTGCTTGCGATACGAGGGGGTAATTGGAAAGATACGGCCCTTTAACAAGAGAGTTATGGTAATATCCCTGCGCCGTCCGATGTTCGTGCCGACCTTTGTTTTGGTGATGGTGGTTCTTCTTCTTGGAATGACCGAGACCAAAGCACTTAATTTCCAAACCCTTTACAAATTTCCCGCTCCGCCACGGAATCCAGACCATCCTCTGACCGTCGGCAAAGATGGTTCCCTTTACGGAATTACCACCGGTGGGGGGACCAATGACACTGGAACATTTTTTAAAATCAGTCCGAACGGCACCTATAAGCAGCTGGCTTCTTTTGGCGAACAACTCCGTGTGACCTCCCGCTTGATTTTCGGACCAGACGGAAATCTTTATGGAACAGCAGCAGGAACTTCGACGAACGATTTTGGGAGTATTTTTCGGTTAACTACAAACGGTGTATTAAAGACGATTTTTACAACAAGGCCGGGGACTTCAGTCGCCTATCCACAACACTTGCTGCTCGGGAAAGATAAAAATCTTTATTTCACGGCGTACACCACCAATTCCGGCGCTTTGGCGCGGATCAGCCTGACCGGCGTGGTGACGATTGTAGCAACGAATGATTTATTAGCTGGTGTGCCAATGATGCAGGGCCGGGACAATCATTTTTATGGCGTTGCCCCGGCCAATATCAATCACGACGAAACCCTCTTCAAAGTCACGCTCGCGGGGGTTGTCTCAACAGTGCTCGAATTGAACTCATTCGATAACTTGTTGCATGATGCAGCTCTGGTACAAACGACCGCTGGATTGCTGTACGGAGTCACCCTTTCGGGAGGTGACTTCGATCAAGGAAGGCTTTTTGCGGTGACTACCAATGGGATCTTCACAAACCTGTATTCGTTCGCCTCTCCGCCGACCAGTCCGCTGGTGGTTCTGAATGATGTGATTTATGGCGGCACAATGACGAATATTTTCAAAGTCATCAACAATCAGGTGACGAACTTCGTTTCTTTCGCCTCTTCCGTTCAAGTGGCCGGATTAAATTTCGGTCGCGACGGAAATTTGTATTGCACCGCTTTTTACGGCGGCACCAATAACGCAGGGGCCATCATCACGATCACGCAGGCGGGCGCGATAACGAATGTCAGATCCTTCGAAGGATCCCAAGGCTCGAAGCCTGCATCAGAGATGACCTTGGCCGCCGACGGTTTCCTTTATGGCACTACGACCGAAGGCGGAACCAATAATAGCGGGGCGATCTTTAAAATTTCGAGCAGTGGCCTCTTCAGCAGTCTTTTATCGTTCGAAGCCACGGATGGTTCACATCAGGGTGGCCTCGTCCAAACGGAAGACGAATTGTTTTATGGAACAACTCCCGTATCGGCATCGAATCAGCATGGCTCGATCTTTCGTTTTATCCCGGACAATTCGCTGGAAACAATCGCGACCTTTGATGGAACGAATGGAAGTTTTCCCACCGCAACCATGGTACAGGGAGCGAATGGCAAACTCTATGGCGTTACCAGCAACGGCGGCGGAACAAGCGCCCACCCAGCTCCGCTCCCCCTCGCGCAACAAACGATCGCTTCGGCACAGCCCAGCATTTATAACAGCGGACGCGGCACGGTCTTTGCCGTCAGTACCAATGGAGATTTGACGACGTTGGTTCGTTTTGATGGCACCAACGGCGCGACACCCTCCGCCAAACTCGTTTCGGGGAACGATGGAAATTTTTATGGAACAACCTTTCAAGGCGGCAATGACGATGGAAGCGGTCTTGGAACAGTTTTCAAAGTCACCCCGGAAGGAGATTTGACCACGCTGGCACATTTCTTCGGCACCAACGGCAGCAACCCATCAGGTCTCACTCTTGCCAATGATGGTAATTTCTACGGCACCACAGAAATCGGTGGAAAAGCCAATGCGGGCACGGTTTTCAAAATGGCTTCTGATGGCACACTCACCACTTTGTTCTCGTTTGCTAAAACCAACGGAGAGAATCCTCATCAGATTATCCAGGCCACCAACGGCAAATTGTATGGAACGACAGCGAACGGTGGAAAATACAAACGGGGAACGCTCTACGAATTGACCACAAATGGACTTTTAACCATCCTGACTCATTTCGCATGGACGAACGGAGCGGCTCCGCTTGCGGCGCTGACTGAACTGCCAGATGGATCCCTGTGTGGTGTCACTGCTAAAGGCGGCAATGGTGCCGGTGTCATTTTCCGTTACGGCAAAGTACCTCCCACCATTGTCACCCAACCGCTAAGCCGAACGAACGCGCTTCATTCGACCGCCACGTTTACGGTCAAAGCTTCAGGCCCGACGCCTTACACCTATCAATGGTTGAAAAATGGCACGCCGATCACGAACGCGAAGAGAGCAACGTTAACTTTGCTGAACGTCAGTTATAGTTCCGCAGGCACCTATTCGGTGATCGTCAGCAATCTCGATGGCTTCACGGTGAGCTCGAATGCAACGCTCACTATTGCTCCGCCCCCACTGATTGTGTCGCAACCAGAAAGCCAGACCGCCACCGTGGGCACGACGGTGAGTTTTAGCGTCAGTGCCAGCAGTCTTTTGCCACTGGCTTACCAATGGCAGTTCAAAGGAGTCGCACTGCCCGGGAAAACCGCGCCGACGCTTACGTTGACCAATATTCAAACTGGCAAAGCGGGTGGATATCGCGTTTTGGTCAAGAACGGTTCTGGCGCTGTCCTTAGCAGCAATGCCGTGCTGACGGTGCAAACGTGCACCTATGACCTGGCCACGAATATCATTTACATTGGAGCGGCAGGAGGCAGTGCAAGTGTAGCTGTAACCGCCGATCACGACGATTGTACGTGGCTCGCCGCGAATACCAATGCCTGGATTACACTCACGTCTCCTGTTGCAAATACAGGCAGCACCAATGTCACTTTCAATGTTTCTTCCAACCAGAACAACGTGGTCCGAGTCGGGACCATTCTCGCTGCAGGCTCCAGTTTTCTTGTGATCCAGGAAGGCACTCCTGCACCGGGCGCGATTAATGGAAAAATTTTGACCTTCCGGGTCGACATCGGCGCCGGGTCTGATTTCCAAATGATGACGTCGTTGGTGGGGAACAACTATCTGCGGCTGCCAACGAATAGCGTTCCGAAAACGTACAATTATCAGCGCAACAGCGGAACATCAGCGACCCTGACCCTTACCCAGGCAGGAACCTTTCAGCTCACCTTTGATACGTTAACGACGGGATCTTACGTTTACGTCTCTACCAATAGCAACGTCGGGACGGGAACCTTTACCGTCAGCGAAACACGGCCTGACTACAACAATGACGGATCTCCGGATCTGCTTTGGGAGTCGACCTTCGATGGTTCTCTCCGCGTTTCTTATATGCGAGGGACAAATTATCTTCAGTCACGTTTTCTGCAGAAAATCCTGGATAACAAAACCGCCGTCGTCGGTCAGGCCGACCTTAATGGCGATGGAACTTTCGATCTGCTGACGCAGGATTCATCCGGATTTGTGAAAGCCTACTACATGGTCGGAACTAATTTCGTTGGAAATAATCTCCTCAATTTCGGCAACGCCGTCGATACAGCGTGGCGCATTGTTGCACTTCGGGATATGAACAACGATGGGAAAGCGGACATTCTCTGGCAACATAGCGGCGGCGCATTGTGGTTGTGGACCATGGATGGAATCAACCAAACCGGCTCATTCGTGATTCGAAATGGCGTTTCACCGGGCGCAAGCTGGAAAGTGGTCGCCGTCGCCGACTTCAATGGAGACGGTCAGAATGACATTTTCTTTCTCAACGATGCCGGCCATATGGCGATTTGGTACATGAACGGAACGACCTATCTGACGGGAGGAGGGTTGAACATCGCTCCGCTTGCGACGATTTGGCGAATAGTCGGCAGTTACGATTATGATGCCGACGGCAAAACCGACCTTCTCCTTGAAGATACCGGCGGAAACCTCGTGGTCTGGTTGATGAATGGCGTTGAGCGCAACGGCGGATTTGCTTTGGATGCCGACGCGCCCGAGTCCATTTGGCGCATCGTGGGCCCACGATAATCAATTAATCGGGGAATTTCATTGATTCGAGTGAGGGAATTTGCTATGCCCTCGCCACTTGTATGAAATATTTTCCCCGAGTTTTAGCTCTATTCGGCGTAATAAGCTTTTTAAGCGTCTTAACCCCAACCGCTGAGGCTTGCGCTCCCGCCGCTTTGCGTGGACGAACAGTAACTTTCACAATCCAAAGTGGAACCGGTATTTTCGCCAAAACCGGTTCCTTCTTGCTGACGACTTCAAAGTCAGGCGCGAACTACACCATCGCCCGAATCCGCGGATTTACCCCGGCGACTCGCGGCACCTACGTTTACACGCCGACTTCGGCTACAACGGCGACCTTGGACTTCAGCGACTTGGGTATCAAAGGTTTCCCTTACACTGGAACGTTTGACGTTCTCGAATTCACCACGCCGAATGCCGGTAATTTTCATCGCGTCGCAACCTCCGGCGCTGACGGCGAACAATCCGGCACCTTCGTCCTCACGGCGGACAAAGTGGACATCAACAAGGATGGTTTTACCGACATTCTGTGGGAAGACACGAATGGTCACCTGACGATGTGGCAGATGAACAAATATACCTTCAGCAAAGGTATCTCCCTCGATTCGCTTTACGACGATAATGTTGGACGCAGCCGTGATGGTGCATGGCGAGTCGTTGGGCAGGAGGATTTCGACCAGGACGGAAACAGTGACCTGCTCCTGCAGAACAGCAACGATGGCACCGCCAAGATTTGGTATTTGAACAAGACCAATTTTGTCGCGGAAGAAACACTCGATTTCCTCGGCGTCCCGGATGCGAGCTGGCATATCGCCGGTATTGCTGATTTTGATGGTGATTGCTCATTGGATGCGGTTTTCCAAAGCAATGACGGCCACGTTCAACTCGTTCCAAACTTCCGCCAGACTGCGTTCTCTGAAGGCATTACCTTGAACAATGGCGAAGCAGTCACGAGCGCCTGGCACATCATTGGTGTGAATGATTTCAACAATGACGGCAAACCGGACATCGCATGGCGCCACAGCGTTAACGGATACGTCGGACTCTGGGTGATGGATGGAGTCAACTTTGTGCGCAGCACAGTTCTCCCTTCCGTTCCTCGCGACAAGACCTGGAAAGTCGTCGGACTCGGCGATTTCAATCGTGACGGCCAGATGGATTTCCTTATCCGCAAAAACACCGGTGCTGTCGGCATCTGGTTCATGCGCGCTTCCCAATTCATTGGATTCTCCCGCGTGCAAAAAGGTGTGCCGATCAGCATGAACTGGCAAGTCGTTGGCCCTAAATAAGCCTTCACTCCATAAAGTTTCCGCGAATGCGGGTGCGAACAGCACCCGCATTTGTTTTTTGTTTTTGAAACTATTTTGCGGTAGTTTCGTCAGAACTTCCATGACACGTCCGTGGCACATTCCGAGGCGCAGATTTTTGAGGGGACTAGGCACAGCAATGGCGCTTCCTCTGCTCGAAGCCATGTCGCCACCCGTAAAGTTGCTCGCTGCCAATTCGGATGCTCCGCTTTCGCCCAAGCGCATGGCGTTCATCTATGTCCCGAATGGAATCAACATGGAGGACTGGACGCCGAAAACAATCGGATCCGATTTTACGCTGCCTTACATCCTGCAACCGTTGCAGCCAGTGCAGAGCGACATTCTCGTCATGAGCGGCCTAGCCCATGACAAAGCACGCGCTCACGGCGACGGAGCTGGCGACCACGCCCGGGCTTCCGCGACATTTCTAACGGGTTGTCATGCCCGCAAGACAGGCGGCACAGATATTCGGGCAGGAATCTCGATAGACCAGGTCGCTGCGGAAAAGATCGGTCATCAGACGCGGTTTGCGTCACTGGAACTGGCTTGCGAACACAATCGGCAAACGAGTTGCGATTCCGGCTATGCCTGCGCTTACCAGTCAAATATATCCTGGCGAAGCCCTTCCACTCCGATGCCGCCAGAGGTGAATCCACGTCTGGTTTTCGAACGACTTTTCAGCAACAACGTTTTCGGAGAAAACTCGCAAAACCGTGCGTTGCGGAAGCGTTACCAGAAAAGCCTGCTGGACTTTGTCCTCGACGACGCGCGCAAACTCAAATCCAACCTCGGCCGGGCAGACCAACAGAAGATTGATGAATATCTCGTGGCGGTGCGCGAACTCGAACGCAGTATCGAGCAAACGGAAAAGTTCGCCGCAACCATGCCTGACGCGCAACGTCCGACGGGCGTTCCACGCGATTTCGAGAAGCACATGCAGCTCTTCTATGACCTGTTGACGCTCGCATTTCGGACAGACTCAACCCGGATTGCAACCTTCATGATTGCCTTTGACGGAAGCAATCGTCCGTATCCGAATCTTGGAATTTCAGATGGTCACCACAACCTGTCGCATCACGAAAATGATGCTCAGAAGAAAAAGAAGATCGCCGAAATCAACCGGTTCCACCTGACGCAATTCGCCAACTTTCTGAAAAACCTCAAATCCATCAAAGAAGGTGAAGTTACGTTGCTGGACAACAGCATGATTGTTTATGGCAGCGGCATCTCGGACGGGAACGCACACAATCATAATAACCTTCCGGTCCTCTTTGCCGGCAAAGGAGGCGGCAGCGTTCGGACAGGCCGTCACGTGTCGGTGTCTGATGAAACGCCCATGACCAATTTGTTCATGTCGATGCTCGACATTGTCGGCGCCCCGGTAGAACGCATCGGCGACAGCACGGGAAAACTCACCGTCCTGTCGTAACGGAAAAAAGAAAGCCGCAAAGTTTACCTTTGCGGCTCTCGTGAATTCGTCAGAAATTACTTCGCAAGTCCCTTTGCAAATTTCTCAAAGCGGTCCAATCCCTTCTTAATGTTATCGAGGCTTGTCGCATAGCTGATGCGGATATAGTCATCGGCGCCAAAAGCAACACCCGGCACGACCGCCACTTTTTCCTGCTCCAATAATTTCGCGGAAAACTCCATCGAGCTCAGTCCGAGCTTGGAAATATTAGGGAACAAATAAAATGCCCCCTTGGCGTTCACACATGAAACACCAGGAATACTGTTGAATTTTTCGTGAGCGTAGGCGCGACGTTTCGCGAACTCCGCCAGCCACGGCTTCAAATGTTCCTGCGAGCCGTTCATCGCGGCGACACCGCCTTTTTGGGCGAAAGAGGTCGGGTTGCTGGTGCTATGACTTTGCACCGCATCAATCGCCTTTGCGATCGGTTCCGGGGCGGCCAGGAAACCCAGACGCCAACCAGTCATCGACCAGGCCTTCGCAAAACCATGAACGATGATCGTGTGTTCATAGTGCTTCTGCGAAAAGCTCGCGACACTGGTGTGCGTGGCACCATCATAAAGCAAGTGTTCGTAGATTTCGTCGCTCATGATGAGCACCCCTTTTTCCACGCAGATATCGCCCAGCGCCTTGATCTCGTCGCGGGTATAAACGGAACCCGTCGGATTGCTCGGCGAATTTAAAATGAACAAGCGAGTGCGGGGTGTAATGGCGTCGCGCAATTGTTGTGGCGTCACCTTGAATTCCGTTTTGTCGCTCGTATGGATGATGACCGGTGTCGCTTCGGCGAGTTTCACCATCTCCGGGTAGCTCAACCAATACGGGGCCGGGATAATCACTTCGTCACCCGCTTCGCATGTGGCGGCGATGACGTTGAAGCACGAATGTTTTCCGCCCGATGAAACAACGATTTGCGACGGCTTATAGGTCAACCCGTTGTCGCGTTTGAACTTGTCGGCAATGGCCTGTCGCAGTTCCGGCGTGCCACTGCTTGGAGTGTATTTTGTGAATCCCTGATTGATCGCCTGGATCGCAGCGTCTTTGATGTGTTGCGGGGTATCGAAATCGGGTTCACCCGCGCCGAAACCAACAACGTCGATGCCTTCCGCCTTCATCTGTTTAGCCTTCGAGTCGATGGCTAACGTTAAAGACGGCGCGAGCGACGCGGCTCGATGGGAAATTTTATAGTTCATACGGGCGGAAAGAAATAATCCTCAACGACGATCCGTGCAAGGGAGAATTCTCAGGATTTCAAACCAACTGGAAAACCAACCGAGACCGAGGAACTCAGTGACTGGACTCTTGCGCAATCCGATCCTGCATGCGACGAAGATCGCGGGCGTCACCGTCAGCCACCAAAGAAGAAGACGAAGAGGAACCGGCGGGTGTGCCTTTCTTGGAACCGGCAAAAGTCTTCGGCGCTTCCCAATTCCAATGTTCCACGTGCGCATCGGCGAAGCTCATATTCGCGCCAATATTGTGGCGATCGGACGGCACGCTCACCCACGAAGACGCGAGTTCGGTCTTTGGAGAGTCAGGCGGATACAATTCAAAGCGGCCTTCTCCGATGGAATGTTCGTTCACATCCACAAACACAAACAGCATGTGCGGCGGAGGATTAATGATTTCAGAATATTTCTTGAAGGTCGGGATCGTTCCACCGGGAGCGTCGTAGTTGATCGACGAACTCATGCTGTAACTACGGGTGCGGAATTGCTCCAAAGGATGTCCATCGTCGGTCTCAACACGGGACTTGTCCGCGGGACAATGATAAATCTCGGTATTTTGAACGAAAGGATAGAGAAGGCCACGACGAATATTATCGGTAGTGGTGTCCGTCTTGGCGTTTCCGGGGCACCAGGAGACAGCGGGCTCACTTTTTGATGACTCTGTATTGTTCAACGGCAACTGACCGTCGTTATCGTCCACATACATGTGCCAGCCGAACTGCAGCTGCTTCAAATTATTCAGGCAGGCAATACTATGAGTGCGGCCACGGGCACGGTTCAGAGCAGGTAAAAGTAACGAAGCGAGGATCGCAATAATTGCGGCTACCACGAGCAATTCGGTCAACGTAAAGCCACGTTGCGAGACGCGAGAATGGCGTGACGAAGTACGTCTCGCATGCCTGACAGCTATGTCTGGACTTCTCATCGTTGTGGTAACTGGGTCGAGAATGGCAAAAACCCCTATTTTATGCAACAGGGTTTTATTCACATCCTGAACCCGGGGAATTTGATAAAAAGACCTGAAAAATCCCCCTTTTTCCCCGTGGAAAATGACGCTAGGCGCGATCTTCTCCCAACTAGGCATCCAATTTCATGAGGGCCCACAAAAGAAATTGGGGAGGTGAGACACGAATTTCAGGAATTAACACGAATTTTTCGGAATAAGAAGAACGCACGAGCTTCTTCCTTAAGCACACCAAATGGTACGAGCAAGTGGGGGTTAAAAAGCACGAAAGCTGGTTTTTAATTCGTGAAAATTCCCGCAATTCGTGTCTCACCTTGAATCGTTCCGCCTGGCTCACGTGTTACCCCTCTCGAAGGGTTTCCAGCAACCGCAGGACCTGTCTATTCATCGGGTGAACATCTTCCCCAAGATTTCCGTTGCTTTTCTGATTCATTCGCGGAAATTCGGAAGTCTTATCGCGTGAAAAACGTTACTGTCATCAAACACCCGCTGATTCAACATAACCTCACTCGTTTGCGCGATGAGCGCACCGGCCCGCAGGAATTTCGCCGCGTGCTCAGTGAAGTCGCCGCCCTCATGGTTTATGAGGCGACCCGCTCCTTCGACACTGTTCCTATTAAAGTGAAGACGCCGATCGAAAAAACCGACGGCGCCAAATTAAAACGCGAAGTCATCCTCGTCCCGATCCTTCGCGCGGGTCTGGGCATGCTCGATTCTATTTTGCAACTTATCCCGCACGCGCGTGTTGGATTCATTGGATTGAAACGGGAGGAAAAAACGTTGCAAGCCACTTCCTATCACAAAAGTTTGCCGGAAAATCTCGCCAATTTTGAGATGATCCTGATCGATCCGATGCTGGCCACCGGCGGCAGCGCGGTTGCGGCGATGAATCTTTTGGTGGAACGCGGCGCCACGCACGTGCGCATGGTGAATCTGGTCGCCTGTCCGGAAGGCATTAAACAGGTGCGCGAACATTTTGGTGATTTTCCGATTTTTACGGCCGCAATTGATCGTGGTTTGAACAAGAAAGGCTATATCTGCCCGGGTCTCGGTGACGCTGGCGATCGTCTTTTCGGTATTTAATCTGGAGGAGGAGAAGTTTCCATGCAGCGTGACAACCTACTTATTGTCGCCGACAGCGAGCGCGACGCGAACATGCTTTACGCCGTGCGGATGTTTGTGCCGGACGCGTTCGTCTACCTGAGGATCAACGGCAAGTGCCATGTGATCATGAGCGATCTGGAAATTGATCGCGCCCGCACGGAAGCCGCGCATTGCAAAGTGATTTCCCAGTCCGCACTGGTGGAAAAGGTCAAACGCCAGAACATCCGCATGGGCGGATTTGCCCCCATCGTCGCCACGTTTTTAAAAGAGAAGAAAGTGAAGCGCGTCTGGGTGCCCGGCAACTTTCCACTCTCCCTCGCCCAGGATTTAAAGAAACTGCGCATCGACGTCCGCGTTAAAAACGATGGATTTTATCCGCAACGTCAGGTCAAAACCGCCGACGAAGTGAAAAAGCTCAGCGCCGCTTTGATGATGGCGGAAGTCGGTTTGTCCGAAGGCATCCAGGTGTTGAAACGCGCCAAAGTCGGACGCAATCGTCGGCTCTTCTACCACAACGTTCCTCTGACTTCGGAAAAATTGCGCGCAGTGATTGATACCGCCGTGATCCAGGCGGGTGGATTGCCCGCTCACACGATCGTCGCCGGTGGAGAACAAGGCTGCGATCCGCATGAACGCGGCCACGGCATCCTTCGCGCCAATGAACCGATCATTTTGGATTGTTTCCCGCGCTCACAAAAAACCGGCTACTTCGGCGACATCACACGCACGGTTGTCAAAGGCCGGGCGAGCGACATGGTTCGCAAGATGTACGACACCATCGCGCACGGACAGGATATCGCTTTCGAGAAAATGAAGGCGGGAGTCACCGGGAAGGAGATTCACAACGCCATCCAGAGCTTTTTCGAATCGCGCGGCTTTAAAACCGGAAAAGTGGATGGTCGGATGCAAGGTTTCTTCCATGGAACCGGCCACGGAGTCGGTTTGGAGATCCATGAGGCTCCGCGGGTCAGCAGCACCTCCCCCGACACGCTCAAGAGCGGTCACGTCGTGACCGTTGAACCGGGTCTTTATTATTCTGGAGTCGGCGGGGTGCGCATTGAGGATATGGCTCATGTGACCCGGGACGGAGCGCGGAATCTGACCAAATTCGAGAAGATTCTCGAAGTTTAGCGTTGCGATTGAACGAAAGATCGCTTTGGGGGATAAACTGCCAAGAAAAACAGTCAAAATAGCTCCTGCAACGTTAAAGTTTCCCCAATTTTCCCGAAAAGTGGCAAAACCAATTGAAGTTTTATTCGTCAGAAGCGATTTTTCAACTCTTGGAACCTCGGAAAAAAGTTTTTGGACGACTTTCCAACACTTGGAAACCCGATAAATAATTTTTGGACGACTTTCCGACGCTTGGAAACCCGATAAATAATTTTTGGACGACTTTCCAACGCTTGGAAACCCGATAAATAATTTTTGGACGACTTTCCGACGCTTGGAAACCCGATAAAAAACTAAAATCCGAGTTTCCAAGTCTTGGAAAACCGTTCCTGAAGCCAAAAGATCGGATTTCCGACGCTTGGAAAATCGTTCCTGAGAGCGAAAAATCGAATTTCCAACTCTTGGAAAACCGTTCCTGAGCTCGAAGAAACGGTTTTCGGAACGTTTAGGGAGCAGTTTCTCCTTTTTCCTTACCCTTTTAAGACCTTTTGTAGGATTTTTTCCTACAAACACTTAGAGCAAAAGCCTTGGTATGCCCCCTGCTATTATCACTATTGCAGTCGGCCCGTAATACCCCAAACGCAGATTCTATGTCCCTGCGAAAAAACCTAGTCTGGCTGGCAGTGTTGGTTATGCCTTGGATTGCGATCGCGCAATCCGATGCTCCCGTCCCCAGCGTCGTCTCTTTCACCAGCGAAGGCATTATCCTTCGCGCTTACATTTACAAGCCAGCCGGCCAGGGCCCCTTCCCCGCCTTTATCTGGAACCCGGCGAGCAGCAAGAGGATGTTTGACCCGGGCGATGATGCCCAATTCACCTCGTTGGCGAAGCAAGTGGTCTCTCGCGGCTACGTCCTTTTTGTCCCCGATCGTCACAGCAGCAGCCAATCCCGCGGCGTCGTGAACGGTGGCGAACTCGCCGACCAATTGCGCAACGAAGAAAAAGATCCGACCGCGATCAACCGTCGCGCCGTTGAATTTTACGAATCCCATAACAAAGACGTTCTTGCCGCCGTTGAGTTCCTGAAGGCGCAATCGTTCGTCGATGAAAACCGTGTCGTCATGGCGGGCAGCGCCTCCGGTGGGGTGCAAACACTTTTGGCCGCGGAAAAAGATACCGGGGTCCGGGCGTTTGTTGTGTTTTCGCCCGGCGCTGCGTCCTGGAAAGAAAATCCTTTGCTTCAGGCGATGTTGCGCCGTTCGGTTCGCAACGCCAAGGCACCGGTGTTTGTGATCCAGGCGCAAAACGATTTTACGCTCGAACCTTCAGAACTCCTCGGCAAAGAACTGGAACGCAAAGGCGGTCTGGGCCGCGCCAAGGTTTATCCTCCGTTCGGTGCCACGCGCGCCCAGGGAAATATGTTTGCACTGAGTGGTTGCAACACCTGGAGCAGCGACGTTTTTGATTTTGTCCGCGAAGCCTTGAACTAACGATTATGCGCGGGACCAAAACACTTCTGTTACTCGCGGCGAGCGCACTCCTCGTCTCCCTCTCTCCGGCCCAGGCAGAAGAGCCGCGCAATGGGATGGCCTACATTCGCAGCGGAGATGAAACGGTTCCCGGATATTATTATAAACCCGAAGGCAAAGGACCTTTTCCAGCGGTCGTTCTGGTTCGCGCGGCGAGCCGTCCCATTACGGAAGCCAAACCGCCCGTCCCTGAATTGGCGAAAGATTTCACCAGTCGCGGTTACGTTGTCGTCGTGCCCAACTGGCACGTCACGCCGGAAACCGCTTATGCCGATCCTTCCCAAAAGAATCGGAAGATGAATCTGCCGGAATTTCAGTCCATGGCGAAGGACATTGCGGCCGCAGTGAGCTGGGCCAAGATCCAATCGTTCGTTGACGAAAATCGCGTGGCGGTCGTTGGACACGCCAGTGGCGCTATCATTTCCATGCTGCTTGCCGAACAGGAAATTGGCGTTCGTGGTTATGTTGTTTTTTCTCCGGCGGCTGTTCTTTGGAAAGAACGCGACGATTTGCAGAAGGCATTTGTCAATTCGGTGCGCGAAGCGAAGGCGCCGATTTTCCTGATCCAGGCGCAAAATGATTTTTCCCTCGCGCCGAGTCAGGCCCTGGCACCGGAACTGGCTCGTCGGCACGATCTAAGTCTTTCAAAGGTATATCCCCCTTTCGGCACCTCGCATGAACAAGGAAACAACTTCGCCATGGCTGGGAGTTCGGTCTGGAGCGATGACGTCTTCAAGTTCCTGCAACGTGCGATGAACTAAGAGAAAGGTATTATGAAAAAAATGGTCCTGCTTGCTCTGGGTTTCTTGAGTCTAACGCTGCTCACTCATGCGCACGCGGAAAAGATGACGGGGCAGATGGCTTACTTCCGCAGCGGCGACACCACGTTGAGCGGCTACGTTTATAAACCGGAAGGCAATGGTCCTTTCCCGGCGGTTGTATACGTGCGCGCAGGCAACCGGCCCATCACGGAATCCGCTCCGCCGGTGCCCGATCTGGGACGTTTCTACACCAGCAAAGGATTCGTCCTCTTCGTGCCCATGCACCGCACCGTGGAAGAATTGAAAGTGGAAGTCAAAGGTGTGCAGGCCAAGGCCAATAACAATCGCAAAAAGGGAAAGGTCGCATTGCCGGAATACACCGTGATGACCAAAGACATCGCCGCCGCGGTGACATGGATCAAGGCGCAGTCTTATGTGAATGAAAATCGCGTGGCCGTGGCGGGACAAGGTGGCGGAGCTGTGGCCTCGCTCTTGTTGTCTCAGCAGGAGGTGGATGTTTCCGGTTACATTGTCTTTTCGCCCGCCTCGCAAACCTGGAGCACAAAACCTGAACTCCGCGATGCTCTGATTTACGCCGTTCGCGAAGCCAAAGCCCCGATTTTCCTGATTCAACCACAAAATGATTATACGTTGGAATCGAGCGAGACCCTGGCCCGCGAACTTTCCGGAAAAACGCGGCCGAACACCTCAAAAGTTTATCCACCCTTTGGAACGACTCACGAAAAAGCCTCTACTTTTGCCGTCGCGGGTGCGGATGTCTGGGGAACGGATGTCGTGAAGTTTTTGAACTCGGTCTTCCATCTTTAAATCTGGGCATCCTCCGGCGCACTCTGACTTTTGCATTGTCCCTGGTGAGTTGATTCCTGATAATGCGGATGCCGCATGTTAGGATTTCTAAACCGTTACGCGAAGCTCATCGTTGCCATTTTCGCCCTGGCAATGTTCGGGATTACGCAGACGGATTGGTTTCAGGATGCCTACTGGGTCCAGAAATTCGAAGGAATTCTAATCGACCAGCGCTTTCAATGGCGCGGTCCCCTCGCCGTAGATCCCAACATTCAGCTCATTGGAATTCAGAACACAAGCTTAAGCCTCGATGCGCTGGCCCCTGAAGAAATCGAAGCTTCGGAAGCTTTAAAGCTGATGAAGCAGCCATGGCCGTGGAATCGCAAAATTTACGCGATGCTCCTCGAAAAGCTCATGGAATCCGGCGCAAAGGTGGTTGCCTTCGACTTCGTCTTCAAAGGAGAGATGGAAAACGATGCGGATTTCGCGCGCGTCCTTCACAAATATAAAGACAAGGTAATCATCGGATCGATGTTCGATCAGATTGCGCAGGCCGATGGAAGCGGGGGCGTGCAATACATTCTGCCCACCTCCAGCCTGATTGTTGATGCGAATGATCCAATCTTTGGATACGTCAATGCTTCGCTCGACGTCGGCGGTGTTTATCGACGGAATCGTTGCTTCGCTTCCCTGCAGGAAGAGAGCGATCTGATGGCCCTTTCCGCTCTTGCCGCGGAAAAGTTTGCCGGTCATATCGCGTTCCCGCCAGCCGAGCACTCGAATCTGATCAACTATCTCGGACCCGGCGGAACTTTTATTCCCCTCCCCATCGAAAACATTTTCGTCGATTCATTGTGGGCAGCGCCTCCCTTTGAAGGTGGCAAGGTATTCCAAAACAAAATCGTGATCGTGGGACCGATGGCCTCCATCCATCACGATGCGCATGAAACGCCGTTCGGCACGATGGCCGGCCCGGAAATTCATGCCCACCGCATCGCCACCCTTTTGCAGGGCTCCAGTATCCAGGAACCCTCTGACCGCTTTGAACTCTTCCTTTCTTTAAGCATGGCGCTGATCGCGTTGGGCATTTGCGTGGTCATTAGGAACGTATTCCTAAAAGGACTGTTTCTGGTTCTTTTAGGAACAGGATTCTTTTATACCTGCCAGTGGGTATTTAATTCTCAGAATCTCGCCATCACCATGGTGCCACCGCTCTTTGGCTTCGTGACGACGGGTTCATTCGGGATCTTTTTCCAATACGTCATCGAGTGGTTCGAGCGTCACCGGGTGAACAACGTCCTGGAAAAATATGTTTCGAAGAACGTCGCTAAAACCATTTTGAAAAACCCGAAGTCCTTCGTGGAATCGTTGACGGGACGCAAACAACAAGTGGCGATTCTTTTCTGCGATATCCGGGGATTCACCACGATGACGGAGTCCTCGGATGCCAACGAACTGGTTGCGCAGCTGAATGAGTACTTCTCCAAAATGGTGCACATCATCGAAGAAGAAAAAGGCGGCACCCTGCAAAAATTTATCGGTGACGCCATCATGGCCGCGTGGGGCGATACGATCGTTCGTGGCGGCGAGGCGGACGCTCGGCTGGCGATCGAAACAGCGTTAGCCATGCGCGACGCTCTCGTTCAGCTGAACATGGACTGGAAAGACAAACCCAATCGACGAGAACTCTCCATCGGGATTGGTATTAATTATGGAGAAGTCGTCGTGGGGAACATTGGATCGGCGAATCGAATGGAATTCACGGTGTTGGGAGACGGGATCAACCTCGCCGCGCGCTTTGAAAGTTCCACCAAACAATTTCATACCGATCTCCTCGTCGGCGAAGCCGCCGAGACACTCGCACGAAACCATTTTGTGTTCCGCAAAGTTGGCTTGATTACATTCAAAGGAAAAACCAAGCCTGTGGAAGTCTTCGGCGTCATCAGCAGCAAAGCCGTTCCACCACCGCCCTGGTTGGATACTTATCACGAAGGGATTCTCCTTTTCCGTCAGCGTGAGTTTGTCGCTGCATCTGAGCGATTCAAATGTGCGGAAAAGATGATCGGCTCCGAAGATTTTCTTTGTCAGATGTATTTGAAAGCCTGTGCGCAATACGCCCAGGACCCACCTCCCGAAGATTGGGACCGTGTTTTTGTTCTGAAAGAGAAATAGAACCAAAAACAGGAGGATTTTCATTGACCTCCAGCTGGTTTTTTTCTTTTCCTAGCAGTTTTATTACGCCTGCTTTTATGAAAATATTTCGTTTAGCCCTTGCGGGGCTCTGCGTTGTGTCCTCCGCCTTCGCCGTCGACCTCAAGCAATCGAAGTTCACCCAGGTCATCAATGACGTGAAAGTGATCTCGATGCCGGAAAAAAATCAGAAACTCGCGGCTGTTAATGAAATTTTCAAGCTTCCAGACCTGATCCGCACCGGCCCTGCCTCCCGTGCCGAACTTGTCGCCGATGACAAGACCATTACGCGCGTCGGAGCCAACACAATTTTCTCATTTGATGCCGGCAGCCGAACGCTCAACCTGGAGAAAGGGAGCATTCTTTTCCATGCACCTAAAGGCAAAGGTGGCGGCACGATCAAGACGGGGAATGCCACCGCCGCCGTTTTGGGTACTACCATTATGGTTGGCGCAACGCCGGACGGCGGATTCAAGGTCGTCGTCCTCGAAGGAACAGCCAAGGTGAAGTTGAAAAATGGGCAAACAGAAACCTTGCAAGCCGGCCAAATGGTTTTCGTATTGCCCGGCGATAAATTGTCGCCGGTAATTACGTTTCGCTTGGATTTTCTGGTGGCCGGAAGCCAATTGGTCAATGGGTTTGATCATCCTTTGCCGAGTTCAGACTTGATCAATATCGCCATCGAAGACCAAAAGGTCCTCATTGAAAAAGGCGGAGCATCGGATACCGGGCTGTTAATTGGCGACACAGCAACAACCACTGGTCCGGAGGTTGTGGACCCAAATATCCTGCCGCCAAACTTTGACCATGCGACCTTTTCTCCGGCGGCTTTGGGACTCGATGCAATCATTGATTCCCCGAATCTCGATGTGTCTCATCTCTTTCTCACCCCGACGCCGGTCAGCGGTCTACCATTCTCCGGCAACTTTGTCGGTTTCTTTGCGCGCAACATCTCTTTTGTAGATGGATCGCAGACAGTGGATCTCACGCCTTACCATAGCTTGCCCGCCTTCACGTTCCTGGCGTCAGGGAATATCGATATTCAAAACTCGGTTCATTTCACGGGTAATTCAGAAAGCTACGGCGATCTCTCCTTGATTGCCGCTGGAACGATCACCATCGCTCCCGAATCTACTTTGACCTATTACGGCAGCGGCTTCTTTATTCAGGCTTTGGGTTCCATGTCATTCAATGCCGTGACGTTTCAAAACTATAACGGGGTCATGGATATCAGCTCCGGGGGAGGATTGACGCTAAAGCAATGCAGCGTTTTGGGATATGGAACGAGCCTCAGCGCTGTTTCAGGTGTATCAATTGAGAATTCCTACATCAGCGGTTATGGATCCAGTCCCGCTCGGCCCGTCAGGAGTGTCGCCGTCAACGAGTATGGCGAAATCAAAATCGCCGCCGGTGGTTCAGTAAGCATCAAAGACAGTTCCTTCGACGGGAACAATATCCAAATCGTTTCGAATCATGGAAACGTTACCGCCAATAACAGCAGTTTTTATGGCAGCACCTTGTTGATGCACGCCGCGAATCAAATCAACGTCAACAATACGTATCTCAGCTTTAATACGATCAACATGGCGGCCAAGACCATCATCCTGGAGAACATAGACTTTGCGTCTTATGCGAATGTTTATCTGCAAAGCCAAATTGGCCAGCTTGCAGCCAATCCAAATACTGGTGCGGCGCCAGTCGCGGGCTACGTGAATTTTATCAAAAACGTGACATATGGTGGCGATCCTGCACAAAACCACGTTAATCCCAGTTTCGGCACGGGAATTTTCATTTATCCCATTGGCCAACCGCCACCGACTCAAGGCAGCACCGGAACCGTCGCCCGTGTGACTCGCAAAATTAAATAATTCCCGACCCAATGAAAAACACCACAATTCTATTCGCGTTCCTTTCAACGGCGGTCCTCGTTAAGTCCCAGCCAGCTGCCGTGCAGCAGCTCGAAAACACCCAGCGGCTTCAGGAACAACAACAATTCCTGAAATATCGAACGGGTGAAGATGCGCCTCAATTATATTCCGGGGAAAACGAAGATATGGGGCCTCAACGCATGTTGACGCTCAAACCACGGCATCAATACTTCGAAGGGATTCTGGACAGCCAGTATTTCTACACGTCCAACGCACGTCTCGCCAATAATTCGGAAGACACGATGATCTGGGTCAACACGGCTGAAGCCGTTTTTACGCCCGGGAACTTTCATCTCGGGAAATATGAAATCCGCTCAAAAATTGGCGTCCGAGGCCAATGGTACAATTATGCCCTAGAAGACTCAAAAAGCCCGTTGAGCATATTTGATTTTCAGGCGCAAACGGCCTACGCGGAACAAAGTTTCTCACCCTGGAATCTTTGGCAATTCTCTGTGGGATTTGAAGCAACCCGTCTGCTGACTCAACCGAACTACAACGAATTCTACAAAGAACTCGCGCCAAACTGGGGTGTGACAAGGACGTTTCCCATCGCAGACGATAAACTTCTGCTAATCGGCTATAAAGGTTACTATCGTATCACTGATCAGCCCACGACCGGAGTCTTTCTGACGCCAGCGGTCGACCGGACCGACCATATTCTCACGCTGGCCTATAGCCAGCAATTTGCCACGAAGTTCGTCGTGACCCCGTTCTATCGTTTTCAATACACCGGTTTCACGGCTGGTCCCGATCGAAACGACTACTTCAATATGGTGGGCGTGTTCCTCACCTACAATTTTAACAAGTACACCAGCGCGCGAACCTTTTTTGACTTCGAAGACAAACAAACCGACAACAACCTGCTCTCCTCGGATTATGAAAAATACGAGGTTGGACTTGGCGTAACCATCGACGTCAAGTTTTAGGAATTGTCCTTCCTTTTAAAGGCAGCTTCCATCCGGGGGCTGCCTTTTCGCTTATTCCCACGCCCCGATTTTCGTTGACCAAACTTGAGCATTCGCCTTTGCTAGGCTAGTTCTAAGCGGCTCGTTTCTATGAAAGCTTCATTCACATTTTCAACGTTTGCTTTGGCTTTAGGGGTAGCGATCTCGGCGCAGGGAGCGGATCTAAAGCAATCGAAATTCACGCAAGTGATCAACGACGTCAAAGTCCTGGCGATGCCGGACAAAACCGCGAAGCCGGCCGTCGTAAATGAAGTCTTTAAAATGCCGGACGTAGTGCGTACTGGACCGGCCTCGCGCGCTGAACTCGTCGCCGAAGACAAAACCATTACCCGCGTCGGAGCCAACACGATCTTTTCTTTCAACGCCGCCAACCGCACCATTGACCTTGAAAAGGGCAGCCTGCTGTTTCATTCGCCGAAAGGCAAAGGCGGTGGGCAAATCAAGACGGGTTCGGCCGCGGCCGCTGTGCTCGGGACAACAATCATTGTCAGTAGCACACCTGACGGAGGATTTAAGATTCTTGTCCTGGAAGGAACCGCGAAAATCACGCTGGCCAACGGGCAGACTCAGGTCGTGAATGCTGGTCAGGAAGTCTTCATTCTCCCGGGCGGCGATATTTCTCCAGTCATTAACTTCCGGCTCGATACATTGGTAGCCGACAGCAAACTGGTAGGCGGCTTTGACAGCGATCTCCCCAGCATTGGAAAAATCCGTGATGAAATCTCTCATCAGGAACAATTAATTGTGAATGGCGAAGCCCAGGATACTGGCTTGATCGTCGGTGATGGTGCTACCACTACGACCATTGAAGCCGTCGATCCCCTCAGTTTCCCACAAAATCTGCCTCCCCACACATCGGGTGGTTTAAGCCCGGGTGCGTTATCAGCCGATCTTACGATCAATACGCCGCATCTCGATGATTTTTCCGATCACCTCTTTACCCTATTGACTCCAGTCTCTGGGCCCGGTTTATCTGGAAGTTTCCGTGGAGTTTTTGCGCGGAACATCAATTTTGTTAAAGGTTCTGAAACGATTGACCTGTTCCCGTTTGATTCGCTGGTGGATTTCACCTTTCTCGCATCTCGCGACATCAACATCGGAAACTCTGTTGATTTCTTCGGTAGCAGTTCTGCAAATGTTTCGTTGGTGGCTCAGGGAAGCATCAATATTTCTCCGGAATCGACCGTGAGCTACAACGGTCCTGGTCTTTTCCTGCAGGCAGGAAATTCAATGTCCTACAATAGCGTGGTATTTGAAAATTATGCCGGTCTGGTGGATTTACAGACTGCAGGAAGCTTAACTCTCGAGAACAGCTCAGTGCGAGCGGGTGACGTTAATTTGCGTGCTGCCAAAAATCTGACATTGATCAGTTCTTCCATCAATGCGTATGGCGGAATTTCAGAATCAGCAGCAAGCGTGCGAACCCTTCCCACTGGCACTATCAACCTTACGGCCTCGAGCGGCTTGTTGAGCATTCAGAACTCCTCTCTTTATGGCCAAATTCTCAGTGGCCGTGCAGGACAAGAAATCGGAATTAATGGTGTTGATCTTTCATCATTCAATACGATCAACCTTGCTGCCCACACCATTGTCCTGGAAAACGTCAATTTCGGCGGAGGCAGCTATGTCTATTTGAAATCCGACCTGGGTTTGCTGGCGGCGAATCCGAATACAGGCCAGTCTCCGGTTGCTGGCTATGTCAACTTTGTGAACAACGTCAACTATGGCGGTCAACCGGCCCAGAATTTTGTGAACCCTTCGGAGGGCTCAGGCATTTTCATCTCCAAGCTTAAATAATCCTTCATGAACAAAGTTTTACTTGTCGCCTCAACAATTTTACTAGGTTCAACATTATTAAAGGCGCAGCCGACCGCGGTTCAACAACTCGAAACCACCCAGAAGACGCAGGAACAGCAACGGCGTATGCTGACGCTTGAAAGCGGGACTCTTGCCCCAGAACTATATCCTGGGGAAAATGAAGACGTCGGCACACAAAGAATTCTTCGGCTAAAGCCTCGACACGAGTGGTTTGAAGGTATTGTAGATAGTCAATTTCTTTATACTTCCAACGCTCGCCTCGCAAGCGGTTCAGAAGGATCGACGCTCTGGATCAATGGAGTAGAAGCGGCGATTACTCCGAAGACATTTTCTCTTCTCAGGAGAGATATCGCGACTCGAGCCGGCGTGCGCGTTCAATGGTACAACTATAATCTCGAAGAATCGCCCAGCGCTCTGAGTATTTTCGATTTTCACGCGCAGACGGCTTTCATCGAAGAAAGTTTTGCACCTGCCGATAAATGGCGCGCTTCCGTTGGGTTTGAAGCGACTCGTCTTTTGCAGCAGCCGGGTTATGACGAAATTTACAAGGAATTGGCGCCAAACTGGGGATTGGCCCGCTATTTCCCTATCGGTCAGAACAAAATGTTCGGTATCACTTACAAAGGATATTACCGCGTGACAGAAACGCGCCCTGCCCTCTCTTTGCCGTTCCTGACGATTGCCGGAAATGTAAACGATCGAACCGACCATTCACTCACCCTTGCGTATACTCACCAGCTTTGCCCGAAGTTTGCCGTCCAGCCATTCTACCGTTTTCAATACACGCATTTTACGGTGACATCCTCGAGAAATGATTATCTGAACACGGTGGGTCTCTTCCTTCACTACACCATTTGCAAGAATGCGTCGGTTCGCACCTTCGTGATGTATGAACGCCGCGACACTGACCAACCTCTGCTCGCGTCTGAATATGACAAGGTTGATGGCGGACTTGGCCTGACCTTGAACGTTAAATTCTAAATCCAACTATTTCGTGTCGGGAAAGTTGATCTTAAACACGATATCCAGTCGTTGTTTCTTTTGGTCGTATTCAACGCCTCCAGCATCCAGCAGGTCGTTGCCCACCGAATAAATCATTCGCTTTTCAGCGGAATAACGAATCGGCAAACCATCAAAGCTGTCAGCAGGGATGCTCTCGATAAACCTGGGAGCAAGGTCTTGGAGTAACTCCGGCATTTTGCCGTTTGTTCTTTCAAAACAACGCAAGGCCAGGAACAACCGAGTCGCGTCTACGTCAACATTTTCGTGACATTTGCGAACCAGAAATTTCTCCTGTCCGGGCAAGACCATTCCTTTCAGCAATTCACCAACAGCATTTCCTGACAGGATTAGCTCAGCAGTGTTGGTCATATGAGTCACAGCGTTAACCGGTATCTCTTTCCACGTCTTTGGGATCCAAGCCAGCTGTTCCCGGGCAAACTTTGCAAATTCCCGTTTCGTAGCCGTGCTATTCAAAAGCGGTCGGCTAAAAATTGCCACGATAGTACGTTCGAAACGAGTCGATTGGCCTGCAGAAGGAAGATCTCCAGAACGCACATCGTCGATCATCCCCACCTGCAATTGATATTCACATTTAACCGTATTCGTTAGCGCCTTTTCATCCGCGTGAAAATGGGATAACGCGTCAGAAAGGTGTAAAAGTGTTTCCGAGTCCACGGATGTTTGCCCGATAAAATCACGAATCGTTTTCAGTCCGACTCCCTTGACGGATATTCCGACTAAATAATGAATCAAGCCGCCCTCGGAACGCTCGATCTGTTGACCGAATCTGACAATATCCATTGCCCTGCTAAAGGCCTGAGCTTCCTGTCCCTGATGAAATTGTTGCTGCGCTTTTATTGCGGAAAGCTGCGCCAATGTCTTCCAATACCCCAGGTAAGAAACATCATCTTCTGATTTACGGATCTCAGGAATCTGCAGAAGCGGTCGTTGTTGGCTTTTATCAAATGCCTCTATTTCTTCACGATGTTCATCCAAAACGGCAGCGACATTCGTCGCGTCCCAGTTCTCGGCCGCAAACGTTTTCGCAATTTGAGTTTTTTTAAGTTCCGAATTGATACCCCGGGAGCGGGACGTTTCCAAAATAGCGTATCCATTCTGATCTGGATTCACTTGTGAACGAAC
The DNA here is from genome assembly GCA_966095605.1 of uncultured bacterium. Taxonomy (GTDB): domain Bacteria; phylum Verrucomicrobiota; class Verrucomicrobiia; order Limisphaerales; family JACDHS01; genus CBHWET01. The sequence goes on along the minus strand of CBHTTJ010000007.1, from coordinate 24,420 downwards.
AAACCGCAAGTCCGAGTCGGAGAATTCGCCAGCATTTCGCGGCCAAAAAAGAAAAAGGCCAGCCGTCATGAAAATTACAACGGCCAGCCAAACTAATTTTCTGTTTTTCAAACTGTATACGCTTCCATACCCACGCAGGAACAAACCAAATTCCTGTCGCCATAAACATTGTCAATGCGACCAACTGCCGGCCAGAATTTGTGCTCGCGTGTCCATTTCGCTGGAAACGCAGCTTGCTCGCGGGAGTAGGGTCGATTCCAGCTGTCATTCACCACCGCCTCTGCGGTATGCGGTGCATTCTTAATGACGTTGTTAGTTTTATCTGCTGCGCCGGTTTCGATGCTTTGAATTTCTGCATGAATAGCAATCAAAGCATCGCACAAACGATCAAGCTCTTCCTTTGATTCGCTTTCCGTCGGTTCAATCATCATCGTTCCAGCTACCGGGAAGGAAATGGTGGGGGCATGAAAACCATAGTCCATCAGGCGCTTTGCCACATCCTCAACGGTGACGCTCTTATATGGGCGCAGATCAACAATGCATTCATGAGCGACAAGGCCATAGGAGCCTTTGTAGAGAACCGGAAAATATTTATCCAAACGATGCGCGATGTAATTGGCGTTCAGGATCGCAAACTTCGTAGCATCTGTGAGGCCTTGCGCGCCCATGAGTGCAATGTAAACCCAGGAAATAGTGAGGATGCTTGCGCTTCCCCAAGGCGCCGCCGAAATCGCACCAATGGGATTTTCTCCACCGAGGTTAACAACGGGATGTCCTGGTAAAAATTCGACGAGCCGTTCCACAACCCCAATGGGCCCCATGCCTGGCCCACCGCCGCCGTGTGGGATACAAAACGTTTTATGCAAATTTAAATGACAGACGTCCGCACCGATGTTACCCGGACTGGTCAAGCCAACCTGGGCGTTCATATTTGCACCGTCCATGTAAACCAATCCACCGTTGTCGTGGATGATTTGACAAATCTCGCGAATGCTTTCCTCAAAAACACCATGCGTCGACGGATAGGTCACCATCAAACAAGAAAGCTCGTTCTTGTTTGCCTCCGCCTTCGCACGGAGATCGTTCACGTCAATATTGCCGTTCGCGTCACATGCAACTGCGACAATCTTCATCGCCGCCATCGCCGCACTGGCCGGATTGGTTCCATGGGCCGACGTGGGAATCAAACACACATTCCGGTGCGCGTCACCTCGGCTATGATGATATTTACGAATCACCAACAAGCCGGCGTATTCGCCTTGCGACCCGGCGTTTGGCTGCAAAGAAACGCCTGCAAATCCCGTGCACTGCGCCAACCATTGTTCCAGTTGACGAAACAACATTTGATAACCGCGGGTTTGATTCAATGGAGCAAATGGATGCAGCTTCGAAAACTCAGGCCATGAAACTGGGAACATCTCCGCAGTCGCATTCAGCTTCATCGTGCACGAGCCGAGCGGGATCATTGACGTGGTCAATGAAAGATCTTTCGATTCCAGACGACGCAGGTAACGCAGCATCTCTGTTTCTGAATGATATTTGTTGAAAACAGGATGTTGCAGGATCGGAGAAGTCCGGGAAAACGATGCCGAAACATTCCCCGAGGCCGTACCAGCGAGATCTTCTAATGAAAGCGAGGAGGTCGTTCCACCATTTAAAACTGTCAGAATGTCCTGCAGATCTTTTTCCGAAACCGTTTCGTCCAACGAAATACCGATCGTATGGGCATCGAAAACACGGAAGTTCATTTTGTGCTCTTCCGCAATTTTCACGACATCCACACTTTTTTTGGCGCCCAGCTTAATTTTTAGCGTGTCAAAAAATTCCGTACCAACCACTTCGTAGCCAAGTTTGCGTAAACCCGCAGCCAATGCTGATGTCATCAGGCGAACACGTGATGCGATTTTTTTAAGGCCCTCGGCCCCATGATAAACCGCGTACATTGCTGCCATATTGGCGAGTAGCGCCTGCGCCGTGCAAATATTGCTGGTAGCCTTTTCACGGCGAATGTGTTGTTCGCGTGTTTGCAAAGAAAGACGCAAAGCAGGCCGACCATGAGAATCTTTGGAAACGCCAACAAGACGTCCGGGCATCTGTCGTTTGTAAGCATCCTTCGTAGCGAAATAGGCCGCGTGAGGACCACCATAACCAAGTGGAACGCCAAAACGTTGCGCACTGCCCACTGCGACATCCGCACCAAATTCGCCTGGCGCTTTTAGTAAGGCCAATGACAACAAATCCGCAGCCACTACAACCAATGCTCCCGCCTCATGTGCTTTTGCACAAAACCCGCTGAAATCATGGATGGCTCCATTAGTGTCAGGATATTGCACCAGAGCGCCAACCACTTTCTGGCTGAAACTGAACGTCTCGTGGTTTCCGATCACTACTTCAACACCCAAGGCTTCTGCTCTGGTTTTTAGGACATCAATGTTCTGGGGGTGACAGTTTTCAGAAACAAAGAAAACGTTCCTGTCGTCGCCTTTAACGCCAAAACAAAGGTGCATCGCCTCCGCGCAAGCCGTCGATTCATCGAGCATTGAGGCGTTGGCAATGTCCATCGCCGTCAAATCCATTATCATGGTCTGAAAGTTCAGGAGCGACTCCAATCGACCCTGTGAGATTTCCGCCTGATAAGGCGTGTATTGAGTATACCAGCCCGGATTTTCCAAAATGTTCCTTTGGATAACGGGCGGTGTAATACAGTCGGAATAACCCATTCCGATGTAATTGCGAAAAACGAGATTCTTGGAAGCTATTTCGCGTAACGACTTTAACGTCTCAAATTCGCTTTGCGGCTCAGGCAGTTCCAGTCCTTTGGTCAACTGGATCGGCTGGGGAACAACTCTACCAATGAACGTCTCGATGTCGGAGAACCCAAGGAGCTTGAGCATCCCTGCAGTTTCTTCAACGTTCGGACCAATATGGCGGCGCACGAACTTGTCTGGATGTTGGAAAAGCGAATTTTTCGTTGTTGGCGATTTCACAGGTGATGAAAATGTCGTAGACGGAAAAGCCGTTGCTTCTGGCATCGGTGGAAAGTAAAACCCGACCACAGCAAATCAAGCAGTCTTTTTAACTAGTCACGCCGGAGAGGCGATCGCTTAAAACCCATCTCATAAATAGGCAAGGGGCGCGTTGCCAAAGATCCTAGTGAGCCGCTGTCACAACAAGCGTTTGCTCGAGTGTAGAAATACCTTCGCGAACTTTGTCCAAAGCGACCATGCGCAAGGTCTTCATCCCCTGCTCCACGGCTACGTGACCAATTTCGCTGGCACTGGCCTGTTTGATCACCAGTTTGCGGATTTCATCAGTCATGGTCATGACTTCGATAATTGCGCAACGACCGGCGTAACCTGTGTTTTTGCAACGATCACAGCCGCGCCCACGATAAAGGGTCACGCCATCAAAGAATTTTGGATCCAATTGCAGATCCGTAAAGATCTTCGCGGGATAGGTCACCGGTTCCTTGCAGGAGTTACAAATGCGGCGCATCAGACGTTGCGCACAGGACAAAATCACGGAGGACGAAATCAAGAAGGGCTGAATCGTCATGTCGTCCAGACGGGCAATAGCACCCGGGGCATCATTACAATGCATCGTGCTCAACACCTGGTGACCGGTCAGCGCTGCTTCGACGGCAATTTCTGCCGTTTCGGTATCGCGAATTTCACCAATCATCACGATGTCCGGGTCCTGACGCAGGATGGATCGCAGCGCGGCTGCAAAGGTAAGGCCAATTTCCTTCTTCACCGGCACCTGGTTAATACCCGGAATCTGGAATTCGACAGGATCTTCCACGGTCACGATGTTGAATTCGGGATTATTCAACTCGTTCAAGGCCGAATAAAGCGTCGTTGTCTTGCCGGAACCCGTAGGTCCCGTGACCAGCAACAAGCCGTGCGGAGCGTCGACTGCCGCCTTGAAACGCCGGAACGTATCCACGTCCATTCCCAGTTTATCGATGCTCGCCGACAAATTGCCTTTGTCCAAGATACGGAGCACGCATTTCTCGCCGTGAACGGTCGGCAAAAAGGAAACACGCAAATCGATGTCCTTGCCACTCACCTTAACCCGCATACGACCGTCCTGCGGCAATCGCCGTTCGGCGATGTCGAGGCTGGACATAATTTTCAAACGGGAAGCCAGCGCAATTTGCAGATTCTTCGGCGGTGGCGGCATGTCCACTAGAGCGCCATCAATACGATAACGAAGACGGACTACCTTTTCGAAAGGTTCAATGTGGATATCACTCGCACGATCTTTAATCGCCTGCACCAATACAAGATTGGCCAACTTGATAACGGGCGCCTCTTCAGACGAGGCTGCCAGTGAGCCGATATCCAACGACTCGGCTCCCAAAGCAGCTTCCGTGGAGACTTCAAGGTTTTCCGCCTCAGCATCGGCTTCCGCCTGCTTTTCGGCATCCTTGATGATGTCCTCCATCCGAGTCCCCTTGCTTTCGAGATTATTGATCTTATCAATAATGGCTCGTTCCGAAGCGATCATCGGCGAAACTTCGAGCTTGGTGACACGCTTGATATCGTCGATGGCGAGAACATTCAGCGGATCGGCCATCGCGACGAAAAGTTTGTTTTCGAGGCGTGAAACAGGGATGACTTTATGATTGAGAGCGATGTCTTTTGGAATGAGTTCCGCGATATCGCCTGCGATCGGTGTGCGGGTGATATTTACAGGCGGGGTATTGAGAACGCGCCCCATGCAAACGATCAGGTCTTGATCGGTAACATACGCTTTTTCCAACAATAATTTCTGTAAACGGGTGCCCTCTTTCTTCTGTTTCTCGAGCAGTTCATCCACCTGCTTCATCGTCAGAAGTCCGTCCTCAATGAGGGCGTCGGCGATACGTTCACCAAATGATTTGACGGGTGGCATACGTTTAACGGTAAATCTTCTTGATCGCTTTCATCAAATCAACCGGTGTCGCGAGATACCACACAATCCGTTGATTCATCGACTTCTGTAATTCCTCCATGGCGGAGACGTTAAAAGGATTTGTTGTCGCCACGAGGATCGACTTGCTCATTCGATCGAAAGGAAGCACACACCACCGCTGGCAGGTTTCTCTGGAAAAGGAACGCGCAAGATCAACATCTACGTCGTAGCGTTCAATCGGTAAAAAACCGATCCGAGTCTTGTCCGAAATCAGCTTAAGCGACTTCTCCACGGGACAAATGGCTTTATCGGCAAGGATTTGAACGAAAGGTTCCATCACCTTTCCGGGTGATCCCTGCAAATTCGGGACATTCCAGGAAGCATCAAAATCGCCCAGAGATACGATCCGTCCGTCGACGAAAATTTTCTTCATCGCGTTACGCCCGTCTTCGATCTCCTGCGGTCCCTTGCTGGTGCCAGAGGAAGGCGCTTCGAACTCCTTTTTCGCCACGTCTGCCATTGGCACCGCGGAAAGGTTCGAAGCTTTACTCTCGATTTCAGCCATCGCCGCAAGAACTTCGGGATCGTCCGGGGATTGCTGTAAAATGGTTTCGTACTCGAGAATCGCGGAGGAAAGCTGGCCTAGTTGCAGATAAGCCTGGGCGATTTTCTTGGATGTCGTGACAACATCCTTTTGCCGCCCCAGCTTGAGATACGCTTCCTTGAGGATTTCAAGAGATTGATAGTCCGTCGGCTGCGATTGAGTGATGACTTCAAACATCTCAATCGTCTGCATTAACTGCGCCTCTTCGCCTGAGCTTAATGTGCCGAGCATGTGAACTTTCGACTATTTAGTACTTCTAGTTACTCTATTGAAAAGCATTTCCTGAAGCAACTTACTTTCCACTCGCATTTGCGAGAAGTGGCAAAACCTGGTCCAGAAACGAAATCGCCTCTTCGCCCCAAAAAGCGCAACCCTGCACCGCAAAAGCCCGCGCATCGTTATTGGAGGTTCCAAAAGGAGGGAAAACTTTGGTCCGATTGGGCGCTCCTTTAGTCATCAGTTCCTGTCCGAGAATCGCGGTCGGCGAGAGGCTTTTGTCATTTTGGGTCTGCATGAGGTAAATAGGGACTTTGCTGTTGCGCATCCCCCGCCGCAACGCGGCCTGAAGGGTCGGATATTTGTTCCAGGAAATCGCCCCCGGAGAAAAAGCGATAATCGCGCTAACGTTCAAACCCTTCTCCGCCGCGATAATCGCCTGCGTCCCTCCCAGCATGGTTCCGGCTAAAACAATCCGGCTATCGTCGGTAAACGCCTGGGCTCTCAACCAGTCTGTCGCGGCAACAACATCTTTGTGCATGCTATATAGATTTTGCATGTAGAGTTCGTCCGCGTTCACAGAGGGAATATTCTCTTCCCCAGCCGCGTCTTTTTGCAAAACCGGACGAAACTTGTGATCCGGAATAAACAGAATATACCCGCTCGAGGTCCAGAATTTTGCGAGGTCGTCGAATTGGGAAGCGGGACCCGATTGGGCCAGCGGTTTTTTAAAGTCCGTAAGGAAGATGACAGCCGGAAATGGCCCTTTGCCGACCGGTTTGTAAAGATATCCAGGCAACACGTCCGCCGCTCCGCCGAAAGTGACGATTTCCATCCCCACCCGCGAATCCGTTTTCGAGGGGGTCAACGGTTTGCTTTTCCTTTTTGCTTGTCCAAAAGTGCCCGACGTCATCAGGACGCCAAAACAAACCAACACCCAGATGGCTGGACGAAAGACATTCATCAGGACTCCTTTAAAGGCTAAAGAAACTTTTTGAAAAGCCAAGGCTCTTGGGAGGTTTGTTACGGAAATCTTCTTAAAACCATTTCTTCCAACGGTTAATTCGTATTTAAAACGCTTTAAAAAACGAACTTACACGTGCAAGTCGCTCCCAAAAAGCCTTCCAAAAGCCATCTGCACGTGCAGATGGTCTTAAAAACTCTTCCAAAACCTTTCTACATGTGCAGAAGGTTCTCCAAAGACTTCTGAAACGCTTCTGCACATGCAGAACGTTTCTGGAACGCTTCCGAAGACCATATTTACGTGCAGATGCTCCTCAAAACTCTTTTTTGGACCTTCTGCACGGGTAAGTCGCCTTTAGGAACCCTCGGAAAGACCTATTTTCTGGCGGGAGAACGGGTTGGGAACCTTTCGAGGTGGCTTTCTATCAAAAAAGGTCGATCAACGGGTCCAGAAGGTTTTTTTCTCCGTTGAGGAACGCCAAGCCCCTGAGTTTTCTCCTAACCGTAGCGAAAGGGCGCCGACACCCCGAATGTATTCGGCAAATGACGGATTTCACGGATTTGCCCCTCTTGCAAAAGCACTTCGACAATATCAAATCGAATTTTCACTTGGGGACGCCCAAGAAGCGTCAGGTAATCGAAGGCACATTGGGAAAGCAGTTTTCTTTTTCGCCCATCGACCGCTGCCGCCGGTCGCGTCCATTCCTCTGACGACCGGGTTTTGACTTCCACGAACACGAGGCAATCGTCGTCACGAAAAATGAGGTCGATTTCTCCTCGCCGACTTCGAAAATTCGCCGCCAGAAATTTCAGGCCTAGTTTCTTGAGATGTTTTTTGGCAGCACGTTCGCCCAACGCACCGCGTTGCAGGTGGAGTGGAAGGATTTTCCCGCCAAAGAAGTCCCTAATCCTCAGCCACAGGTTCATCAGGAAAAAATTCGGTTTGGCGAGGACGAATAGGATAAAAAGTCATCCGATGGATCGGACACGGCCCATGTTTGCGAATCGCCGCTAAATGATCCGGCGTCCCATAGCCCTTGTGTTCATGAAATCCGTAGTTCGGATAAAGCTGATGAAAGTCTGCCATCATCCGGTCGCGGGTTACCTTTGCCAGCACACTCGCCGCGGCAATCGAATAACTAAGAGCGTCCCCTTCGACAATCGCGGTTTGCGGACAGATAAGTGTCTTTACCGGCAAGCCATCGACCAACGCATGTTGCGGCATCGGATTAAGCTGTTGCAAGGCGAGGTTCATGGCGCGATGGGTCGCCTGCAAGATATTGATCTGATCGATCATTTGCACATCAACGCTCGCCACGGCGTAACGTATTTCCGGACGTGACGTGATTTCCGCAAAAAATTGATCGCGCTCTTTGGCGGTCAATTGCTTGGAATCGTTAAGCCCTTTCAATTTGCGAGGCAACCCCGTGAGAATCCATTCGGTCGGCAATATTGCCGCAGCCGCTACGACGGGCCCGGCCAAAGGTCCCCTGCCCGCTTCGTCAATCCCCACGATCTGCGTGACGCCGGTCTGGAGCACAGCGTGTTCGTGCCGGAATCGTTTGGGAATTTTCAGCGCGGTGGCCACTAAAACAATGTCGCGGTCAGCTGGCTGGAAAGGCAAATCTTTTTTAGAAAAACGTGGTTGGCACGGCCGTGATACGTGAAACGTAAAACGTGAAATTCCATCCCCGATTTAATCGCGGCCTTCCTTGTTCTTTTTAAATCCACCCACTACTCTCGACACATGTCTTCGGAGCGAGGTCCAGGATCAACCGCGGGGGCGCCCTTCGCCCCAACTCAATGGACGGCGATTTTTCTGGCCGCGGACGAAACTCCTGAAGGTCGCGTTGCGCTCGAGAATCTTTGCCAAATTTATTGGCCTCCCATTTACGCGTTTGTCCGACGACAAGGCCACAGCCCGCACGAGGCCCAGGACCTCACGCAGGGATTCATCCTTCAACTGCTCGAGCGCAAATCAATCGCCGATGTAGAACCCGCCAAAGGAAAGTTCCGTTCCTTCCTGCTTGCTGCCTTGAAAAATTTCCTCGCGAATGAATGGGACAAAACGCAGGCGCAAAAACGTGGCGGTGGACAAATGATCATTTCGTTGGATGAAATGGCCGTTGAAAGCGCGGGAGATTTCGATTTACCGGACAATGTCACTCCGGAAAAAGCATTTGAGCGACGTTGGGCAGAGTCGCTTCTGGAAGTAACTTTGTCCCGTCTTGAAAAAGATTACGCCGACGACGGCAAGGAACGATTATTTCAGGGGCTGAAAAGCACCCTGACTGAAAGCCGATCGGACATACCGTATGCGGAGATCGCGCAAAAACTAGGGATGAGTGAAGGAAGCATTCGTGTGGCTGTCCATCGACTCCGTCAGCGCTACCGGGAGATCCTGCGAATGGAAATTGCCAACACCGTCTCTACGCCTGAAGAGGTAAATGAAGAGTTGCGAAATCTCTTCGCAGCCCTGAATAATTGAAGAGTGGAACCAGACAACAACAACCAACCAAATTTTTCCTGTAACATTCGCGTTTTTTTTCTTCTGGAAGGAGTGGAATGAATGCGAAAACAACTTGGAAAAGGATCAGAACAACTACCTTTCGCTTAACTTTGGCGGGAGTTTTTGGCCTTCTGACGGTTACTTCTCGGGCGCAGACCTATACGACGCCCTTCAATTTCACGACGGTTGCCGGCACGGGAGGCGTCACGGGTTGGCTCGATGGAACCAATAGCGGTGCCCTGTTACGCGCAAATGGCATCGCCACTGATCCAGCTGGAAATATCTACATTTCCGAAAACGCCAATCACCTCATCCGACAGGTGACGCAACAGGGCACAAACTGGATTGTAAAAACGATCGCCGGAACCACCAATTCGGCCTACCTCGACGGCGTGGGAACGAACGCGCAATTCAGCAGCCCGTGGACTTTGGCGGTTGATGCGGCTACGAATATTTATATCGCGGGTCGCGTTGACCAAACTATTCGGAAAATTTCGCCACAGGGGACCAACTGGGTGGTCAGCACTCTGGCGGGCACGGCTCTAACAACGGGCTACAAGGATGCCACGGGCACGGCCGCGAAATTTAATATTCCTAACGGTGTCTGTGTTGACACGAACGGCAACGTTTACGTTTCTGATTCCGTCAACAATCGCATTCGAAAAGTAACACCTGGCGGAGTGGTTACAACCGTGGCAGGTAACGGAAACAGGGGCTATGCCGATGGATCAGCCGCGACGGCGGAATTCTACTTTCCACACGGACTGCGCATGGACAAGTCGGGCAACCTGATCGTCACCGATACTTACAATCATTTGATCCGGAAAATTTCTCCCGTGGGAACGAATTGGGTCGTGAGCACCATCGCTGGTTATTACTACCCAACGCCGGAACCGGAAGGCGGCTTCGCGGACGGCACCAATAACACAGCTCGGTTCAATCGTCCCTACGATTTAGCCCTGGATAATTACGGAAACATCTACGTCTCGGACTGCTACAGCAACCGTTGCATCCGTAAGATTACTCCGCAGGGAAATGACTACGTCGTGACCACCATTGGAGGTGTTCCCGGTGTGAGTGGGACCAGCGATGGAACGGGAAGTGGCGCGCAGTTCTGGGGGCTATACGACGGAATTACATTTGATGCGAAAGGCAACTTGCTCGTAGCCGACGCGGCAGCTTTGCGTGTGGGTTGCCCCGCTCCGCGGATTGCTCGGGAAGGGAATAAATTTATCGTCTCGTGGGCTGCCTCCAATTATGGACTGGAACAAAGTGCCAGCCTTGCATCCGATGCTATTTGGACTCCTGTTCCAACTCCGCCCTCGTTGATTAATGGTTCATTCTTTTCAACGAACAGTTTTATTCAGCCGGCTAATTTCTTCCGTCTTCATTAAAACTGGTTTGATTTACCCGCGAGGATGTATGGTCTAAACCCGGTTCCGAATATGGCCACCACCACCGGAAAAACTCCTTCTGCCTGTCCAAAGTGCGGACGCGAATTGAGCGCGCACGCGCCGAAGGGACTTTGCCCCGCGTGCCTGATGAAATTCGCCATGGACACCCAATGTGGCGCGGCCGATGAAAACGCGGAGACTCCCACGCCATCTATCAACGAAATCACCCAATTGTTTCCGCAGTTGGAAATTCTCGAACTGCTTGGTAAAGGCGGCATGGGCGTGGTTTACAAAGCGCGTCAACGTCAACTCGATCGTTTCGTGGCGTTGAAAATTCTTTCTCCCCACTTAAGCAACGACCCCGCGTTTGCCGAACGTTTCGCTCGCGAAGCCAAAGCGCTCGCGCAATTGAATCATCCGAACATCGTTTCCATTTACGATTTTGGACAAACGGGAAGTTGCTTCTATTTCATCATGGAATTTGTCGATGGGATGAGCCTTTGGGATTTAGAGCAAAGAAAACGTCCCCTTTCACCCGAAGAAGCTTTCGCCATTGTCCCAAAGATTTGCGAGGCCTTGCAGTATGCACACGATGAAGGCGTGATCCATCGCGATATCAAACCGGGAAATATTCTCATCGACAAAAAGGGCCGAGTTAAAATCGCTGACTTCGGTCTCGCCAAAATCCTGGGAAAAGCCGAGGACCTCACCCTCACGCAATCACGCATGGCTATGGGCACCGTGCATTACATGGCGCCGGAACAAACGGAGCGTCCCCTCGAAGTGGATCACCGCGCCGACATCTATTCTCTCGGTGTGGTTTTTTATGAAATGTTGACTGGTGAACTTCCGATTGGACGTTTCGACGCACCCTCCCAAAAAGTTCAACTCGACGTCCGCCTCGATGGGGTCGTGCTGCGGGCTTTGGAAAAAGAACCCGCGCGCCGCTATCAACAGGTCAGCGAGATTAAACAAACTGTGGACGGCATTTCCGCCACGCCACCATCAGTTTCAGCTTCGCCTTCAGAATCGACCGGCGAGCAAAGGACATTCAGCTCGTCATTGATGTGGAGTATCCTTTTTGCCGTGATCGCAATCATCGCGCTCTGTGCGACGTTTGTTGTTTATCACATCAACTCCCGGCCACCCGCTCATCCTCCCGCGTTAACGCAGCATCGACCCGCAAAATTCCAGACTTCACCTGACGCCAGGGCGGAGACGATCACGTTGGATAATTCCGCAGCGATTCTACAGGGCAGCTGGATAACGAGCACGATCGCTCCAGATAAATACGGTGCCGACTACATTTATTCTCCTTGTCCGGAAGGAGACTTCACCGCAACGGCAACTTATTTTCCAAACGTAAAAGTTCCCGCGGAATATCACGTCGAAGTCTGGCATTCCGTCGGTCAAAACCGCTCCCCGCGCGTCTGGTGGCTGGTTGTTTCCGGAGGAGAAACCAACATGGTTGCCGTAAATCAAACCATTCATGGCGGACGCTGGACCAGAATTGCCACGACCCACTTTACTGGTGAGACGAATGACTTCGTGCAACTCCTCAATAACGGCGCACCCGCCCTGCCTCCCTACCACTCCATGGCGATCGCCGACGCCGTCCGCTTTGTGCCGGTCCAATAAGACGGTTCGTTAATGAAGATTCAACGACAGGACGACGGAAGTGCCGCGTCCGACTTCACTGGAGATTTCAAATTTTCCACCAATCTCCTCAATCCGCTTCTTCATATTGGAAAGTCCGTTGCCAAATGACCGAGTCTCCGCGGACAAAAAGCCTTTGCCGTTATCGACAAGCGAAATCCTCAAAGCGCCCTGCTCCACAGCCAAACGAACCACTACTTCGGAAGCTCCGGAATGCTTCACAACGTTGTTCAAGGCTTCTTTCACGGTAAGAAAAAGATGATGCCTTTCCTCGGAGGACAAAGGATTTCGCGGCAGGTCGTCGGGCATCTCCAGGGTGTAGCGCAATGAGGTCACGCCAAAAAACATTTCGACATATTCACCGATATAAAGCGCGAGTTGATCCACGGAATCGTTCTTGGGATTGATAGCCCAGACGAGGGCATCCAGGTTGCGAACCATCTCGCGCGACGCTTTGGAAATTCGGCCCACATGCGGCTTCAATTCTTCGGTCTGTGTTTTAGCGCCCACAAAATCACTCAGCACAGAAATCTCGGTCAACCGAGCACCGAGATCGTCATGAATGTCACGAGCGATACGAGCTCGTTCTTTTTCCACCGCATGCTGCTCCTCCAGGCGCAAGAGCTGATGTCTTACCTTTTTCCACGTGAAAAATCGCGATGTTGCGGCCACAATGCCAGCCGCCGCCAATACGACCACAGCAAAAAACCAACGGGTTTGCCAGAAATGCGGCTGGAGGATAAATCGGATGTCTGGCTTCAGTTCGGCGCTGGCACCATCACTGTTCCAAGCCATGACGCGAAAACTATAGTTGCCGGGTTTAATATTGCTGTAGTAGGCGACCCGTCGTGTTCCCGCGTCCACCCATTCGGAATCGAACCCCTCAAGTTTGTATTTAAAGCGTGTCTTTTCCGGCGCGCGGAAGCTGAGCGCAGTGTAATGAAACTCCAGTTCCCCCCGACCGGGCGGCAATTCCATCAGCGGTTGATTGGAAATGAGGTTCTTGTCAAAAAGCATCTCCTCAATGGCAACAATCGGTGGCGAATTGTTTTCACGAATAGAGTTTGGATCAACTGAGACAATGCCACGCGTCGTTGGGAACCAGAGTCGCCCATCTCGGGCTTTCCACGCCGCAGGTTTGGACACCCCATTACATTGAGCGCTGGACATTCCATCCGCTTTACCAAATGACACGCAGCGGATTGCGGCAATGGTCCCCGCATCGAAAGCAGTTAATTCCGCTTTGCTCACCCGAAAGACGCCGGAAAAACAACTCATCCAGAGATATCCACGTTCGTCTTCGAGGATTTCCGAGATGCTATCGTTAAATAAACCGTGACTGGTGGTATAAGCCGTGAATTTTCCATCCCGAAAACGATTCAATCCACCGCCATCCGTGCCGATCCAAAGATTTCCTTCATGGTCTTCGTAGACAGACAAAATTGTTTTGGCAGAAAGACCATCACTTTTGGTGAAGCTGAAAAACTTCCCGTTTCTCCTTTGCGTCAGACCTTCGTTGCAACCGATCCAAAGGGTTCCCTCGCGGTCCTGGCAAATACTTCGAACGACATTGCCGGCTAATCCATCTTCTTTACCGAATCGAAGGAATTTTCCATTCGAAAGCAAAAACAAACCCCCACTCGTCCCCGCCCATAAATTTTTTTCCCGGTCTTCGTAGAGAACGCGAATGGCCTGTCCGGTAAGTCCATCATCTCGTCCGTAACGTCGGAACCCACCCTCTTTCAATTGAAAGAGCCCGCCATCATACTCGCCACCAAACCAAAGACTCCCGTCGGACGTTTCGCCAATGGAGAGAATCAAATCGTAAAGAGGGCTATTGGTGTGATTGTAGCTGAAGAAAATTCCGTTGCTGAGGCTACACGCACCCGCTCCCCACGTTCCGGTCCAGAGATTTAGCTTTCGATCTTCATACACGGCCATCGCGTTGTTGTGCGAAAGACCATCCTGTTTGGTAAAGGATCGAAATGGTTTGATCTGCAGTTGCGTCAGTCCTTCTTTGGTTCCCAGCCACAAGTGGCCTTCCCTGTCTTCGGTAAAAGCGTAAACAGTTTCGTACGAAGTTCCCTCCGGTGTGGACTCCGCGACAAAATTATCCCCCACCAGGCGGCATAGGCCTGACATGGTGCCAACCCAGAACTGCTCCCTGCTGTCTTTCCACATGGTACTGATGAACGTATCCGGAAGTCCATTGGTACGGCCAAAATAATCAAACCTCCCTTCCCTTAGCCGAGCGATGCCGCCCCCAACACTTCCGATCCATAGGTCGTTGCGTTCATCACAAAGAAGACTACGGATTGCGTTAGGAGGAAGACCACTTAACAAATCATAACTCTCCTCTACTTTATCCCGGAATCGGTTCAGCCCTCCACTGGTTCCAAACCAAAGGTCGCCTTGTTTATTTTCGCAAATCGACAGGACTGTATCCCCGGTCAAACCATTCTCCCGCGTGAATACGCGGCATTGTCCATCTTTCCAGCGACTCACTCCGTTGGTGGTTCCGATCCAAAATGCACCATCACGACTTTCATACATGACTCGAACCTGAGTGTTGGTTACGTAGTTGCTACGGAAAAATTTTCCGTCACGCATGCCGATGAGTCCACCTCGTTCGGGGGCGATCCAAAGTGTTCCGTCCTGGGTTTGATGAAGAACCCGCACGGAAGAAGCTGGCAGCTCCGGGGCGTTAAACGTGGTGAAACGCACTCCATCGAAACGAGCAATGCCATGCTGCGTTCCCACCCAAACGTATCCGTCTCGCGTCTGGGTTACAGCGTAAACCGAGTTATGTGGCAGGCCATTTTCTGTCTGCCATGCCCGTGCATTGAACTGAGGAATTTCACCAGCGACAGTCAGACCCGCAAAAAGGCAGGAGAAAATCAGTTCCAAAAATAAAAATGGAACGAGGGGGAAAGTCACGCTGGGATCATAAGCGGTTTGGTTGCGGAGCACTATGGGAAAAGCTGCCGGAAGCAATCTCTATTTCTTCAATTGGTTGATTTGCTCCGCCAGCTTCGCGCGAAATTCCTCTTCAATCTTTGCCAGATTGAAGCAGTGAAGCTTTTCACATTCCTGCTGGAACTTTTGGCTGTCTTTAAACTCCCGTTCCAGTTTTTTTACCTTCAGCCATGCCGAAGAAACTTCCGCCCAACGCTGAACTACGGCGATTGGCCCCTTTGTTTTCCAATTGGATGAGTTGGATTCCACGGCACCTTTTTAACATTTAAAGGAAAGCGGGCTTTGGCCAACCTGCCAAAGCCCGCTCCTTGTTACCCTAACCCTAAACCTTACTTACTCATTTACCGAGCCAGTCACTTCAACCACGCGGTAAATACTGTCACCGCCGTCGTTCGTCACGGATACCGAAGAGGTCGTGCCCGTCGCGGTGACGGTCGCCACATCGGTCCATTCAGAACTGCCTTTGGCATTGGCCTGCACTTTGTAGGTGACGCCAGCCACAGAGTCCCAGGTGAATTCAACCGTATCGCCACCGGCAACAAAGCCATCCGAGCTTTGTGCCGCGAGGGCATCGGCGCTTACAACAACCGTGATATTCCTGGAGTCCGTTTTTTCCGGAGCACCATTGGTCGGATTATCGTTCGCGAAGATCGTGATACTGTTCGTCGTGCCTGCCGTTGTCGGCGTCCAAGTAAACGCACCCGTGTTCATGTCGATCGCAGCCGTAGCCGGAGCATCGGCATCGAGGCCGTAGTTGATGCCGCTGCCCGGATCAGGATCCGTGGCCGCAGCAGTGAAGGTCAGCGTGCTGTTCGCTTTCATCGTCACCGTGCCGGGCAAGCCAGCCGTCGTGACAACACAGAAGTTATCCAGATAGACGGTGTGTGCACCGGTCGCAGTGCCGACCAAAGCAAGGTGTTCGAGCACTTGCTGACCAGCGTTGAGGTTGCCGTCACCCGTGAACGCCGCTTTTGGTTCGTTCGGCAGGTCGAATTCCAACGTCGTCCAGGTATTGGCAGCAACCGTGCGAGTCGGCTGTGGCGTTCCACTAAGCACACTGCTGACACCGACATATTCAATCGTACCCGTTGTGCCCCCGTTCGCACCGTTTTCCGCGGTGGTGCCGGTTTCACGAACACCCAGAGCAACTTTGATTGCTTTGTCCGAATAGACATCAACTTTCAAGCGGGCGCTCGCGTTGATCGTCGGGTTCGGCAGGAACGTTGTGTTCGCCGTGGTTAAACGCAACCAGTAGTTCGAAGTACCAGCTTTGAATGTCCACGCGACCTTCAATGCTTTCGCGCTGGCGTGACCAGCAGGGAAAGCAGTTGTGATCGTCGTGTAATTCGTCGCGGTTGTATCGATGTAAGCCACGGTCGTGCTCGAGTTGGCCGGTTTCTTGAACAGGACTTGTTCGTTCGGCGTACCATTGGTGAATGTTTCAAACGTGAAGACATTCTCTGTCATGCGCGCAGAACCCAACGAGAGCGTCGGTGCCGTGTTCGTCGCAGTGACATAGATCGTGAGATCACGTTCGTCATACAGCGCAGGAACTCCGTTGTCCGTAACGCGAACCGTGATAACGTTCGTGCTGCTGACATTGCCGGGAGGAGTC
Source organism: uncultured bacterium (assembly GCA_966095605.1). GTDB lineage: Bacteria > Verrucomicrobiota > Verrucomicrobiia > Limisphaerales > JACDHS01 > CBHWET01. Next base: position 7,591 of record CBHTTJ010000007.1, on the reverse strand, counting down.
CAGGAGAACGCACCGGTCGCCGCATTGATCGTCGCACCCGAGGGAATCGTTCCTTGCAGACTGAATGTCAGGGTATTCGTTGGAATGTCGTCGTCGGTCGCTTCTACAGTGAAGTTGATCACGCCACCGCTTTGAATTTCGATTGATTGATCCGGGACCGTTGTAATACGTGGAGCCGTATTCACCTTGTTCACGATCACCGTGATATTTTGCGAAGCACTCAGGTTACCCGGACCGTTGTCGGTCACACGAATCGTAATGACATTGGTGCTTGGCCCTTGAGAACCCGTTGGTGTCCACGTGAACAAACCCGTGGAGTCAATCGCCGCGTTGGTCGGCGCACCGGCACCGAGGCTAAACGTTAACGATTGCGCAGGAGTATCCGAGTCAGTGGCGCTGCATTGCAGCGACAGAGTGGAACCTGTATTCACCGTCAGGTTGGAAGTAATCGTTACAACTTCAATGTTGTCGACGTAGACGTTGTAAACGCCCATGCCGCCGTTTGGAACGAGAGCAAGGTGATCCAACACGCCTTTGCCGGTGGCGAGAACTCCATTGCCCGAGCCAGGGAATGCGGAGATCGCTTCGGCCGGAAAGTTAAATTCCACGGTCGTCCAATTGCTCGCGTTGATGACGCGGCTCGGATTCGGCGAACTGCCATTCAGGCTTGGGACGCCGGCCCATTCCAAGGCGCCGGTCGTTCCACCGTTTTGCCCAACAGTTGCGCTGGTTCCCGTTTCACGGACGCCCGCGCCAACCTTCAACGATTTATCGGTCCAGATGCTGAAGCGCAAACGCTGATCGAGTCGGATCGTTGGATTTGGAAGCGCCGCCGTATTAAACGTCGTCAACCGCACCCACGGATTCGTAGTGCCGGTCTTGAAGCTCCATGTGGCATATAGACCGCGCTGACCACCCACACCCAACGGTTGGGTTGCCACAATCGTCGTATAGTTAGTTACAGCGAGATCAATGAAGTTGGTCGTCGTGCTGGAGAAGGACGGCTGACGGAACAACACCGTTCCACTGTAGCTGCCATCCGCGTAAGTTTCGAAATCCGTTACGGATTCGATGTCCGTCAACGTCGTGTTCACATTCAACACAGGTGCAACGTTGAGTTCATTGACGATGACGGCGAACGTTTGCGAACTGCTCAGACCACCAGCATCGGTCGCGGTCACAGTGACGGAGTTGCTGGACGGGCCATTGGCTTCGGTCGTCGGCCAGGTGATAGCGCCGCTTGAAGCATTAATCGTCATTCCCGCGGGCGCATTCAAACCGAGTTTGTATGTGATCGTGTTCGCTGGAATATCAGCATCCGTCGCGGAGGCTGTGACGTTTAACGTCGCGCCTTCGTTGATGGTTTGAGTGCTGATGGCAGCGAGGACCGGTGCAACATTCACTTCGTTGACAGTAATCGTGATCGTTTCCGCAGCGGTTTCGCTGGGAGATCCATTATCGGTCACACGAACGGTAAGCGGATAACTGGCAGGACCAGCGGATTCGCCCGGGGTCCAGCTGACAGCGCCGCTGCTGCTGTTGATCGTCAAGCCAGCAGGAGCACCCGCATCCAGCGAGTAGGTCAATGTTTGTCCTGCATCCAAGTCAGAAGCCGAAGCCGTGAAGGTAAGCGTAGTGCCTTCGTTGACCGTCTTGTTACCAATTGGCGCCAGGACAGGCTTATGATTTCCGGAGAACGCAGCCACGGTAACTTTGACCGTTTCGAAGTCGCTCAGGCCCAGGCGATCCGTAACGCGAACCGTAATGTTATACGTTCCGGCCTGGCCGGCGGCAGGATTCCATTTGAAGACGCCCGTCTTCGGATGAATCGTCGCACCGCTCGGAGCTCCGGCGTCGAGCGAGTAGGTCAAGGTGTTCGTCACAACAACGGCAACGTTGTCGATGTAAACGTTGTAAGCTCCCATGCTGCCGTTCGGAACAAGGGCGAGTTCTTCGAGAACGCCTTTGATGCCACTGCTGACAACCCCGTCCCCGGTGAACGTGGTGACGGTTTCAAAGGGCACGTTGAATCGGAGCGTAGTCCAGGTATTCGCCGCCACAACGCGGCTTGGATTCGGAGAACCGGAAGTGGCGTTGGTAACACCGATCCATTCGATCGCGCCTGTTGTTCCACCATTCGCGCCATAGGCTGCGGCGGTCGCTGTTTCGCGGACGCCCATACCAACCTTCAAGGATTTGTCCGAGTAAATGTCGAACGAAACCATCTGATCCAGATCGATCGTTGGGTTTGGATTCGTAGCCGTATTAAAGGTATTCAAGCGCAACCACGGATTGGATGTGCCGGTGGCAAAACCCCAACCGGCGCGCAGGACTCGCGCACTCGTATGACCAGCAGGATACGCCGACTTCACACTGGTATAATTTGTCGAAGCATCGAGGAATCCACTCGTGGAAGCGGAGTTCGAAGGACGACGGAACAACAGCGTGTCGTTCGGTGTGCTGTCCGGATAACTATCGAAGTTCTGAATCGTCGTCGTTGTGACCTGCTGATTCGGATTGGAAGAAGTCGCAGTGAACGTCAGCAACTGTCCTTCGGTGCCGATCTTTTCCCCAATCGCAGCCAGATCAGGCGGCAGCAATGGAGTGGCGCTGGCGACATTCGAGTAAGCAGAATCATACGTCGTATCGGCGCTGTTCGTCTGATAAGCACGAACACGATAATAATAGGTGATGCCGGACGTGAGACCGGTGTTGGTGTATGTCACAACGTTCGCCGCGAGCGAAGCCACTTCAGCGAAGTTTACGTTGTCACTGGAACGTTCCACTTTGAAACCGTTTTCGTTCGACGCATTGTCAGTCCAGGCAAGATTGATTTGGGTGCCACCGACCGCGGTTGCCGTGAGGCTCGTCGGAGCGTTCGGTCCAGGTCCCAGACGGAAAGTCTGCGTCACGAGATCATAGATAATCCAACCATGTTGGAAATCGCTGCGCTTGAGATTCGGACCGAAATCATATTCGTCGCTCGTTGGATAGCCGAGGTAACTTTGCTCCCAGCCAAGGCTGGCCCACTTGGTGTGGATCGCGCCTTGCACATTGTGAGCACCGGTGCCTGGAGACCAATAAATGGAACCATTTTGGAAATGATTGAAAGCACCGCCATCGCCTAAAGCAACTTCGTCCGTGGTCGGATAGCCGAGATAACTTTGTTCCCAACCAAGGGCAGTCCATTTATCACGAATCGCACCCCACACGGAATGCGCGCCGGTGGAAGGACTCCAATAAATGGAACCGCCTTGGAAATGGTTATAAGCACCAATGCCGTCCGGTGTCGCTGTTTCGTCCGTCGTTGGGAAACCTAAACGTCCTTGCTCCCAACCCAACGCTGACCATTTTTCACGAATTCCACCCCACACAATATGAGCGCCTGTGCTGCCGCTCCAGAAGATGGAACCGCCCTGGAAATGAGTGTAGTAACCGTTGTTTTGCGCAGTAGGCGCATCGCTCGTGGTCGGATATCCGAGACGACCGGTTTCCCAGCCGTAATCCGCCCATTTCTGGCGAATGGCACCTTGCACGTTTTGCGCACCAGTCGACGGTGACCAATAAATGGAACCGCCCTGGAAGTGGTTATAAGCACCACCTGACAACGCGTTTTCACCCGTGGTCGGATAACCAAGAGCACTGCGTTCCCAGCCGAGTGCCGACCATCGTGCGCGAATCGCACCGCGCACGTCCCACGCACCAGTGGACGGAGTCCAATAAATGGAACCGTTTTGGAAATGCGTGTATTTACCCACGCCGTCCGGCGCGGTATTTTCGCAAGTGGTGTTCGCACCGAGCACGCCGCCGGCGCCACCCAACTGATTCCAGCGGGTCAAAATCGCACCCTGCACGCAGAGACCGCCGTTGACGCGGTTCATATAACCAGCCCAATCCCAATAAGGACCAGGATCGGTGTGCGTATTGCAGTTCGGATCAATTCCGAGGTTCGGTCCCGCCCAGGCAGACCAGCCGGCGACCAATTTTGCGCCGTGACCAACGATGTGATTACGATCTTTCGCCCAGCCGAAATGATCTCCCAGCCAGCGGGTCAAGTTCGCTGAAGCCTGATACAATTCCGGCGTATACCAGGCCGGGTTGCTTGCAAAACCTTCATGTTCCGTTCCTGTGCTGTGGGAATTCCAACAACGAGCGTGCCACGCATAATAAGCAATACGCACAGACTGAGTGACTTCTCCCGCCGGAGCATCGCTCGAGGCGTCCTTTTTGCCATTGACCCAAAAGTGAATACTCGCCTGGGTCGTCGATTTTTGGAAATAGGAGATGCTGCTTAGATAGTAGCCCTCCATGTCATGGATGACGTGAAATTTGTGACCGTAACCGGTCGTATTCCAGTGGCCCGCGTAGACCGGGCGCCAGACGGCACCTGGATAATCGGGCTGCGCCTGCGCCGCCAGACCAGCGGCGAAAGCTCCCCCCAGCGTAGCCAGCACTTTCCCGGACAGCAGAGAAGGCGGACTCGAGAAGGTTTTAGTGTTTTTCATATTGATGGTTTTGTTTTGCGGATGCGACCCACAAAAAGCTTTTGCCGACAAGAAGTGCGCAATCTTTTGCATGGGATCGGAGGAGAGATTAGAAAAAGCACCGAAAAGTGCCTATCGCCTCAAGGAGGTAGTTCCCGAAAAAGAGGAAATTATTTGCCCCGTCAGACTACTCCTTTGGGAGTAGGCGATTTCCCCCAAGGAATTTTGCCACGGCTTCGCCCTGTGACCGCACGTGCAGCTTCTCGTAAATATTGCGCACATGAGTTTTCACGGTAAGAGCACTGATTCCCAGAACATCGCCAATTTCCTTGTAGGCCCGGCCCTTCGCAATCAGTCCGAGGATTTCCTGTTCGCGCTTGGTGAGATTTGCCGTCTCATTATTCGAGGGCTTCTGTTGAAAATGTTGCACGACCTTTCGCGCGATCATGTTCGACATCGGTGCCCCACCCTTTTGCACGTCCACCAAAGCTTCGAGAATCTGTGAAGGCGGGGTCTGCTTGATGAGATAACCACTCGCGCCGGCCTGCAATGACTGGAAAATCTGTTCGCTGTCGATGTACACCGTCAACATGATTACCTGCAACGCCGGACGCATCGCTTTTAATTTGGCAACCAGTTCGATCCCGGACATTTGAGGAAGATTAATGTCCATGAGGATCACGTCAGGCCAATCCGAGGGCAGATTTTTCAACGCGCTTTCGGCATTGCCATACGCGCCCACACAACGAAACCCCGCGGTGCCATTCATCACAACAGAGAGACACTCACGGACACCAGCGTCGTCTTCCACAATGGCAACTTTAATCGACATGTTCAGGGATACTTTTGGATACTGGATTCGATGCCCTCAAGGCAAGCAATCCTTGGAGAAAACCACGGATCGCGCGAAATGGACGGAGTAAATCAACTACTTCTTCAAACGAAAAAATCGCATATCACCCTCGGTCTGGACCAGCACCGAATATTGGAAACCATCGAAAACGATTCCATTGGTGACAGAATTCCAAATCCCGCCGGATAAATTCGTGGACCATTGCAGGTTGTATCCGCTGGCCTCCAATGGCCAGGATATTTGGATGTTCGTCGCATCAATTGCGAAGGCGTCAAGACCCGGAGGAGGGATGCTCGCATCAGTCACCGTAAGAGCGGTTAAGGCAAAATCGACGTACAAAGAGAACTGGTAAGTGTCAAACTGAACCAGACTGGGCCAATTGAATGTGAAACTTTGTCCGCCGTAACCCGTAACATCAAAGGCCACCGGATCGGGAAAGCCATCCTCTCCGTTCGACATCGGCATTACCTCGATGGCTGCGCCCGCGCCAGCGGTGTTAGCAAGAAGCTTAATGGTGAAGGAAGAAACGGCAAAAACTTCGCCGTCCTCCCTTTTGACAATAATCTTGGCACCCCCGGGGGTTGGGCCAGCAGTCACGGCCTGAGCTTCAAGTCCAGTTGGCCAAGGTACCCGAACATAACGTCCAACAGGATTTGTCAAACCGACGCCGCCCGTGAACAACTTGTCGCGAGTGTAAGTAAAGAGATATCCCTCACTGCTAATCGTGTCCGAAGTCAAAGCCGACGCCACGAGGTTCGTTGATTGCGAACCGCTGAAAAACACTGCCGTGCCTCCCCTCACTGGCAACAAGGATAGAACCAAACAAGCGATGGAGATTCCGAAACCTGCGGCAAGACGAAAGGACTTCATAAAAAACAGATGCTCCTGTTCGCCATATAAGATGAATCTCTGTTGCCGGGCTACACGGTAATTGACGATCAAATCTCCACAATTGAGCGGGTTCAAAAGAGCAAAAAAGGACGACTCAAGGAGGTCCTGGCATTCTCCTCAACCCAAAATCCGTTAACGTTAACGGGATCTTTGTCTGGGAAACGGGTTTTTATGGGCTCGAAAAAGGCGAAAAGTCACAAACCCTTGTCAGAAGGCATTTTCCAGCTCCCGGAAAATTTTTTCCTCTAGAAATAAATTTTTTCTGGCGAGCAGAAAAAAAATATTTCTGCTGCCGAGACTTTTCCCGGAAGCAGAATTCCGGGATTTCTAGTGACATAAGTTTTCCGGGAAGCAGAAAACTTTTGTTTTTGTGGGCTGGAAACCCTGGAAAGGCCGGTTTTCGCCATTTTATGGAAATCGAATTTTCAGGAAGGCCGTTGAACGTATTTATAATGATCGAGAACTTCCGGGAGTCTGGAGGGATTCTGAATTAAGTGTTAAGGAGTCAAAAGCATTCATCTCCAATTCCTTCCGTCGAGATCTAACCGATTCTTTCGCAATCACTTTGCCTCCTTTTTGGTCTGTCTTCTGCTTTTCGCAACGGTGTTAGCCGGTAGAGTCCATTTTTGTCCGTAAACTCCATGACAACGAAAGAGTTCGTCCGCGCACGCGTCTTCGGATCATTGCTGATCCTGTCCCTGCTCGTCCCTTTTGCCAAAGGCGAGCCCGAGAATTTCATGGTGGGCGCCCACGTTTTCCCTCGTCCTTCGGCGTGGCAATGGGTGGACCTTCCGGAAAAAGCGACGATCAGTGCCAAGATGCTTTTGAACAGGGAACAATCGGCGGCGGATATTGTCTTCATTGAGACCAAGGCGAAAGGCGGCTGGGCGTCGGCAACAGATACCATCGAGCGTTGGAAAAAGAATTTCATCGAAACGCCCGCCAAACAGAACTCACAAACCCACCAGCATCAATATGCCAAGGCGATGGTGACCTTTTTCTGGCAGGAAGGGACTTATAAAACGACCTCTGCGGGCGGGGCGGTTGTGCCTCATTCCGACTTCGCGCAGTACGGGGTGATCATCGACGACGGCACGAACAACGTCATCGGGCGCATCCTGGGCGATCGGCTCCTGGTGCAGAATGCCAAATCGGACTTCAAGCGGATGGTCGAACGGGCTTTGGCGGAATAGGAATGAGGGCGATCTGAAGAACAAGTTTTTCCCGGTGGGGCGAGGCTCCTGCCGAGCCTTGACTTTCTCCACGCGAAAATCGACAAAGGAATGCAAAGTATACGCATACCTTAGCATAAAATAATAGGTTTCTGGTCTTACGTCATTGGGGCAAAAGAATTAGGGCTCGA
>CBHTTJ010000006.1:0-53133 GCA_966095605.1 uncultured bacterium | reverse complement strand
TTCGAATTTCAATGGCAAGGATGTGTTTGCCGGGAGTGAGTGAAGCGACTTCAGCGTCCGTCAGTTCGAGATAAGTGACGGCGGGGCCGCGGCCGGGTTGACTTCCGACTTTCGTTGTTCGATGCAGCTTCCCATCGAGATACGTGACGCACACGACGTCTGCACGGACCTGTTCGGCATGGCCATCGAGTCGCTCTCCGGGGGCCTGACCAAAAGCGTCACGGTGCGTGGCGCGAATCTCCAGAACGGCCTTGCGGGGCGCGGCGGTGAGAGCGAATTCCCGACGCAGCCCGAATGCCTTCGTGTTCTCACCTTTTGCCGCCAGCGGGACACCGGAATACGGAAGTTTCATGGAGGTGAAACTCGTTGGCGTAGCATCCACCGTCGTCCAGAAGGCAGCAGCTTTTTCCGGCTGGTTCGGGGTCGAGTGAACCGGTCCGGCGAGCCATTCGCCGTCGCCGAGAAGTTCGGTGTATTGCAGCTTTTCGCCAAGCGATTCGTGGATTTGCCGGAACATCTTCGCCGGCAGCTTGGAAACTTTTCGGTCGTAGGTGAGCCAACCGTTGCACTCATGTTCGACGTCGGTGATCTGCGTGTAGACGAACGCCTGGCATCCATCCCGTTGCACAAAATGCCGGAGATTGCGCATGTAGAAAGGATACTTTGTCGCAAGATCTTCGCTGGAATTGAAGTTCATTCGACCGCCGGCGCGCTCCAGCGGCGGACCGATCGGTTGCTTTTGGTCGGGATACCATTTCTTTCCCGGCAGCAACAGATTGTGTCCGCCCACTTCGCCGAAAATGAGGGCGCGATGATTTCCGAAGCCGTCCAGGGTGGGCGCGCTCGGATAAAAATTGTAGTCGTGCGTATCGAGCACGTCGCCCGCACCCTGGTCCGTCCAACCGGAGGTGCTGATCGTGATGCGCGAAGGATCCGTTCGCGCGGCCCATTCGGTATTGGCCTTCGTGTTGTGCTGTCCCCAGGCCTCGTTGAAAACGATCCACGCGACAATTGACGGATGATTGTGAAAGTCATGGATGATCTCCTGAAACTCGCGCTGCCAATTTTCTGAAGCCGGTTTATCGACCGTCTGCCCGTACTTCGGCGTGCAAATCATGTCCTGCAGAACCAACAAACCGAGCCGGTCCGCGTGATAATACCAGCGGGCCGGGTGCGTCTTGATATGCACCCTAACCATGTTGCAGCCGATGGATTTCAAATACTCGAGATCAAACTTAATTGCCTCCTCGTGCGGCGGAGTGAGGATACCGTCTGGCCAGTATCCCTGGTCAAGCGGGCCAAATATCAGCGGGGCAGGCTTGCCGTTAAGCAGGAACTGACCATTGGAGTCGCGAGCAAAAGTGCGCAAGCCGACATAGCTGCTTACCGAGTCGAGAACCTTGCGGTCCTTTTTAAGGTCGAGTGTCATGTCGTAAAGGTATGGAGAGTCGGGCGACCAAAGGCGGGGCTTGGAAATATTGACCGAGCCATTGATGACAGCGGAATCACCGCAGGTAACCGTGACGGGATTTTGTCCCTTCACTTTGATGTTCAGACCAAGGCCTGGTGCTGGTTGATTCAGTTGCGCGGTGAAGTCGAAGCCATTCGTGCGCGGGGTGACTTGCCACGATTTCACGTACGTGTTCGGTACGCCTTCGAGCCAGACAGTTTGCCAGACCCCGCCGGTGGGCTGGTAGCGAAACCCTTTGCGATTCTCCGGCATGATTTGTTTACCGAGAGGTTGGCAGTGTTGTTCCGAGCCGTCCCAGACGCAGAGATGCAGCGTATTCGTCCCGCTGCGAAGGGCGTCGGTAATGTCGAACTGAAAAGGATCGTATCCACCGCGATGCTGGCCGACCTGCCGTCCATTGACATACACCGTCGTCTCCCAATCACTGGCTTCAATGTGCAACAAAACGCGCCGGCCATTCCAGTTCGAGGGGACTTCAAATTGGTGTCGGTACCAAAGTCGTTCTTGCGGTCGCAACACGTGCATGATGCCCGAGAGCGGCGCATCGATGGCGAAAGGAACGAGGATTTTCCCGTTGTAGGTTTCCGGCGGTGCACCGGTTGTGATCGAATCCCGGTCGATGAAACCTTGCATCGCTTTGAAGTCCACGGGCTCGAGCACATAATCCCAGAGTCCATTCAATGACAGCCACGTCTTACGTTGGAAATCAGGACGCGGATGTTCCGGCAATGGATTTTGCGGATCAACTTTGTGTGTCCATGGAGTTTGGAGAGGGGCACTCGCCGGACGCCAATCCGCCGCGAACGCAAGAAAGTGGAGGCTGAACGCGAGGAACGCAAAAAGGGTGATAAATCGGAGCTTCATCAGTGAGTAGAATTCAAGAGCGTTGCGAGTATTCGGATCGCCATCAATACAAAATGATCATTATCGGATCACCCCACCGCCAGCCGTTCAAGCGACTTCATAATTCCAGTCGTGCCGGCACAGGAAGGAACAAATCAATATTCACAAGCCGCGCACAAAATTCATCCATGCTACGCCCTCAAAGAGCGGACATATTGGATCGCCTGTGAAGAGGCATTCTTAAACATCTCCGTATCGCGCCTCATCTTACTTAAGAGCATTCCCCCTTGCATGATGCAAATGCAGAAGTCCGCGAGCTCCTGCGGCCTGGCTTCAGGGATCAATTCTCCGGCCGCCTTTCGTTCCGAAAAAAATGTTATCAGTTTTGCACGACTCCACTCCACAAATTGCACGATATCCCGTCTCGCTTTCTTGTTCTTGCGGGTCAGATCTCCGCCAATGGTCCCAATGGGGCACGATCTCTCACAACCAACGGACTCTTGAAATTCGATATACTTTTGAAACCAATTTTCAAAGTCGCGCCACGACTTTATGTCATATCCTGTTGGCGTCTGGCCCGTTTGGATCAACTGGTGGAGATACTGAATGGCGAAACTGACCATTCCCTCTTTCGTTTTGAAGTAGTGTGTAAATTGACTTTTCCCAGTCCTGGATTTCTTGAGAACCAGGTCTACGCTTGTTCCATTCACACCAAAAGTGTGAAAAAGATCCAGCGCGCACGTGATCATGCGGATTTTAGTGTTTTGCTCCTGAGTCGTTGACATCACAAACCTCCTAACATAATTGTACCAGATAGTACAGTGACATAAAATTCAAAACAGAAACTTCATGGCAAAATTGATATCGCTCATGCACATCTCGTTCGACGGATTCGCCGCTACCGCCAAGGGCGAGATGAACTGGATTACACACGATCAAAGCATCTTCGAACATGTTTCAAAATATATATCGGAGGTTGGAACGGGAATCTACGGTCCCAAAACGTTCCAGATGATGGAAGGCTACTGGCCTGGGGTTTTGAACGACGCTCAAAGCAGCGACCTGGAAATCAAACATGCGAAGTGGTACCAAAGCGCAAAAAAAGTCGTTTGCTCCCGAACTCTAAATCATTTGGAAAACAGAGAGGCGCGACTCGTTAACGCGAACCTGGAAGAGGAGTTTAAAAAGCTCAAGCAACAGTCCGAAAAAGATCTGATGGTCTTCGGCAGCCCACGGCTGACTCAGTCGTTGGCACAGCTTGATCTCTTCGATGAATATGTCGTCAACGTCAATCCGATCCTTCTCGGGGGAGGAGTGCGAATGTTCGAAGACATGCCGACGACGAGACTCAACCTTGTCAGTGCAACGCCGTTTCGTTCCGGCGTGGTTGGGTTTCATTACAGAAGACAGGTTTAGCAAGAAACGTGATGTGTGATGCGCCGGGTCATTGGCTCACCTTCCCACTTTCCGGAGCTTTTGATCGGGAATCGCGAGGACGTCACCCACCGGGGTCTGACCTTTACCATCTGCTCTCCGACTTCTGCAAATTTATGATTTCGTTCGCCGTGTGACCAGAGGGTCAAAAGGTTTACTCGCTCGTGAGTTCGTTTTGATAGTCGGTCATGGTCATCTCCGAACCGGCGTAGCGGAATTGGAAGAAAACTCTTTTCGACACGGAAGGATCCACCCGGCTGATCATGTCCAATCGCGCCACCCAACGCATGGTTGTGGGAATGAGGCCAGGAAAGGCGTTGGCTCCAAAGGTTACCACCGGGCTGTCCACGCCTTGCGGGCGAGGCGAATCATACGGAGCCCCTTGCATCGAGGATTCGGGCGGGAAAAAGAACTTCCAATGAAATTGCATCGTCGGATCATTGGTTCCGCAGCGCGCCCAATCGGTCGATGCCGATGCATCCAAGGTATTAAAAGTATCGGCAGCCAGCGCGGAGATTTCACAACCCTGAGAGGAACACGGAATGTCAGGAAATGACACCCATTCCGCACCGTCACCGAATCCATAGGCTTCGTTCACCAGGACCTTCGGCGTTGGGGAAGGCGAACCCGGACGTTTAAGCCGCAGATACCGACTCGTCTCTCCGCCAAAAGGGATCGATTGATATTGGCCATTCACGATGGAGGGAAGATTGGATTCGGTTCGCCATAAACCATCGCTGAGGTTAGTGGCGGATTCCAAAACATAACAGAGCGCATTGGTCGTCCAGGACACGACGCAGTTGGTCTCGCCGGACGTGATCTGCAATGTTGCGGGCGTGTCCGTCGCGCTGAGCTGACAATTTAGTCCACTCGCGCCTGCGGCATTGGTCACGACGAGTTCAAGCGTGTTCGTTCCGTTGAGAAAACCGGTGGTTAGATCGCGGAGATCCCAGCTCGAGGTTCCGTTGGTGAAGGTGACGCCCGTGATTTGATCGTTCAGGAGCACGGCGGTCACACGATCATCACTCGCAACGGCCAGATGCAAGGCGACAGTGGACACGTTATAACCGGAAAGATCGAAGCGCGTGCGATAATGAAATTCTCCGGTGTTCGTGAAGCCGATCATCGACCAATGCGAACCGATCCATTGGGAGACGGGCGTATTGGAAAGCCAGTTAACCGGCATGCCATCGCGGGAGATCAGATAGGCGTTGGTCCAGGAAGGGTTCGATGCCGTGGCGACCTCCCAATGGGGGTCGTTTTTTATGAAGCCACCCTTTTCGTTGACTACCGCTCCGTTTGTTCTGAGCCCCGTGCTGAAGACTGTCGTCACAATTGCCGCCTGCGCTGCCACGAAAGAAACCAAAAGAGATAAACAGATGGAAAGAAGACGGACTCGAACCATAGACTTCAACGGATTAACATCATTCGTCTAAGTAACTCATAATCCGTGACTTGAATCCAGCCATTTCAGGGATTTTCAGGCGGGTGACGGAAGATCTGGATGCGTGGTGCGGAGTCCGGGCGCAAATCCAGATTTCTGAAGAAAAAATATGCGGCGGTCAGAGACACGCTGCTACGGAGGCCATCCTGCGAACGGGAGACGAGTCCTTCGGTCGTGCTACTGCCGACGGGGGTTATCGCGTTGCTGCCGTTGCTCGGAAGGCAATGGAGCCAACCGGAGAGTATTCATCGAGGTAGATTGCGGTGGCCACCCTGCTCAGGCCTGCCGCGCCTGTGCCGACGCGGTAGACGACGGGATTTCCGGCGGTAATTTCTGCGGCGGAGCTGTTGCCTGTAAAAAGCAGAACGATGGATACACCGAGAAGAAAGGGTTAAACAGCGTGCGGAGGAAAGGAATCGGAATTGGAGACATGGGCGTTGTTATTTTAGACGAATCTTGTGCTGAGCAAAACAAAACCTTGCGTCCACCACGAACAATCTGACCAAAACTGGAACTGGATTGGGAAAACCAACGGATGGATAGAAGAATTGGCGACCCTACCGGGAATCGAACCCGGGCTACCTCCGTGAAAGGGAGGTGTCCTAACCGCTAGACCATAGGGTCGCAAAAGGCTGTGCAATATATGCGGCCAGTTTTGGTTGTCACGCGCAAAAATAAAAATTTTACAGGAATTTTTTTCAAGGAAAGACACCACGGTTCGAACACTGATAAACAACTAACCGCGAGGGGGGTTAAGGCGGGCGAAAGGAGCGCGGGTCTGTGTGAGCCGTAGGAATGTAAGCAGCGCGATGATGATCTTAAAAAATTTTAAAGCGGCCTTGCACCAACTAAGTTTCTGCGACTCATAGAGTCGCGGTCCGGCAGAGCGCCCCACTTTGGAATTATCGTTTCTCGAATTCAAGATGGTGATCGACGGCTTTGGCGAGCACGTGATCGCCGGATTTGATTTCGCCGTCCAGCAATTTGAGCGCGAGAGGGTCGAGTAACTCCTCCTGAATGGCGCGCTTCAGCGGACGGGCACCAAATTGCGGATCAAAACCCTCCTTCGCCAACAAACGTTTCGCCGATTGATCGACGACAAGATCGATCTGCTGTTGCGACAGCCGTTTCTCGAGGCCCCCGAGTTGGATGTCGACGATCTTTTCCAACTGCTCCTCGTTGAGGCTGTGGAAAATGATGATGTCGTCCACACGGTTGAGAAATTCCGGTCGAAAATGCTTCTTTAGTTCGACCTTCACGAGGTTCTCCATCTCGGCGTGTTCCTTGGTGGTCATTTTGCCGCCGGTGAAATATTCCTGGATGATGGGCGACCCGATATTACTCGTCATGATGACGATGGTGTTCTTGAAATCAACGGTTCTCCCCTGCCCGTCCGTCAGACGTCCGTCGTCGAGGACCTGGAGCAACACATTGAAGACGTCGTGGTGCGCCTTTTCAATTTCGTCGAACAGGACCACGGAATATGGACGGCGACGCACAGCTTCGCTGAGTTGTCCGCCTTCCTCGTAACCAACAAATCCCGGAGGCGCGCCGATGAGACGTTGCACGGAAAATTTTTCCATGTATTCGCTCATGTCCATGCGGATCATGGCGCTTTCGTCATCGAACAAAAATTCGGCGAGGGCACGGGCGAGTTCTGTTTTACCGACGCCGGTGGGCCCGAGGAAAATGAACGAACCGATCGGGCGATTCGGGTCTTGTAATCCGCTACGGGCGCGACGAACGGCATTCGCAACCGCATGAATAGCCTCCTGTTGGCCGACAACGCGACGGCCGAGTCGCTCTTCCATCTTCACCAACTTCTGGCGTTCTCCCTCCAGCATGCGCGTGACAGGAATACCGGTCCACGACGACACGATCTTGGCGATGTCCTCGTCGGTGACCTCTTCGTTGAGGAGACGCTGGTGTCCGGCAGTTTGCTGGGATTCTTTTTGCGCGGCGGTGATCTTGCGTTGGAGTTCGGGAATGCGTCCGTATTGGATCTGGGCCGCAAGATTCAGGTCGCCCGTTCGCTGCGCCTGTTCCTGTTCCAACTTCGCCTGCTCCAATTGTTCGTTTAAAATGCTGGTGGCGTTGATCGCGGCTTTTTCATTTTGCCACTGGGCTTTCAGCTGCGAAGATTTTTCCTTCAGATCGGCCAAATCTTTTTCCAGTTTCTTCAAACGGTCCCGAGACGCCTGGTCCTTTTCCTTTTTGAGCGCCGTTTGCTCGATTTCCAACTGCATGATTTGGCGCTCGAGTTGGTCTACCTCAATAGGCATGGAATCAAGTTCCATCCTGAGACGCGACGCCGCTTCGTCGACGAGGTCGATGGCTTTGTCAGGCAGGAAACGATCGGTGATGTAGCGATGAGAAAGCGTCGCGGCGGAAACCAGGGCGGAATCCTGGATGCGCACGCCGTGATGGACTTCGTAGCGTTCCTTTAAACCACGTAAAATGGCGATCGTGGATTCCACAGTCGGTTCGGTCACCATGACTGGTTGGAAACGGCGCTCGAGCGCCGGGTCTTTTTCGACATGTTTGCGATATTCGTCGAGGGTTGTGGCACCGATGCAATGCAATTCGCCTCGTGCGAGGGGTGGCTTGAGTAAATTCGCGGCATCGGCTGCGCCTTCCGAAGCACCCGCGCCCACTATCGTGTGCAGTTCGTCGATGAAAAGAATGATGCGGCCTTCCGCCGAGATGATTTCCTTCAGGAACGCCTTCAGACGATCCTCGAATTCTCCGCGATATTTGGCCCCGGCGATCATGGCTCCGAGGTCCATCGCGACAACGCGCTTGTTTTTTAAGCTTTCGGGGATGTCTCCGCTGATAATGCGACGAGCGAGCCCTTCGACGATGGCGGTTTTACCTACGCCAGGTTCGCCAATGAGGACTGGATTGTTCTTGGTACGACGGGTGAGCACCTGCATAACGCGTCGGATTTCGTCGTCGCGTCCGATTACAGGGTCAATTTTCCCGGCGCGGGCAAGAGCGGTAAGATCGCGTCCGTATTTTTCGAGAGCCTGGAATTTGTCCTCCGGATTTTGGTCGGTGACACGCTGATTGCCGCGCAATTCAACGAGGGCCTTCAAGACCGCGTCGCGCTGGATGCCGTTGTTTTGAAAAATCTTTTTTAGTCCCGAAGCCGATTCGTCAATCAAGCCCAGAAGGATGTGTTCGGTGCTGATGTATTCGTCCTTAAGCTTGCCCGCTTCCTTTTCCGCGGCGTCGAAAGCTTTTTTAAGAGTCTGACTGAGGAACAAATCGCCGGAACTGATGCCCTTGACCTTCACGCGGCGGGCCAATTCGGCACCGAGATCGGCGGAAAGTTTATCCAGGGGGACGCCGATCTTTTGTAACAACGGCGGAATCAAGCTGTCCGCCTGGTCGAGCATCGCGCGCAGCAAATGCTCGCCGTCCACTTCCTGATTTGAGTGCTGGTGGGCGACCTGTTGCGCCGCCTGCAGCGCCTGTTGAGCTTTGATCGTCAATTTCTCCCAGTTCATATCACAACCAGAATCTACAGTTTTTGACTCGTCAAGTATGCTCGTCGTTCAGCTGAAAATCACATCAGTCGGCGAACGAGGTAAAAACAAAAAAGCGCGGGTTCTTGCGAAACCGCGCTTCGGAAACCTCAAAGAAAAAGTTATTTCTTCTTGTCGTCTTTCTTCTCCACCGGCTTGGTATCGGCAGCCGGCTTGGCCGGTTCCGCCGGAGCGCCAGCGTTAATTTGGCTCAGGATTGATTCCGTGAGGTCATTCTTGGCGCTGGGATCCGAAAAGAGAACCACCGGAGTGTTGTTGACGCTTTCAGCGGCGACGTCGATCACCATGCTGTAGCCAGCTTTCTTGGCCTGGGCTTCGATCGCGGCGCGGATTTCTTCTAGGATCAAATCACGTTTGCGGCGTTGCTTTTCCGCAAGCTTAGCGCGGGAGCTGCTTTCGAATTGCTGCAAGGTCTGTTCGTCTTCTTTCAATCCGATCAGCTTCTTTTCGGCGGATTGTTTGCTCTTGCTGCGTTCATCAGCCGAGAGAGATTGATCGTTCGCTTTGTCGAGAAGCTTCTTCCATTCTTCTTCGCCTTTGCGAAGACTCGTGATCATTTCCTGGCGTTGATCTTCCAGGTCTTTGGCTTCGCTCTTCAGGAGGCCATCAGCCTGTTTGGTCTTGAAGTAATTATCGAACACCTTGCGGAGATCGATGACGGCGGTCTTGGTCTGTGCCTGGGCCGCCACCGAAAGGAACGAGAGCAATGCAATAGCTAGGAATATTTTCTTCATGTTATGTAATAATCTGCAGGACTAAAAATCGCGCTGGTAACCTACACCAAATTGGAAATGTCCACTTCCGCTGGTGTCGTTATCATGCGAGATCGGAATACCGTAATCCAATCGCAACGGACCAATCGGCAGGTTCAATCTCACGCCAACACCCCAGTTGTCGCTGAAGGTCGCCTGACCGGGGACTTTGCTAAAGCTAAACGGATCCTTATAAACGTTACCGATATCATAGAACACCGCGAAGCGTAAACGTTCAATGATCGGGAGGCTATATTCAGCCGAACCGAAGTAATAGGTGCTGCCGCCAAGGGGTTCGCCGCCATAGGTACCGCTTGTTTTCGGACCGATGTCGCGATAGCTAAAGCCACGCAGCGAGTAAAGACCACCCAGATACCAACGATCGAACAACGGCACGGAGTCAACTCCGCGATCGCCATCACCCCAGGTATCCACCACGCCGGCACGGCCGATGAGTTCCCAGGTATGACCATCCCAGAAGCCAGGGAAATACCAGGAGCTGCGTCCTTCCACTTTATAAAGGCTTACATCGCCACCGAGACCGGACAATTCGGTGAGGAATTCAGAACGTTGACCGCGGCTCGGGAGAATCGCGCTATTGCGCGTGTCATAGGCGATCGAGGAACCAACTTTGGAAATCAGACGAGAACCGAACTGACGAGCAATATCGGGTGGCAACGGAGCCGGACGGGAGACGAGGTTCGTTCCCCAGATTGGGCTTTTCACTTTAACATTCGCATTGCGTAACGAATCCGGATTCAGATTCAAGCTCGCCTGCTCCAACGTATAGCTGACACGTCCGATCAGGTTTTCGCTGCCGAGCGCCTTCGTCAGGCTGAAGCTCGCGCCAGTGTGACGTTCGGAATAGAAATCCTGGGGGCTGACGTAATCGAGGTCGCGGTGATAGAGATCCACGCCGAACGCCAACTTACGGTTCAGGAACCAGGGTTCAACGAAGGAGAGAATATAATCCTGGCGCTTCGAACCGACCTGCGCGCGCAGACGGAACTTCTGTCCCGCACCGGTAAACGTCGGTGGTTTGAACAAATCAAAGTTTGCTTGTGACACTTCGACGAATCCGACAACTGCGTCGACTGTGCTGAAGCCAGCACCGAAGGTCAGGTTACCGGTGTTCTTTTCTTCGACACCGATCACCAGGTTCTTGCGCCCCTGCACATCAGCGCCTTCCGGACGGGCTTCGACTTTTTCGAAGTAGTTCAACCCCTCCAGACGTTCCTTGCTAAGCTTGACCTTCACCATGTCGAAGACTTCACCCGGCGTAACTGACAATTCGCGACGGATGACTTTGTCCTTCGTCTTTTCGTTGCCTTTGATTTCGATCTTTTCGATGAAGAATTTTTCGCCTTCGTCGATGTCGTAGACTACGTCCATCGTTCCGGTCGTCGTATTCGGAATCTTATCGGCATTGACCTTCGCGTCCACGTAACCTTTGGAGCCGTAGAAATCGCGGATGGCTTCAAGGTCCTTGTTCAGACCTTTCGGAGTGAAATATTTACCGACCAACATTTCCATTTTCTGCCGCTTACCTTCGCTGACGAAGCCTTTATAAATATCATTGGTCGTAAAGAGCTTGTTTCCTTTGAAGGCAATGTCACCGACTTTGTAGCGCTGGCCCTGGTTGATGATGAACCGGACGTTCATCTTCTTTTTGGAGACCGTATCAAACTTAACTTCTTTGATTTCGGCATCGATGTAACCTTCGTTCTGGAAAAATTCGATCAGACGGTCCTTGTCGTCTTCAAATTGTTCTTCCTTGTAAACGTTTCCGCCGGTGAGCCAGGAGAACAACCACGCGCGCTTCGTCTTCAAAACCTTACGCAGCTTGCGATCCTTATAACCCGTCACCCCTTCAAACTTAATAGCCTTGATGCGGATCTTATGGGTTTCCTTGATTTCAAAATTAACGGAACCGCGTCCAACATTTTCGTCGATGCTGACAACCGGCTTGGCCGTCGTCTTTTGGTAACCTGCTTTTTCGTAATACTTCTCGATCGCCCGAGCGTCATCGAACAACTTTTTGTCATCCAACGGTTCACCAATCTTTGAGGTGATCTTCTTCAGGAGCTTCTTATTGCTGTACTTCTTGTTCCCCGTGAACTTAATTTCGTTCAAGGTTGGTTTGCCCTGCAAAACGTAGGTCAGCTTCACTCCGTCCGCGGTGTTTTCCTGGGCGATGCGGATGTTGTAGAAGAAGCCGGTGCCGTAAAGGTTCTTGACGTCTTCGTCGATCCGGTTGCGTTGGTACGGATCGCCTTCCTTAACGCGAATGTTGGAACGAATCAGCGCGTCGCTCGTGGCGGCTGGTCCGACGTGCTTGATTTCAATGGTGGAGATTCGGGCGCCAGTTTGCGCAAACAGGGTCAGGCAGAATAACAGCGAAACCCATAACAGCCGTTCGGGGCGAAACAGTTTTTTCATTTAACTTCCAGTCGGCACATCGTCGGCACTGACTTTCGCGGCACTTTCGTACCGTGTGTAAGGCTTCAGGAATGTCAGATCAACATCGCCTGTCGGCCCGTTACGTTGTTTGGCGATAAAGAGTTTCACGGGAACAGCTTCCTGTTCGAAACTCGGTTCATCATCGTCTTTGCCTGAGGTCTCTCGAAAGAGAAGCGCCACTAAATCAGCGTCCTGTTCAATGGAGCCGGATTCGCGCAAATCTGAGAGCCGCGGGCGCTCGCCCGGACCGCGTTTTTCCAAATCACGATTCAGCTGCGCGAGCACGATGACCGGAACGTTGAGTTCCTTCGCCAGTGCTTTTACGCCATTGGAAATGTCAGCAATTTCCTGCTGGCGGTTGTCAGCACGGCGCGCAGTAGAATGGAGCAACTGCAAATAATCAATGACAAAAAGCTTGATCCCATACTGCTGATGCATGCGGCGCGCCTTGGCCCGCAGTTGCAAAATCGACAGCCCGGATGTGTCGTCAATGTAAAGAGGCGATGCCGCCAGTTTGCCGGCCGCCCCGGTGAGTTTGGGAAAATCCCGCTCGGCCAGGAAACCGTCGCGAATACTCCTCAAGTTCACCCGTGAACGGGAGCAAAGCATACGAAGAACAAGCGATTCCGCCGTCATTTCCAGGCTGAACACCCCGACCGGAAGCTTCTGGTCCATGGCCACGCTCTCGGCAATGTTCATGGCCAGAGAGGTTTTACCCATGGAGGGACGGGCAGCGATAATAATCATTTCACCCCCGTGCAAACCGGTAGTCATCTTGTCCATGTCCGGGAACCCGGTGGAAATGCCGGTCAACATCCCCTGGTTCTGATGGTATTCCTCGATTTTGGTGATCGCGGCGCTAACGAGGTCTTTAATCTTGGCTGAGCCTTCGGAAGACCGTTCCTGGCCGATGTGGAGAATGTTCTTTTCCACCTCGTCGAGGAGGGTTTCCACTTCCCCTTCATGTTCGTAAGCCCGACCGACGACTTCCGTACAGGTCTGGATCATTTGTCGCAGGATATATTTCTCCCGGACGATAGCTATATAGTAGCTGAGGTTCGCCGCGCTGGGGACGGCATCCTCCAGCGAACCGAGGTAGCCGAGCCCCCCGACGCCTTCGAGCTGGTTTTTGTCCTTCAGCTTCTGTTGCAGGGTAATGATGTCGATCGGTTCTCGCTTGTCGTACATCTCCAGCAACGTTTCGTAGAGAACCTGGTGTCGGAGATCGTAGAAAATTTCTGTCGACCCCTTGAGTTTCTCCACGCATTCGCCGAGACATTGATTCGGCGACAACATAATACAACCAAGCACCCCCTGCTCTGCCTCCAGGGAATGCGGCGGAATACGATCCACTTTCAAGGGATCGGTCAGGGAAACCTTTTTCCGTTTCGTTTTCTTTAAATCGACACGGCCGGAGCCGCCTTCGTTTTCAATGGAATCGATCATCGAGCAAAAACCTCCGCCTGTGACTGCACAGACGTTTAAAATTCATCACGTCGCCTTCCGTTTTGGAAAAGCGGGGGGACAGTCAAACAGAACGGGCCGGAGAAACAAATCGGAAGTTATTACTCGTCGTACCCAGCTTCTTCCCAAATTATTAACACCGGAAGTAGCGGACACCATTTTTAATCAGACCGCCTCCGAGCTGGATAGTCACTTTCTCCCCGCGATTGGATGAGTTTTCCGAGCAAAAAACAGTCCCAGCATTCTAAATCGTTGGCAGTTAGCGGTTAATTGCGGAAAAAAACCCTTTTTACGGACAACTTTCCGCGAAAGTCGCAGAAAAAAAGCCTTTTGAAATGCAACTTTCTCAGAAAGTCGCTCCTCAAAACCCTTTTGAAGTTCAACTTTCGCGGAAAGTTGCCCACAAAAAGCCTCCGGAGGTTCAACTTTCCGGGAAAGTTGAAGTCAAAACGCTTCCAGAGAGGCGATTTTTGCGAAAGTTGACTTTAAAAACCCTTTTGAAGGACGACTTTCTCAGAAAGTCGTCCTCAAAAACCTTTCCGAAGGTCGACTTTCTCGGAAAGTTGAAGTCAAAAAGCCTTTTGAAAGGCAACTTTCCCGGAAAGTTGAACTTCAAAAGGGTTTTGAGGAGCGACTTTCCGGGAAAGTTGATCTTCAGAAGGCTTTTAAAACACGACTTTTTGTGGAGACGAACTTCAAACCAGCCTGGCAGAAAGTTCCTCGGGAAACAGGAAAACATTTTGGAGCCTGTGTTTCGTCCGGGCAAAAAAAACCGCGCCCGCCGGATTCCGCTTCCGACGAGCGCGGCTGGTCAGGGTAACAAAAGATTACCGAGCGACTGCTCCCGGGGACGAGGTCAAGCCACCGGTCGGAGCGTCCAACGGTTCCCAATCATCCCATCCGCCGTTGGTCGTCCAGGTTTTCTTCCAGCAATTATTATATTGGTTGCGAACAACCACGGCGACGTGTCCGCTGCCGCGAGAGTAGGAATCGGGATCACCGACGACGCTGCTGCCAGCCGGAGCGCCGAGGCTATACCATTCATCCCAGCCGCTGCCTTCAGTGTTCGTGCGAATCCAGATCACGCCACCCTTGCGAGCGAAGACGTGCATTTTCGTCGTCCCACGCGCGACAACGCTCGGAGCGCTGTCCATGTTCCCGCCGGTTGCAGTCCAGATATCAACCCATCCGCCCCAACCAGTCGTCGCATCCCAGGTCTTGCCTTTGATGTGACCGGGATCGGTCGCGGACATCACAGCAACATAGAGATGACTGCCGGTCTTCGAGCAGCAATCGGGTGCGCCGGTAATACTGCCGCCTTCCGAAGCCCACGCGGCCCAACCGGTGTTCGCATTCCAACTGCGTTTCATGCAATCGCCATTTGGACCGCGTGCGAAGATGTGCACGTTATCGGTGCCACGAGCACACGAGGTCGGATCGCTGGTCATGTTTCCACCACCCGACGTCCAGAGATCACTCCATCCGCCCCAACCACCGCTGGCGGTCCAGACATTCTGTTTAATATGGCCGGGTTCCGTCGCCGAGTTCACGACCACCGCAACGTGATCGGAATTTCTCGAATAAGCGTCCACACCTCCGGAGATATTTCCACCGAGGGAATACCAATCATGCCAGCCGTCGCTGGAATACCAACTGCGAATCCAGCACGCACCATCGCCGCCACGACCGAACACATGCACGCGCGTATCCAGGTCGCTGCCTTTGATCAGGTTCATGAAACCTGTCCAGTCCCAATAAGGACCGGGGTCGGTGTGAGTGTTGCAATACGGATCGATACCGAAATGCGAAGAGGCGTAACTGGGCCAACCGCTCACGGTCTTGGCATTGTGGCCGACGACGTGATTGCGATCTTTCGCGATGGAAAAGTCATTGCACAGATGTTTTTGCAACGCCGCGGAGGAGCTGTAGAGGGAACTGGTGTACCACGCAGGATTGCTCGCGAAACCTTCGTGCTCAGTGCCGAAGGAATAAGTATTCCAACAACCTGCATGCCACGCATAATAGGATTCGCGCACGCACTGACTCACTTCACCGGCAGCCGCATCGCTGGCGGCATCCTGTTTGCCGTTGACCGCATAATGAATGCTGGCGGAAACACCGCATTGATTGAGATACGCAATCGAAGAAAGGTAATAACCTTCCATGTCATGGATCACGAGGAACTTGTGTCCATTGCCTGAGCTGTACCATTTCCCCGAACACGCGGGACGCCAGACGGCTGGCCCATAGTCGGTGCTGGCATTGCCTGAAACAACACCGATGAAAAGGCTGCCGAGCAGCCCGGTGGATAGAGTTCTATTCATATAAGGTTTTAATTTCCGACAGTTCAGGCGGACAAGACGCGTTTGGGAAGTGTGCAGTTTTATTTCCCATCGCGAAGAATGACAATGAGGTTGCGTCCCAAAATGGCTTTGATTGCGTCCACGGAGTGAGTTAATCGTTTTTCCATGTCCCCGCGCGTGCCCAAAAAATCTCCACACGTCGCCGTGTGCGTCGATACGGCGCGGAGTCATGGGCGAGGCGTTTTGAGCGGCATCGCGGAATACGTGGAGACGTTCGGGCCGTGGTCAATGTTTATTGATTTGCAGGCTGAGAGTGGATTTCGACAAGGCCGCTCCCGCAATTGGCACGGCGACGGCATTCTCACCTATATTGAAAGCAGCGCTCGTGCGGAACGTCTTCTGCGTTCCCGCATTCCCACGGTCGAATTATTCGCTTACCGCGCCGACAACAAACTGCCGCAGGTCGTCAACGACGACGTCGCGATCGGAAGACTCGCCGCCGAACATCTGTTGGATCGCCAATTTAAACACTTTGCCTTCAGCGGTTATCCCGAAAGTCTTTGGTCCGAACGACGTCAACGAGGTTTTGTGCAGGGGATAACGGAAGCGAAGTTTGAGTCACCCACCGTTCTCAATATTCGCCGACCTAAAACATTGGCGATCTGGGAATCCGTGCAGCAGAAGCTCGCTGAATGGATTCGCCAACTGCCAAAACCGATCGGCATCATGGCCTGTAGCGATCGACACGCGCAACGTTTGCTCGATGCATGTCAGCGCGCGGGATTCACTGTCCCCGATGACATTGCGGTGATCGGCGTCGACAACGACGAAGAAACATGTCGCCTTTCCAATCCACCGTTGAGCAGCGTCATGGATAATGCGCGGAAAGTCGGATACGAAGGTGCGCGCATTCTTGATCAATTGATGGCTGGGAAGCTAAAGGCCAAAGAAGTGGGGACAATCTTCATTGCTCCTTTGGGAGTGGCGACCCGTCGATCAACGGACGTCACCGCTATTGATGATCGGCTGGTTGCCACGGCGGTAGGTATGATTCGCGAAAATGCCTGCAACGGTTTAGTCGTTCCTCAGCTTCTAAAGCGTCTCGGCATTTCGCGGAGCGTTTTTTATCGGCGTTTCCAATCCGCGCTTGGCCGTTCCCCGCACCATGAAATTCTTCGCATCCAATTGGAACGCGTCCGAAACCTGCTTACGCAGACGAATCTTTCCCTCGAAAAAATCTCCGAACTGGCGGGTTTCAAGAATCCGGATTACCTGAGCGTCGCCTTCAAACGGGAACTTGGGATTACGCCGGGCGATTTTCGAAAGCAACATCGTAACAATCAGGTTTTTTCCTGATAAGAGGCATAAACCATGCTGTTTTCAGGCTTCGACATTTTGCGAAACGCGCAAATCCGCAAAAACTATATGAATTCGATCTCTGTGCACGTTCGACGGGCATTGGCTCTGCTTTTATTTGTCACCGGCGCAAATGCTCTCTTCGCCGAAAATACTCTTCCGCTGATTACAATCGATGGGGCACCTTTGGCGGACACCATTCGAACACTCGCCCGCCAATCGAGTTTGAACATCATAATCGATCCACGGGTGCCGGGTTCTGAATTCGAACCGGGCAGATCAGCAACGCAGCCCACTATTAAAATGGTGTGGACCAACTCCACCACGACCGCCGCGCTGAATTCCCTTTTGAAGGATCACAAATTAAAGATCGTGACCAGCCCATCAACGACGGTCAACCGAATCGTTCCCGCCGATGCCGAAGTGGAACCGGTGCCGACCGACAAGGTCATTACGAAAGATGCCAAAAGTGTTCCTCTCTTCGCCCTGGATTCGGCTCCGTTGACGGATGCGCTAAACACCATTGCGCGTTTCGCGGGAATGACGATCACTCTCGACGAAAAAGTCTCGACTCTCGATGACAAGGGAAGTGTCTCAGTGCGTTGGGAAAAAATCACTGCGCAACAAGCGCTCGCCGCTCTGCTGGATAATTACGGGCTGACGATGGACGAAGCGGGCAAGGTGACTTTAAAGACCAAGTAATAAGGGCGGGAACGTTAAAAACGATTCCGACACGGAGTTCAGCTTTACTTTACGAATTCGCGAGGGCGGGAAATAAAACACCGTTTGCCGCAAGATAACTTTCAGCCAATTTCGGAACATCTTCTCCCACGCGAAAAAGTTGCGCAGTCAACTCACCCAGGTATTCCCATCGCACTTCCGGCACCAGATTTTCCAACGCATGTTGACGCTCGCTTTGAATTACTGGAACTCGTCCTCCTGGGAATAAAGCCACGGCATTTTTAAAAATAGCGGCCATCTCGTGCGCCCCAATCGCCTGCAATCCAGAAAGAACATCGGCAGCAAATTTCCCTGCGTCATTGTAGAAGAACTGATGCAAGCCGCCGATGTTGATCTCCACGAGCAACCAATTGATCGCAAACAATTGCCGTTCGGCGGGTGTCAGCGCCTCCAGTCCGCCAGACTCGATGCGTCGGCATAATAGCTTTATTTGCGGATTCATGGAGTTCCTTACCGGCCCCTCCATCCTACTGCATCCGTCGAAAGAATGCTCGCTTGAATCAATGAACCTCTACCAACTTAAGGCCCCACCTGTTTGGTATTCGGTCACGCGCGTTTCGAAAAAGTTTTTTTCCTTTCCAAGATCAATCGTCTCGCTCATCCAGGGAAAAGGATTCTTGGAATTAAAGCGCGTCCGCAAACCGATGCGTTCCAGTCGACGATCGGCGATGTATTGCACGTATTCTCGAAACAGGCCGGCGTTCAGTCCGAGAATTCCGCGCGGCAAACAATCTTCCGCGTAGGCGATTTCCAATTCCACCGCTTCGCTGATCAATGTTTCCAATTCCCGCTGGAAGGGCTCCGTCCAAATCGTTGGATTTTCTGATTTAATTCCGTTGATCAAGTCGATACCGAAGTTCAAGTGGATCGTTTCGTCGCGAAGAATGTATTGAAACTGTTCCCCCACACCCGTCATGCGGTTCTGACGATGAAACGCGAGCATCATGACGAACCCGCTGTAGAAAAAAATTCCTTCCATGATCACATAGAACCCAACGAGATTCTTCACAAACCGTTGCATGCCTTCTCTGGTGTCGGTGTTGAACCCGGGATCGAGAATATCTGCGGTGAGTTTCATTTCGAAGCCATCCTTGGCGTGAATGGAATTCACCTCGTGATACATGTTGAAAACTTCGCGCTCATCCAACGCCAATGACTCGCAGATGTAATGAAATGTGTGGGTGTGAATCGCCTCTTCAAAAGCCTGACGCAGGAGATACTGCCGCGCCTCGGGATTGGTGATGTGTTTGAAAATCGCGAGGACGATGTTATTGCCCACAAGGCTCTCCGCGGTGCTAAAGAAACCAAGGTTGCGCATGATGACTCGACGTTCATCGGCACTGAGTTTGTTTGATTTCCAAAGCTCAATATCTTTTTGCATCGGCACTTCGGTCGGCATCCAATGATTGGCGCACCCGTTGAGGTAATGTTCCCATGCCCATTTGTATTTCAGGGGCATAAGTTGGTTCACATCCACCGCGCGACAATTGAGGAGGCGCTTTTCTTCGACGTCGATGCGCTTGGTTAAATCGTGTGGTTTAGGTTCCGTGTTCGAAATATTGCAGCAGGACATAGTCTCCTTTGTTTGAAATTTCAGATTTGAGATTACTGGCACGCCTCACAACCGGGATCGTTCAAGAGACACGCTTTCACCGGTGCAGTCGATTCGGGTTCCTCCCGTTGCACCTGAATATTCGCTGAAGCGCTTTTATTCTTCATCCAACGCGGCTGCAAACCTCGCCGATTTACATCCGTGGTCGACTTCTCGATCTGCGTCGCCGCAGTAGCCCGGAGGTAATATGTCGTCTTCAAACCCTTTTCCCAGGCCAGCAGGTACATTTCGCTCAGCTGTTTTCCATTCGGCTGCGCGATGTAAAGATTCAACGATTGACCCATATCAATCCACTTTTGGCGGCGACTCGCGGCTTCAATGAGCCACCGCGGTTCAATTTCGAAAGCAGTACGATAAAGCTCTTTCAACTCCACAGGGATGCGTTCGATTTCCTGAATTGAGCCGTCGTAATATTTCAAATCGTCCAACATCGCATCGTCCCAAAGGCCAAGCTTTTTCAAATCGGCGACGAGAAATGTATTGGCGCTTGTAAAATCACCGCTGAGGTTGGCCTTCGCGAAAAGGTGCTTGTATGTGGGCTCAATCGATTGGCCGACACCAATAATGTTTGAGATCGTCGCGGTTGGCGCAATTGCCATGGTGTTCGAATTTCGCAGGCCGTGCTTCGCAATGGCATCGCGAACAGCCGACCAATCAAGTCGCGCCGCTCGATCCATCTCCGTATAACCGCCACGTTCTCGGGTAAGGACGTCAATCGTATCCAAAGGCAGTAAGCCGCGATCCCATTTTGATCCGTTGAAGGTGGAATAGGCGCCCCGCTCCTGCGCCAACTTCGCGGAAGCGAGCAACGCATGGTAGGAGATCAATTCCATGCTTGTATCGGCGAATTCCACGGCCGCTTCGCTGGAGTAAGGAAGCCGCAGTTTATACAACGCATCCTGGAAGCCCATGATTCCCAGTCCGACCGGACGATGTTTCAGATTCGCCGCGCGCGCTTCAGGCGTAGGGTAAAAATTAATATCGATCACATTGTCGAGCATTCGCATCGCGGTGCGAATAGTTTGTTCGACCAGCTCTGGTTTTAGTCCGGTGGAATCGCAATGCGCGGAAAGATTGATCGAACCCAGATTACAAACCGCCGTTTCCTCGGCCGAAGTATTCAACAAAATCTCCGTACAGAGATTGGAACTATGCACTACGCCGACGTGATCTTGTGGTGAACGAATATTCGATGGATCCTTGAAAGTGATCCACGGATGCCCGGTTTCGAACAGCATCGTGAGCATCTTCCGCCAGAGAGCAACGGCTTCGATTCGCTTGAACAGTTTGATTTCGCCGACATCGGCTTTCGCTTCATATTCCGTGTAGCGGGCCTCAAAGGCAGCGCCATACAATTCGTGCAAATCAGAAACATCGCTCGGATTGAACAACGTCCATGACGCATTCGCTTTCACCCGTTTCATGAACAAATCCGGAATCCAGTTCGCGGTGTTCATGTCGTGGGTGCGACGACGTTCATCGCCGGTATTTTTGCGAAGCTCGAGGAAGTCTTCGATATCCAGATGCCACGCCTCCAAATACGCGCACATCGCGCCTTTGCGCTTGCCGCCTTGATTCACGGCAACCGCAGTGTCATTGGCCACTTTGAGGAAAGGAATTACGCCCTGGCTTGTTCCATTCGTGCCTTTAATCGTCGCGCCGGTAGAGCGAATATTCGTCCAGTCGTTGCCCAGGCCTCCCGCCCACTTCGACAACTTCGCGTCATCTCCAATCACTTTAAAAATGTGATCCAGGTCGTCCATGACAGTGCTGAGATAACACGAGCTCAGCTGCGGATGAGGTGTCCCGGAGTTGAACAAAGTCGGCGTGCTGCTGACAAAACGGAACCTTGAAAGAATTTCATAAAACTCAATCGCCCGCTGGTTCTTCGATGCTCCTTCATTCACCGCCAGTCCCATGGCGACGCGCATCCAAAAATATTGCGGCGTCTCGATCCGACGACCCTCGTGATGAATGAAGTAACGATCGTAAAGCGTCTGCGCACCCATGTAAGTAAAGGCCTGGTCCCGATCAAGACGCAAAGCTCCGGCCAACGCCGCCAAATCAAACTCCAACAATGCTGGAGAAAGTCTTTTTAGTGTCACCCCCAGCGCGATGTATTCCTGGAAATGGGCGCGATGTTTCGCCGACAGTTCCGTTAGGGGATCAAATGGCGGCAGTGCTTCGCGGTAAATTTTTCGCAGCAACAAACGGGCGGCGACGTAAGTGTAATCGGGTTCGCGTTCAATTCGTGAACGCGCCGTCAGGATCATCGCTTGCTCGATTTCATTCGGCTTCACGCCGTCGTAGAGATTTTGCAACGTTTCATCGGCGATCTCACGAGCCGAGCAATTCTCCTCGACACCACGACACGCGTGAATGAGGCGTCGACGAATCCGTTGCGGATCGAGCGGCTCGCGTTGTTCTGCGGAAGTGGAAACGAACAACTGCGTCTGCGTTTGGCCATCCACCGTCCGATCGTTTCGAAGGGCTCGCGATTTTCGCCGTTCTTCGCGATACAAAATGTAACGCCGCGCAATGGAATGATGACCGGCTTCCATCAAAGCCGTTTCGACAATGTCTTGAATTTGTTCGATCTCGAGGGCCTCACCTTTCACGATCCGGACGAGTGATCTTTCAATTACCGTCGTCGCGAGGCGAACGACATTATTTTGCGCCGCAGCAGGAAGCGATTCATCGCGTTGTAATCCGGCTTCAGCTTTGAACGCCGCTTCAATCGCAATTTGAATACGGGCTTCCTCGAAAGGGACGATGCGTCCGTCGCGTTTGCGGACGGAGAAAGTTTGACCACGGTGCGGATCCAGTTGCGCCAGTCGAAGCTGGCCATCGATTTGTATCATACAATTTGATTTCTTGAATCGCCGTTGGTAAATACTTTACGCCCTATTGTATGTTGGACCTTGGTGCGGGCCCCATACCCCCGGTCCGGTGCGCGGGTCTGCCACCCGCAGCAACATAGACTTTCCATCGCGACTGAGTTATCTCTTTGGGCGACTGTTTGTGCGGCTGCCACACCGCAGTTCCATTTCCAGAGGGAACCTCATGGGCAGAAACGGGCACAAAAAATCCCGCAATCCACTCACGAGGGAGTGAAGGCGGGCTCAAACTGCATCGACAAAGCGCGTCTCATTTCCCCCATCCGACCGTTGGCGCGATCGTTGCCTCGGCAATTGCCGGGGACTTGATGAGCGTGAACAAGCAGGTCTTCTGGCTTCGAGGTCGTTCTACTCCGCCCGCCTTACCGTTTGCACAGTGGCTCAATGGCGTTTCGTCGCTCGTTACAGCGGCGCTACCGCGCGGGATTCTCACCCGCTTCCCTATTCTCCCCAAACCGTAACTTGGGGCACTTATTCACTTTAACACAATATATTGTGTCTAGTTCAAAGAACTGCGCTAGGTATAGACAGATCAACTCATTCTGTCAAGAGACTTGGAAGGGCGTCGGCGGAAAAATCGAGTGCGATCGAACTCTCAAAAACCGTTGGTTTTAGAAATCTGATCCATTTCCAAGACTTGGGAAGCAGCGATTTTTCCAGACCAACCCTTTTCAACTCTCAAAATCGGCGTTTCTGAAAATTTCACTGCTCGCCAAGTCTTGGAAACGACTGGTTTCAAAAATCTGATCCATTTCCACCACTTTAGAAGCAGCAAAACTCCATTCCATCGCTTTCCAAGAGTTAAAAAGCGTTGGTTTTTTTAAAACCAGGGCTTTTCAACTCTCAAAATCGGTCATGTCGGACCAGATTGTTAACTTTTGATTCTGCAAAACGGCTCCGCTGGAAATCCCAACCGTTTTTAAGTCTCAAAAACGCTTCAGATTTTCAAAACCAACGGCTTTTGACTCTTGGAAAGCGATGAGATTTTTAAGACCAACCGTTTCCAAGACTTAAAAACGGATGGTTTCGGAAAAATCACTGCCTCCCAAGTCTTTGAAATGATGGTCTGTGGCGTTGCAAGGATCATGAAAGCTCCTAAGTTTTAGCGACACATGGAAGCAAACCTGCCGGAAAGAATCAGGACGTTCGTAGCGATTTTTCCATCACCCGAGGTGATGGAGCGCCTCGGAAAATTTCAAACTTCCTGTCAAAAAAACTTCTCGTCCGGTGCAATATCATGGACAAGACCAGAGCAAGTTCATGTAACCTTGAACTTCCTGGGAAATATCGAGTCCATACGGCTCGAGGAGTTTGAGGCAGCGATCGGAATGGCCGCGCGCAGGAGTATACCCTTTGCGCTTCGCTGCAAGGGATTGGGCTGCTTTCCCACTGTGCGAAATCCGAAGATCTTCTGGGCCGGGCTTACGGGGGAGGTGAAAGCGCTGCACGAACTAAAACAGCACGTTGATGAACAATTGAAACCACTGGGCATCATTCCCGAAGACCGGGCATTTCATCCTCACCTCACTCTCGGTCGTATAAAACAGTGCCACTCACGGGAACGCCAGTTGATGGCGGACATTTTTGAAGAGAGGACCGAGGAACCTTATGGCGAGTGGACTGTTGGGAAAATAGACTTCATGCGTAGCGTCCTTTCGCCTGTGGGATCTTTTTACAGCATTTTGAAATCGTTTAATCTTTCCTGAAATGTCCCTGTGCGTGGAAAATACCATTGAGAAAAACTCGTGGCGGGAACTTAATGTCCGCTTTGCACATCACAAAAAAGCGGCGGCACTTTAACAACAAATCATGGCGAGAGAATGCGTTAAATGCGGTAACGAATTAGCGAAGCGGGCCCGATGGTGCCCGGCGTGCAATACGGATCAACCCTTCGGAATCGGTTGTGTGGTGCTTTGGATCCTCGTCAGCACTCTTTCCCTGGCTGTTATCGGCTGGCTCATTTTCCATCGCAAATGAGCCAGCCTTGCCAGAATCGTCGCAATTACTTCAGCAGGACCTGACCGCTCAGGTTCGTGCCAATGAAATAACCGGCCCCGTATCCCTGATTCTGCAGAACAATTCCCTTCATTTTCGTCAGTTGTTTTGTCACCGGATGAATAAAGGTTCCCGTAAACTGGCCGCTGCCGGTTGCCACACTCAGATTACGATTCGTGGTTCCGTCCCGGAAGGTGATGACATTCTTGTTCGTGCTCACAATACGATCGCTCAAGGGGCTGTAAATTTTACCGCCTAAAAACGTCAACGATTTATTGGTCACGCTGATGCCAAGACCAGTCGCTTGCGGCTGGAATGTCGAGCCCATGACCGGAATCATTGTAGAAAACCCATTGGTGTAATAAAGTCCACCTGCATCGCGCGATTTGATCCAGCGCAAATTACCTTCGCACCGGGCTTCGGTCGTATTGGTAAAAGACAACCATCCGAGCAACGAACCCTTTCCTTTATAAAGAGGAATATAAAGCGGCCAAACGCCTGAGTTCGCCACCGAAATCCCCTGGGAAACCGTGGTGTCATCCGCAAGGTTTGCGACAAAGCTGATCATGCCATTCGTCGCAATCGTCACGTTACCAAAACCGTTTCCATTCGGCGCGGTGGCACTGTTGATACCTTTAAGACCAAGAGTGTATTTCCCGCGTTGTGGCGTCGGATTTTTGTCCCCGTAAATCGCTCGTTGCGTCGCAAAAGGAATATTCCTGCTGCCTTCGCGAACGACACCTGTTACCTGACTGAAGTTTTGCACCGCGGAGGTGGTCAGAGATAACGTCAATGGCGTGCGATAGCGTTTGGGCTGGCCCACCACTGTCGGATACGGCCGCTGGATATTGACTACAACAGATCGTCCCCCCGAAAATTTGCCGGAGAAGGAGAAGCTCTGCCCGAACTGGCGAATAGAACCGCTGAACGATTGTTTTGCGGTCAAACTCAGCGTGATGAAACCCGACGATTCATCATCCGGTTCGTTCTCAACATAGAACAACCCGTTGTAAGTCCCTGGTGATGGCAACAAGCTTATGGTACCGGCTGGAGCCGTGGCGGCGCCATATTCGTTACTGATGACGAGGGTATAAACCCCTGACGAATTTGCCGTAATATTTGAAACCGTCAGTATTGCGTCGGTGGCTCCCTCGATGTTGATCCCATTTAATTGCCATTGATAGGAGAGCGGCCCCGGGCCTGTAGCCACTACATTGGAAAATGTTACGGTGCCTCCTATATAGGCGAGGCTGCTCTGCTGGATGCTGGTGCCCCGGGGCGAATAGGCGGATTTAGTATAAATTCCTGCGATCTCGGTCGGCGTGAGACTTCGATTATACATCTCGACTTCGTCCAGGATTCCCTGGAAACGAGGACGTGAACCATCATCGGCGAGGGCAAAAGCGCGAACGCTGTCTAAATAGCCGAGGCTCGCGATGTTCGTGGAAGAAACAAGGGAACCATCGACATACATGGAAACAGCTTCTCCCCCGCGGGTTACTGCAATGTGATGAAATTTGTTATCGCGAATCGAAAGCGCACCGGTGTCGATCCGCCCTTTGCGACCCCAGCTGTCACGAATACCAAAATTAACGATACCTTCGTATAACCAGAAATCGAAACTGGGCACTTTCTGCATGATGACCTGATATCCGGGAGCATCAGAGTAAATCCAAAAATCGATCGTAAAATCATTGCTCCCGAACATCCCAGTGCCTTCATCAAACTGCACAAACTGCACGGTATTTACGTCGGTATACAAGTTGGTGAAACTGAATCCCTGCCCCGAAACCCCGGCACGAAAACCACAGTTCAAACCGGCTACCTGCGTGTTGCCCACGAGGTCGTCGCCGTTTCCTTCTCCCGACCATTTGTGGATGAGACCCGGTAAAACCGAAGCTGCCGGTATGACGGTCAATGCGGCCTGATGGCTTGTGACATCACCGGACGGATTGGTGGCAACGACATCGTAAATACCACTCTCGGCAAGAGTCGCACTGCCAAAACTCAATTCACTACTGGTCGCGCCCGCAATGTTCGTTCCATTCAAGCGCCATTGATAGCTGATCGGCTGAATGCCTGTGACGGTTACCGAAAGGGATGTGGCGTTGCTCTCTACCACGGAATGCGAGTGTGGTTGCACAATTACCGTCAAATGCGGGTCCGGTTGGTAAAGCGAATACACCTCAGCGTCACTCAAAGCCTTCCCGTAAATTTCTATCTCGTCGAGCGCACCCACGAATGGCCGGGTGGTATCCACGAAGTCGCAAACATCTAACCCCATCGTGAAGCGGGCCGAATTGTTAATTGTCACCGGCACGCGCGAATAGGAGGATTGAGACCACCGACCATCGATATAGAAGGAAATCTTGCGATTCTCGCGCACGAACGCGACATGATGGAAGATGCCATCATTAAATTGAACCTCATTGAAATTTCCCGTGCTCGCGCCCGCCCAGTTGGAATTATCGTCGCCCATTTCCACACCGATCGCGTGAGGCTGGGCCGTTGTATCAATCGCACGAACGTCCCACATGTGTCCCCACCAGCACATATCGCGCTGGCCTAACACAGCCATCAATCCTTTCGAACGGGTCTGTATCCAGAAACTCACCGAGAAATCGTTCGTCCCGACATTCGCCACGTATTTGTCTGCCACCACGGATGAATTGCCACTGAATTTGAAAGCCGTTCCCAACACCCCCGGTACAAAACCGACGTTTACCATCGTTCCATCATGACCGCCGATACCGTCAACGGCGTTTCCTTCCGCCGACCAACGCGCGAGGATTGAATCCGTTGGGGTCGCGAGATTCGTTACGGCCAACGATGCTTCGGAACTGACCAATGTGCCGGAGGGGTTGCTTACAAACACAGAATAATTACCTGCATCAGAACCCTGGGGATTATTGATCGTATAAACATTTGAAACGGCTCCAGGAATATCTGTTCCGTTCAACCGCCATTGGTAACTAATTGGTTCAATGCCGGCAACGACGGTCCGAAAACTCACTGCCCGTCCTTCCAAGGTGTGCTGTTTTTGGGGTTGTTGAATGATTGCCAGTTGCGTGTCGGGATAGGCAACCGTGTACACTTCACTTTGTGAGAGTGCGCGACTGTAAAATTCCATTTCGTCCAACTGACCTTTAAAGGCAACAGTTCCATCCCAGCCAATGCAAGGATGTGTTCCGCTCACCACGCTGACCTCATTGTCGGCATTGATTAAGGGGAGATTAGGAACCTGCGAAGCCGTAGATTTTAAGATGCCATCAAAATAAAGCGCGATCTGGCCGGCGCGACGGGTCACAGCCAAATGGTGAAAGTTCCCATCACTAAACGGCACTGATGCTTCCACAAGGAGGTGATTCGCATCGCTTTCGCCAAAAGTAAACCCAATACCCTCGTTACTACCCAGGAAGGACCACATGTGATCCCATCCTGCGTTGCAAGGACCACGTTTGCTGATCAGCGGCACGCGCTCCGTGGACGATGCCCGCGCCCAAAGTGCTATTGTGAAATCATTCGTGCCAAAGTTCCCCGCCGAGTTCCCGAAATTTATCGAACTAAATCCGTCAAAACCAAAAGCCTGGCCAACCTGCCCTGCCGCAAATTGGATGTTTGACGTCGTCCCGTTCTGGCCGCCAACACTATCGGTCGCATCCCCTTCCGCCGACCATTTGTTGATCAAGCCCGCTGGAGTTGCGTTGACAACTCCGATCAAACCAAAGGATAAAAAAAGAGATAGAAACCGCGTGTAGGATGTTTTCATAAGATAAGACCGACCGACTTATTTGCCATTAGGGCAATCGCCAAAATAGCAGCATGACGACTGATCTTTGGCAAGGCTTTAGTGCCGTCATGACAGGCCTCGAAGACGGGTGTAAAATAAAAAAAAGAACTCCAGCGCAACGCACTGGAGTTCAAAAAAATTTACTGTTACGGCTCTACTCGTTTTGATTGCGAACAATCAAGTAACGAACCAGCGGCAGATTATCAATAATCTTGCCAACACAGGAGTCAGTCGCGCGTTTAAGCGCCACGAGTTCGTCGTCCGAGCCGGGTTTGACATAAACAATGCAAAGAATGCCCGAATTTTTGTAGACGACGGTGATCGAAGCGATGCGTTCTTTGTATGGTTGAAGTTGGCGAAAGATAAACTTTTCGATGTCATCGTAAACCGGCGTCAATTTCTGCTGCTGCGCTTCTTCTTCAATGACGCTCTTGGGCTCTGGCTTGTCCTTCACCATATTGTAGAGCTTTTCGCCCAACATATGCGCCTCTTTGCGCACGAGCTTTTCCTGTGGACTATCCGGTGGAGGCAACGGCTCCTTCTGTGGCGGAGGCGGCTCCGGCCTATTGCAACCGGTTCCGAAACTGACTACTGCGACGAGCAGCGACAGCATCAATATAAAATGTTTCATAAGGTTGGAGGGATTCCCAATTCTGTATTAGCAACTCATATTCCAATGTCCTCGTTCCACAACTCAGGGTTCTTCCTGATAAATTCCTCCATGAGATGGATGCATTCCCCATCCTGAAGAATATCTACGTTAACTCCCTGTGAACGAACGTATTGCTCTGGCCCCTGGAAAGTCTTGTTCTCGCCCACGATTACGCGCGGGATACCGTAAAGTAAAATAGCACCACTGCACATCGGGCACGGCGACAGTGTGGAATAGATTGTGCATTTTTTGTAGACCGACGCACGTTGCCGCCCGGCGTTTTCCAGGCAATTCATTTCCGCGTGGTGGATGACGCTCCCGTGTTGCACTCGTTGGTTATGTCCACGCCCGATGATCTTGCCGTCATAAACGAGGACAGAACCAATCGGAATACCTCCGGCGGCGAGGCCTTTACGCGCTTCTTCTATGGCGGCTGCTAAAAAGGGATCCATAAACCTCAGAATACGAACTCTAACCTGTTGAGCACAAACAAAAAGGGACGGCTTCTTCAGCCGTCCCCGTGTTCAATGACTTAAATCAATTAATTAGATCGAACCGGCAACGAGGTCGCCGACTTCTTTCGTGCCGTAACCCATCTTGCCCGCAGCCAACGATTGAATTTTGGTATTAATGATCTTCACCACAGCGTCTTCGATGGCCACAGCAGCCTTCGGTTCGCCAAGGAAATCAAGCATCATCGCCGCTGCGTTGATAGCCGCGATCGGGTTAATGACGTTCTGGCCGGTGTATTTCGGAGCGCTGCCACCCATTGGCTCGAACATGCTCGTGCCTTCAGGATTGATATTGCCGCCAGCCGCCACGCCGAGACCGCCCTGGATCATCGCCGCGAGGTCCGTGATGATGTCGCCGAACATGTTGTCGGTGACGATCACGTCAAACCATTCCGGGTTCTTGACGAACCACATGACGGTCGCGTCAACGTGTGCATAGTCCTGCTTCACGTTCTTGTAGTTCGGAGCGAGTTCGTTGAACGCGCGCCACCACAAATCGAACGCATAGGTTAACACGTTCGTTTTGCCGCAAAGGGTCAACTGCGCAGTTTTACCCGCGGCGACATCTTCAGGCTTCAAACCTTTCCATGGCTTGCGGTCGCGACGCTTTGCCGCGAGTTCGTAGGCGTACTTCAGGCAGCGTTCCACGCCGAAACGGCTGTTTACACTTTCCTGCACAGCGATTTCCTGCGGCGTTCCCTTGTATTGGAAACCACCGGCGCCAGCGTAGAGGCCTTCGTTGTTTTCGCGGACAACGATAAAATCGACATGTTCCGGTCCTTTGTCCTTCAGCGGGCAATCCTGCGCGCGATACAATTTAACCGGACGTAAATTAATATATTGCTGGAGTTCGAAACGCAGGCGGAGGAGAATGCCTTTTTC
Source organism: uncultured bacterium (assembly GCA_966095605.1). Lineage (GTDB taxonomy): Bacteria > Verrucomicrobiota > Verrucomicrobiia > Limisphaerales > JACDHS01 > CBHWET01. Next base: position 22,977 of record CBHTTJ010000006.1, on the reverse strand, counting down.
GAGAATCCCTGGCTTCACTTGCGGATGACCGACGGCGCCGAGGTAAATCGCCTTGAACTTGCGCAATTCATCGACTGCGCTTTCCGGGAGCACTTCGTTTGTGCGGAGATAACGATCGCCACCGAAGTCATATTGATGCCAGTTAAGTTTAAAACCAAATTTCTTGGCAGCTGCTTCAGCCACTTTCAACGCTTCACGCGTCACTTCCGGGCCTGTGCCGTCGCCGCCGATAACTGCGATATCGTAACTTTTCATTTGTAAGGGCCCGCCAAAATAAGCGGGGACGTGGATGCTAGAGCTTTCAGGCCGAAGGGCAATGAATTTTTAGGTGGCACCAGGCAATCCCAGTCACAACCTCTAATCTGCGAGATCCCCTCTTTCGCCTCCCGGTGCGTCAGCCGTCAATCGCAAATCGCCAATTCCTTCAGGTTTTTCCGTAAAACAATTTCGTGGGAAAGTCGCCGCACTCTTCATTGCGGGCGATGTAGTCGATTTCTAAACTTCCCATTTATGCGCGAAGCCATCGAACTCCTCGGCCCCAACGATCACACGGCTCTTTTTTATCGCAACCGATCCGAACAGTTCGCCGCAGCCATTCCTTATATTCAATGCGGGCTGCAACGAAACGAACGCTGCCTTTACATCGCCAGCGACAACCCGGTTCGCACCGTGATCGAAGCACTCGAAGCCGATGGCGTCGATGTCGATCGAGAAATTGCTCGTGGCAGATTGTCCGTGGTTACTCCCGCTGAATCCTACTTGAAACACGGCGTGTTCGAACCCGAAGAAATGATCTCGGGCCTGATTTCGGAAGTGAAACGGTCGCTTGCTGACGGCTATCGCGGTTTCCGCGCCACCGGCGAATTGGCCTGGGCAATTCATCTCCCTTCCGCTTTGCTGAGACTTCACGAGTACGAAGCCCTTCTCGACCTGCACTTTCCCGACAGATTTGTTGGTCTCTGTCAGTACAACGAAACCAATTTCAATTCCGAAATCATTTCGCAGATGCTCCGCGTCCATCCGAAAGTGGTTGCGCGCGGTCGATTGATGCAGAATCCCTTTTATGTTCCGTGCGCAGAGTCGTTGAAGCGTTCAATGAGCATTGTTTCTATCACTGACCTCACCAAAGCCGTCGCCGCCTAAGAACAGGAATTTACGATTTGCGATAGACGATACCGTTCTACCCCAAATTCCGAGAGGGCTCTTGTCTAAACGATGCGGCTGGTCTTTGGGACCAGCCGCACTCTACGAGATCAACTAAAACCTACTCTACCGTCGGTCGTTGCCGGCAAACGTCGCCGCTCCGATTTCATTCGTATCGGCCCCCGCCGTCGTCATGTCCGTGCGCCGAAGGTAACCATAACCGACGTTGTCCGGCTGCAACACCGCCCCGTAGCATTCCCATGTCTTCGGACTCAGCGCGTTCGTGAAGGTGCCTTTGAATTTTCCGATCTTGCTATCAAACGTCAGCGTGAGCTTACCCAACATCGCGTTCGTCGATTGCGTCACATAGATGTTCGTTCCATTGGTGGAAAGGCTCAACAGCTTGACGAGGTTGTTCGTCAAAAGCTGCACCGCGTGCTCCTGCGGCGTCGCACCGATTCCTCCATCGACCACCGTCAACAAACCGTTCGTCACGTTGATCAACCGCTCGCCTGTCGCTGGCTTGACGTAACTCTTCGCCGTGACTTCCATGAAGTTCGTAAAGCCATTCGTGTAAATCTCGGCATACACCCCGGGCGAATAGGTCACGACATCGCCCGTAATCGCGGTGTTCTTCACCCAGCTTAATGTTCCGCCGATTGCCGTGGAGTTGGTGAATTGCAACCATCCCATGACGGTTCCGAGGTAGACCGAGTTCGTCGCTCGCGAAGAAGCATTAGTATAATTGTTCACTCCCACTTTTGCCGGGCCATAGAGTTGTTGATACATTGGCCAGCGTCCGTCTACGGAAAGAGGCACAGCCTGTTTCAATATCGTGTGATCGGCCAACGCTCCGACCACTGTCACTTTCGAATTGGTTGAAACCGTAATCGTGCCGTAGCCATAACCTTTCGGACTCAAGGAAGTGGTGTCTTTCGGCAGAATCATCGTGTAGAGCCCCGTGTAAGCCGTCGAAGTAGCCAGGCTATCGACCCATTGATCCGCCAACAGGCTCGCCGGATAAGCGCCGCCATCACTGATAGTGCCAATGATCTGGTTGGTTCCGGAACTGCCGAGCGATCCAAAGCGCATTTCCAAGGTGACGGTCAAACTCGATTTCCCGAGTTTATATCGTTCTTTCGTAATCACGTTGGTCGCCTTGCCGGCAACGCTCCATTTACCGGCAATCGCAAACGTATCGCCGTCCAGATACAACTTGCCACTGTAGCCAAGCTTGCTGTCGACCTTGAGGGTGGCATATCCACTCAGCGCGTAATCACTGGAGCTGTTGGTGAACAGTCCGTTGTATTGTCCGGCAGCCTCGAGGTACGGGTTGTGAATGAAGTGGGCCGTCAATTGCAGGTTGGTCTGCATGGAGAAGGTGTATTTTGTATTCTCCGATACCGCGGTGTCATCACGTCCATTTACCGAAGCCGACCAGTTGCTGAAGATCTGGTTGACCCCGGCGATAGCGGTCAACGTGTATGGGCCACGGTTCACCAACAGCTTCGACGCGTTCGTCACATAATCGCTGACCGTCGTCAGGCCTGTTGTATCTACCGCCACGAGGGAACTCCTGGTTCCACAATAATTGGCTCCGCCTTCCCCATTGGACGTCACTGTATCGTGTTCGTTGATGAGCACGCTCAATTCGCTGACGACGTGACCGAATATTTTGCTCGAAACGATGGCCGAAGTGTTGCCAGTCCAATCGAAGCTTTGCGCATACAAAATGTTGGTGCCGACTTCGAGGATTACTGGACCGTTCCAGGATAACTTACGCACGTTGCCATCGGACAACGGTTGCGGCGTCACCGTCGCCGTCTGCCAGGAACCGTTGTTTAAACGATACTTCACGCTGGAGATTTGACCACCTCCACCCACCCCACTCAAATCTGTTGCATCTCCGTTCACTGTCATCGCCGAAACATTCGTGGCAAAGCTCGCTTTGGTTAGGATCGTCACTTTGGGCGCGTTTGTATCCTGCACAACCGTCAAGACAGTGGTGTTGGCGCTCGTGATAGAACCGGACGGGTTGGACACCACCACTGTATAGAGACCGCTATCGGAAGTAGTAACAGCACTCAGACTGTAACTGGATGAGGTGGCGCTGGAAATCGCATTACCATCCTTACGCCATTGATAAGTGAGCGGCGAACCACCGGTTGCGATGACACTCACCGTCACTTTCGATCCTTCCTGGACGGTCGACGCAGTCAGTTTCGGTTGGACCGAAATCTTCAGCGGTGTCACGACACGGAAGGTTCCGCTGTTTGTCGTGACCGTATAATTGTCCAGTGTATCAACGGAACTGTTGGTCGCCGTCAGACTTGTCACAACAATCGTGTAATTGGTTGCGAGCTTCAGATTGGTGCGCGCCGGGCTTAGCGCAAACGTCGCTGCTGCTCCCTCACCATTCTTCAAACCATTGAATACGGCGCTGAACGTTGGCGTGTTTGTTCCCACGCCGACCCCGCTGTCGTTTGGCGTAACCGTTAATTCTGCCGGGCTGATTGTCAACAGACCGTTCGTCGAGTTCACCACGTAATTGGTTAAAGCTCCCGTGCCATGATCATCGAGGTTCGGAACGATGGCATACGCGTCCACGGAACTATTTGTGTCCGCCGTCGTGGTATACGAAACCGTGATGTTGTCGCCGGAACGAACCCCGGTGAGCGTGCCGGTGAAGATCGGGTTCGTCACCCCGTATTCACGCGATGCATTATCAGCGACTACAGAAATTGCACCCGACGTGATGGTGAGTATGCCGGTATTGAGCGTCACAGAATAATTCGTCAAAGCACCAGTGTCGTTGTCACTCAACGTTGCCGTGATGTCATAAGCTCCAGGAGCGCTGGTTTCGCCTGCCGCAGTGTCGTAGCTGGCAGTGATATTGTCCCCGTTAAGGATGCCGTTGAGAGTGCCACTGAAACTACGATCGGTGAAACCATACCCACGCACCGCATTCGCAGGGGTTGCCGACAATGCAGCGGTGTTGATGGTAAAGGAAAACGTATTCGTGGCGTACAACGAACTGCTTCCATTATCCGCCGCAATCAGCAAAACGGTATACAAGCCCGACGCCGTTGACGTTCCACTAAAGGTCCTACCGTTGCTATCCAATGTGATGCCTGGCGGCAGGCCCAACGCCGAGTAACTCAAGGTCTGTCCGAAGTCTGAGTCGGTAAACGTGTTCGTCGCAAACATATAGGAATACGCCGAACCATACGTGGAGGTCTGCGCTGAAATTGGATTGGCGACCACCGGAGCATAGTTCGCAGAACCGACCGTGATGTTGACCTGCACCGAACTTGAGGAAGCCAGTGATCCGTCGTAGGCACTGACCGTGAAAGCAGCGGTTGTTCCGATGTAATTCGTTGGCGGAGTCCAAACAAGCGTTTCATTGGAGTTGATCAACGTCACCCCGTTCGTCACGGCGGAACCATTCTTCGTCAACGTTCCGTTCGTTACTCCTTCAATGCGGAACGACAGGTTGGTCGCAGTGGTATCAACGTCAGAGATATTAGAATTGGTGTAAAGCTGCGTCCACGGAATCGTAAAGGTTGTATTGATAAACGCTCCTGTGAGCGTTGTAACATTCGTCAGGGTCGGCGCATCGTTCACGGGCGTTAAATAAACAAACTTGCTCGCGTTTGCGCTGCCACCGTCCCCGTCGGTCACCGTGAAGGTGCAATAACGCGTGTGCGTGCCAAACGAATCGATCGTATTGAGAAAACCGATACGTGTGATCAATTTCTGCACCGCCCCAACGGTTGCAGACGCGTTCGTGAAGGTAATGACCAGAGCAGAATTATCCGTGTAACCACCGGTATAATAACCAATCGCCGTGCCACCGTAACGAACAGCGTTGCCCGAGTAATCAATTTGTCCCGCAGAAATTCCTTCGCTGACGATGCTCAAGCGATCGTTGCCACCGGCGGAGGAAAGTTGGATCGTCAAACTTCCACCGTTGAAATCAGGGCTATCAACGTCACTCAGCACGGCATTGGTCGCAACGATCGTCGCAGGATCATTTTCGATGTAAGTGAAGTCGCCCGAGGTAATCGACAGACTCGGATTGTTGTTGGTTGCCACGAAGCTGATTGTTTTGCTGACCGTCGCTCCACCGTCACTCAACGCAAAGGCAATGGTCCGATCGCCGGTCTGCGGATTGCTCGATGAATTGGTATAAGCGACACGCGAGATCAACGCCTGCAATCCCGCCAAGGGCATGCTTTGCAACGTGATGGTCATCGTGTTGCTGCTGGAAACTGATCCGGTGTAAGTCGCGTAGACTGTCCCGCCATAGGTAATGTTGGTTCCAGAGACACCGATTTGTCCGGCGCTCGTTCCTTGCGACGAAATGACCAATTGATCCGAAGAATCCACATTGGGGCTCGTGAGTCGTGCCGTCAGCGTGACATTCGTATAACCGATCCCCGCGTCGACGTCCGTAACCGTGGTGTTCGTGCTGAGGATCGTCGGCGCACTCTTCTCGGTGTAAGTAACGGAGTTGCTATCGAGCGTGATGACGGCAATGTCATCCACGGCGCTGACGCTCACATTAACCTGAACGGCGGTCGAAGAAGCCAGCGCACCATCCCATGCTTTCACCTTGAATGCGGCGATAGTTCCATTTGCGTCGACAGCAGGTGTCCACGTCAGACTTTCTCCCGAGCTCAATAATGTACCGCCATTGGTGACGGCGTTTCCGTTCTTGAGCAGCGTTCCACTGTCTACGCTTTCAATCCGGAACGAAATGGCATCGCCTTCCACATCCGCGTCATCGGCGTCGGTTGCCAATTTCAAATAGTCGATCGTGAAAGAAACATCTTCCGTCGCCGTTCCCAGGGCACTAATCAGTGACAATGTCGGTGCATCATTGATCGTGACAAACGAAAATACTTTACTCGCGTAACCCGTCGCATTGAGTCCATCGGAGAACGTAAAGGAAACCGAGCGGTCGCCCGAAAGCGGATTGCTGGAAGAGTTCGTATAGGCAACTCGTGAGATTAACTTCTGCACCGCGGCCACCGTGGCGGCGGGATAGAGCGAAACCGTCAGGATGTTTGTGTTAGAGGCCGAGCCCGTGTAAGTGCCGATCGAAGTACCGCCATAGGTCAGGTTCGTTCCAGAAACGTTGATTTGTCCGGCCCCGGTTCCTTCCGACAAGAGAACCAGCATGTCGGACGAATTCACATTCGTACTGGTCAACTGCACATACAATCTTCCTTCGTCGAAGCCGGAGTTGTCATCCCAGAACACGGTGTTCGTGCTGATAATTGTGGCTGAAGTCTTTTCCGTATACGTCACGGAATTCGTATCAAGCGTGATCGTCGGGGCGTCATTCGCGGAGGACACCACGATCGCAACAGAGGCGGCGTTCGTCGACGCAAGCGCTCCGTCCCACACTTTGACACTAAAAGCCGAGATAGTGCCGTTGGCATTGGTCGCAGGAGTCCAGACCCAACTTTCACCGGTGCTCAACAAGGTTGAACTGTCCGCATTCGTGCCATTCTTCGTCAGCGTTCCAGAGGCGAGAGAATCGAAACGGAACGAGATTGTATCGTTTTCCGGATCCGCTTCATTTGCTGCCGCCAACAAAGCGCTATGGCTGATGGTGAACGCTGTGTCTTCCGTCGCACCGGTCAGATTGTTCACCGAAGAAATCGTCGGTGCATCGTTCACCGCTGCCACTGTAATGCTCTTGCTCGCTGAGGTTGTTCCGCCATCGCCATCAGAAACAGAAACGGTGATACTCCTGCTGCCGGCGGTCGGATTGTCCGACGAGTTGGTAAAAGCAATGCGCGAAATCACCTTTTGCGCCGCTGTCTGCGTTGCGGAGGTGTTCGTAAACGTCACCGTCAGGAGATTGGTATTCGAAACCGAGCCCGTGTAATAACCAATGTTCGTGTTTCCATAAGTCACATTGGTTCCTGAAAGACCCACCTGCCCTGCCCCTGTGCCCTCGGAGGAAATAATCAACCAATCTGATGTGGTAGCATTGGTTGCAATCTTCGCCGTGACCGTTCCGTTGTTGAAATCCGTGCTGTCGATATCTGATACGGTGGTGTTGGTGCTGATGATAACGGCAGAGTTGTTCTCGGTGTAAGTGACGCTGTTCGTGTCGAGGCTTAATGACGGCGCATCATTGGATGCCGTCACAACAATGCTGACGGACACCGCGCTGACAGACGTCGTCGTTCCATCCCATGCTTTAACACTGAAGGCTGTGATCGTGCCATTTGTGTTGGCTGCCGGAGTCCATGACCAACTTTCTCCGGAACTGAGCAGCGTCACTTGATTGGTCACGGCACTGCCGTTCTTTAACAGCGTTCCATTCGGCACACTTTCCAATCGAAATGAAATGGCATTCGTTTCCGTGTCGGACTCATCTCCGTTCGCCGTGAGGTTGGTGTAGTTGATGGTGAACGCCGTATCTTCAACGGCGCCGCTCAGGTTGCTGATGGTAGTCAGCGTCGGAGCATCGTTTACGTTTGTCACCGTGATGTTCACCTGCACGGGAGCCGAAGTGCTGCTGCCGTCATAGGCGGAAACCGTAAACGCCGCGACGTTTGTGCCGAAGCGATTGGTCGGCGGCGTCCAGGTCCAGGTTTCGCCGGAGTTCAGTGTCGTCACGTTGTTGGTAACGTTATTCGCGCCCTTCTTCAACGTTCCGTTGGAAACCGAGACGAGTCGGAAATATGGCGAACTGTCGACGTCCACGATGTCCGAGGCATTAGACAATGTCGTGAAGCTAAGCGTGTAGGCTGTATCTTCATTGACCCCGGCAATGGCGGAGATAGCTGTCAATGTGGGAGCGTCATTGACGGCGGTGACGGTGACTTTCACCTGCACAGACGAGGACGAAGCCAAGGATCCGTCGTAAGCCTTCACGCTGAATGCCCCTATGGTTCCATTCGTATTTGAACTCGGGGTCCAGACCAGGCTTTCTCCGGAACTCAATAATATCCCGGCTCCACTGGTAATATTCGTCCCACTCTTGGTCAGCGTTCCGTTGTCGACCGTTTCAATCCTGAACGAAATACTCGCACTATCGACATCCGCTTCGTTCGCGGCCGCCGCCAGCGTGGTATAGGAAATAGTGAAGCTCGTGTCTTCGTTCGTTCCCGTTAACGTACTGATCGTTGAAAGAGTTGGAGCATCGTTGGCCGCGGTCACGTTGATAGTTTTGCTGGCACTTACTGAGGCGCTGCCGTCATCCGTGAGTGTGTATTGAACCGTACGCGCCGAAGTGGACGGATTATCCGAGGTATTGGTGTAGCCGATCCGCGTGATCAACTGCTGCGCCGCCGCGATCGTCGCGTAAGTGTTGGTGAAATAAACGACCAAAGAGTTGCCGCCTGTACCTCCCGAGTAATAACCAAAGTTCGTCCCTCCATAAGAAACCACCGTTCCCGAAACACCGATCTGCCCCGCGCTGGTTCCCTGGTTCATCACCGTCAACGTATCTTCTGTTGCGCCGTTTGCCGTGAAGGAGACGGTCAGATTGCCGCCGTTGAAATTTGCGCTGTCGCTGTCTGTCACCGTTGCTGTGCTCGAAATCTGGGTCGCAGTCGAGTTTTCCGTGTAGCTCAACGCACTGGTATTGATGGAGAGAGTGGGCGCTGAGTTAAAGATCAGGTTGAGTGTCCAACCGTTGCTGATGATTGAATAGTCACCCGTCGAGAACAATTTCGAATACAGGGACCAGGTACCCGACACTGTTCCTTCCAGATCGGTCAAATTCGTGGTGTAAGGATTCGAAGGCGCACCGCTGCCCCAGTCGCTGGTCAGCATGGTTGTGAGCCAGCAAGCAGGATGGTAAGTCCCACTGGTGACCGCATACGTCGACAAGCTATCGCCAAGGTAATTGGTAGATGTATCGTCAAACGACACAGTGATATTGGTAAAGGCATAACTGTAAGTTCCTCCGTTGCGCCCCCAAATGATCGTCCCGTGATTGTTAGGCGCCGAGAGAAGAAACTGATGATCGTGAGGGTTTTCCGACGTGAAGTTATTCAATGACATCTTCACCGTGCTCGCAGACTGCGTAAATCCCGAAATAACAATACTCGATGGCTTGGGCGTCATGACTGAACCGTTGGTGGTGATCATCGAATTATTCGTCACCATGAGCGACGTCGCCGAAATCACCGACCAATACAAGGTGTAGCTGCCACTGCTGCTATTCGTGCCATCGACAGCGACGCGATAGGTGGTTCCGGCGGTCACTGTGAAATTATTTGATGAACGCAACGCATTGAAATCCTTCGTGACATTCGTCAGCGCCGTCACGCTGCTGCCCGTATACATTTCCACGCCGAAGCTTCCCGGAACGGACAAGGCAATCTTACCTGTAATCGGCGAGACAAATTTGTACCAGGCGGTTTTCCCCGTCGCGTTCGAACCGATGCTCGACTCGCTCGTATCTTTGCTATAGCTGGAGTTCGTTCCCGTCATGCTCCCCGTGCCGTTGATATAAAGATTCGTGCCGGTCGAATAAGGCACGTACACCGTCATTCCCAGAGTGAACGCGTTGGTGAACGCATCATTTGAGTTCGTCAAGGTGCAAGTGAAGGTTCCGCTTCCCGAGACTCGCTTCACGACCGCGATCAGGTCGGCGTTGGTGGAAGGAGTATAGGTGATGGACTCTGCGGTGTTGGTTGAAGAGGAGGTGCTCGATGCAAGAATGACAGGCTTGCCGTAAGTTCCCGGACTACTATCGTACAAATACAAATCGTAATCCGCATTCGCCACGGCTGAGAGCGTCAACTGGATCGTCTTATTGGTATTGACCGTAATCTTTCGCGCCCAGGCACGACGATCGCTGACCGTCGCTCCCATGGAGCTGCTCAAGCTCGTATTGTTCGTAAAGGTAACGATCGCCGCTTCAATCGCCGCGTCTGGATTCAAGATACCGTAGCCTTCATATTTATCTTTCCCCGCCGGGTAACCGGTTCCGTCCGTGCTCGCACGTTGGAGGGTTGGATTGTTGTTACTGTTCTCGCGATTCGCATTGCACTCGGTCGCCGTAGCACAGAGAAGCATTTTGACGTAGAGTGGATCCGTGTCCGAAGTGAAATCCCACGTGTGACCGTTCTGTTCCAAAGCATCGATGACCAACGCCGCCGCACCCGAGATAAAGGGAGCCGCCATCGAGGTCCCTGCATCCGGAGTGTAATCGTTTGATTTCACATCCGAAAGGTTGCCGTCTCTCGTATTGCTATCCGTCGAGAAAATGTAGCCGGTGTACTTCGATCCGCCGGGAGCCAGAATGTCCGGCTTATAGTCTTCTTCCTGCCCGGAAGTGGAACTGATGCTTGTATTCCCTTCGCTCGTGTAGGCCGTGAGATAATTGGTTGGGCTGATCGCTCCAACAGTAATCGCATACGCCGAACGGCCCGGATCATCTATCTGCCGTTCGCTCGCCGTCGAGCCAGTGCCGTCGTTACCAGCAGCAATCACCATGATGATCCCGTTCGCGACCGCCGTGTTGACGTATTGGCGCATCGTGGTGTCCGTTCCCGGCGAACCCGTCACCCCGAGACTCATATTGATGACTTTAATTTTATTCGCGCTGGCCACACTCACCATATCGTCGAGGGCGCTATCGATGTACGTTGCGGAAAGACTGGAGCCAGTGCTCGGGGAAACTTTCGCCGCCGCCCAATTGCAACCAGGAGCGACGCCACGAAATTTGGCGAAGCCGTCACCAACGGCCGGGTAGCTCGAAAGGACGTTCGTCACCGCGAAATCGGTAACGTTCGTTGTCGATCCCTGTGACATCTGCACCATGTAAATACGTCCCGCAGAAGGCGTGAATGAACCGGAAGAAACGGATAAAACCGAGGAGCCTGTGGACGAAGCAATCGAAGTGCCGCTGCCGGTGCCACCGACGTTCCGATACCGCATCCCGACGGTTGCGGTCCCGCCATCGGCCCACGAGGCGCCTGCGTTCCACGTCAAACTCGCACTCGTTGGCAATGCAAACGCTACGTCTGTGTAAAAACCACCGGCACCGACTCCCGTCAAATCATACCACCAGGTGAAATTAAAGGCGGACGCGCTCGTCCCGCCCGCTGAACCGGTCCCAAATGCAATGCCAGCGACGTGTGTTCCGTGACCATTGTAATCCAGCGCCGTCGTATTGTTTGTAGAACTGTAATCGTACCACCAAACTTTTCGGCCTGACAAATCGGTGTGCGAAACGTCAACACCGGTGTCGATAATGCCGATCGTAATGTTCGTCGAGCCATCGTAACCGCTGGAACTGCCGCCAAAGTTATTCGCCCAGATTGGACGGACCCGGCCGGTCTGGGTCGCATTAATCATATGTAATCTGTATGGCTTTGGTTCTTCCACCAAGAGAAAGCCCGGTCCCAGCACCTGCGTCAATCGATGGACCTTGTTCAGCGGACAGGATCCGTTCCATCCATAAGAGACCGCTTTATAAATGTGGTAAATCTCTCCACCTTCCGCTTCGAACGCATCAATTTGCTCCTGCGTAATCTGTTCAGAAAACACCAGATTCACGGCCACCGACTTCTTCGCGTCATCGCCTTGGGCGCCTTTGGCCTTCTCTGACAACGTATCTTCGATGTGATCCCCGTCTTTATCGTGCGGGTAGGATTTATTGATACGCGGATGAACCTTTGGTTCTGGAGGCGGTTTGTGCTTTGACTCCGCAGCCACAGGCAACGCGACAAAAGAGCCTGCCATGATGAGCCATTGCGCCAAATACCTGAGGCGCAAACCTCGTTTTCCCTGAGCCAAATTATAATCAGTAGCCAGCGTATTCATGAGATAGGTGTTTTTTACAAGTAATCGGTGATCAACGGACAACTCTCCGACCATGCGAAGCGGCAGCCAGCCATCTTTCCTGGTGTTGGGTCTTAAACCTGTGCGGACGCTAAGGAATTGAACCTTAAGATTTCATTAAGGAGCCGCGGAGTTGTATACAGATCTCCGCCGGTGTCAAAAATAAATTAAAAAAAGCGTCAGACCGCGAGGAACTCACCAAAGCCGACGAAGAAAAGTTGAAACCTCGGACAAAAACAGCTAAGCTTCACAGCTTGAAGCACTTCCTTCTGTTCATCCTGACACTCTGCCTGACTGTACCAGGGCAAAGCACACCACTTTCTCTGCAAATATCACAGTCAGGCACCAACTTGACCCTCGATTGGACCAATAATTCTTGTTGTTTCTTGCTGGAATGGACGACCAATCTGAACAGTAACGTATGGGTGACCAATTCGGCTGCGCCTTCCGTAGTCGGCGATCATTTCCGGTTGTCCTTTTCTGCCGAGGGATCGGTTCGTTATTTCCGTTTGCATCGTCCGCCCGTTGCCGTTCCCACTCCCAATATCCTGGTGAATGGCCAATTCGGAGATCCGTCCGAAGGAACGGGCTCAGAATGGGTCTCGTTTTCCTCCGAGTGCCCGCCTAATCCGGGTTGTGTCATCGCCGCTCTCGGTGCTGACATAACGAATTATCTGGATGCCTCTTACAGTATCGATTGGGCTCGCTGTAACACGAATGACCCCACAATGAAATTCCAGTGGGTGATTCGTTATCCGCAAGACAGCCACAATGCCGGCGTCTACACATCACCCCTGGTGGAGGGGAGAGACACCGCCGTTTTGATTCTCCCTTTAAGTAGCTTACCCAATGTTCAGGGGTCTGGCTTATGGCGAGCCGAGGTGACCATGACGAGCCAGGTGCAGCCGGAACTCAATAAAATTGCCCGCTTTCAGTTTCGATATCTCGGTTCGGAATGGTCTGATTAGTAAACCAACGCTTTCATTTCGACCGATCCCCCGAAAACGTAAATAGCCACTTGTATAGCTGCTGGTTATTGGCGGCGCGATTTGAAAATCCGTCAGCGTGATGTTTTTTTCGATTCAGCCGATGATTGCGTCTCGAACAGCCGCAGAAGCATTTGCGTGGTTTCTTTTTGGTTTTTATTTAGGCCAACCTGCTGTTTGATAACTTCGCCGTCGGAGTTCAACAGAGTAATGAGGTTGGAATGAGAAAACTGGCCCTGCGCATCCTTTTTGAATTTCACACCAAGCAGGGCCGCCAGCTCCAAAACGTCATCGGGTTTGCCGCGCAACAATGTCCAGCGTTTTTTATTCAGTTTGTGTTGTTTGCGATAGTTGGAAAGAACCTTCGGCGTGTCACGCTCCGTATCAAACGAGACAAGTGTAAAGCCAACTTTGGCACGAATGTCCTCGGGCAAAGCGGACTCAATTTTTTGCATATCGTGAACGATGATGGGACACGCGTAGGCGCAGTTGGCGAAAAACATCGCGATCACCTGTGGTTTACCGCGCAGATCGGAAAGATGGACAATCGCCCGGGCGTCGTTGGTCCATACTGAATCGACTTGATAAACTGAGCGGTCCGGTAGTGAAGAACTACCTTCCAATGCCTTTTCGCAACAGGACGGCTTTACTTTGTCGGCCGAAAAAAGTGCGGGAGCCGCCACTAGCATCATCAACAGGATTTGAACAAGCATTCTCATTTTTCTAAATCGGCTGCACAACGAAAACCCAGGTTATGCACCGTGTAGTCTGCCTTCAGGCTACTCCTAAATCCGAAGCGCATGAAGGCTGCAAAATCACTGCGATCTTTTGCGTTTTGAGCGCCGGCCCCACAGAACAATTGCCGGTCGAGTCCCGAATCCTCGCGACTGTCACCTGTCACCATCGCGGTGTTAAAGTCAGAAACCCATTCCCAAACCAATCCATGCATATCATGAACGCCCCAGAAATTCTTTGGTCCATCCCCCACAGAGGAAAGCTTCGTGGTCGGGGTAGAATACCATCGCAGGACCTGCCGTTTGAACGCCGGATCGTTTTCCCCATCCCTGCGCGTGTTGCTGGCGGAAGCAGCATATTCCCATTCCGCAACTGTCGGAAGGCGTTTGCCTTTCCATTCAGCGTACGCTTTGGCGGCAAACCAGGAGACAAAAGTAACTGGAACCTTGGCCGGAGCGTTGGTTCCAGGTTCAAAATCGCCCGCCCAATGCTTTAAGTAAGATTCATCCGCGAACAGGCGTTTCACCAGTGAACGCTGCCAGCGTGGATGGGTCCGCACGAATTCCACAAAATCCTCGTTAGTAACTGGCAGAATATCCAGGGCAAAAGCTTTGACCGGAATTTCTTTGGCGTCCGAATCGGCACGAAAAGCCGGCCGATAAATACCATCCGAAATTCGCACCATGCCGGAAGGCACCTCCGAGTGAGCGCAACACATCGCGAGGCCCAGAAACCAACCCCCAAAAATACTAAGTGTCCTTCGAAGCAACATGGTCATTCGAAACTGCCGGTCGCGGCTGGAGGCGGGGCCTCCTGACGAATCCGTGCGACATCTCGCGCCGCAATTGGATCAGCGCGATTGCCCCAACTATTGCGAACATACGTCAAAACATTCGCAATTTCATCATCGGTCAGATTGTTCTGCGGTGTCATGATGCCGTTATACTTTTTGCCATTGACGGTGATTTCTCCCGATCGACCAAATACCACCCCTCGAATGATGTCATCCGTATTCTTTGATAAAACGAAATCGGCTTTGGCCAGCGGTGGAATCTGCCCAACCACGCCTTGCCCTTCGGGTTGGTGGCAAACGAAACAGGTTTGCATATAAACCGCCTTGCCTTGTTCCATTTGTATCTCCTGGTTAAGACCCATGATTTTTGGATTGCTCTTAATTTCTTCCCGGACTTTCGCACGCAATTCGGCGACCCGTTTACCAACACCCGAACCTTCCGTAGCCGCTTTACCAAGATAAATTGCGTCCACTTCTTTCCCGGAATAGACGAGCAGATCAGCCGCCCCTTCCACTTTTAACATTCCCAAAGCACCTTTGTTAAAGGCGCGAAAGAGCGCGTGATCAACCAAGATGTAAGTGCCCGGCACTTCCACCTTGAACTCAACGATGGCCGAACCACCCGCTGGAATGGTGGTGGTTTGCACGTTGCGCGTCACCGCCGTGCCGCCTTCCTGGTAAACCACATCAAAAATTTCACCGATAACGTGGAATGAAGATGTCAGGTTGGGACCACCATTGCCGATATACAAACGAACCGTTTCACCAACTTTTGCGGTAAGTGCATTGTCGCCGACTAAAGATCCCACCGCACCGTTGAATACCACATAAGAGGGTTTTTCATCGGTGGCTTTCTCCATGTCAAAAGGCTGCAAACCTTCTTCGCCGAATTTTCCCGCGGTGTAGAATTCTCCCTGCATCACGTAATATTCGCGATCCACCGGCGGCAAACCAGATTTCGGTTCAACCAGAATCAATCCATACATGCCGTTACCAACATGCATCCCCACCGGAGCGGTGGCACAATGATACACGTAAAGACCCGGGTTTAAGGCCCTGAAGGAAAACTGCGACGTATGTCCGGGCGCAGTGAAAGACGACGTTGCACCGCCACCGGGACCAGTAACAGCGTGAAGGTCGATGTTATGCGGAAATTTATTTTCCTGGTGATTGTTCAAATGAAACTCCACCTCGTCGCCCTCGCGAATCCGAATAAAACTTCCCGGCACACTGCCACCAAAAGTCCAGAAAACGTATTCCACACCGTCTGCGAGTCGTTTTGTCACTTCGCGGACTTCCAGATTCACGCGCACTTTCGTTGGCGTTTTTCGCGTGATCGGCGGCGGGACCTTTGGCGCTTGGGTGAGAACGGCCGCTTCTTCTCCAACCACGGATGGATCAGCTGGTTTTATTTTCGGAAGGCTGGTTTCCTCAGCTCTCAATTCAGAAGGTTCGTTAAAAGTAAATCCGCCGCAGACTATCGCCAGTAAAAGCGAAGTGATCCTGATTCTCATCCTGAATTTCTCTTTGCTTTTTGAATTAAAATCAATCGGGAAAACTTTGGATTTTTTGGCGTATTGAGGCAAAAAAGGGGCAGGCGGGCATCCCCGCGGCTTCGGAGAAGTTGACACAACTCAGAAAACACGTTTTGAGGATGTGAGATGAAGGCGTCCTTTACCAAAGAATTGCGGGGGGCTTGATTCAGGTTGTAGACTGCTGACTCCAACTCTCGACTCAACATGATCAAAGTTGCCATTGTGGAAGACGATTCGCGATTGCGTGAAAGCCTTTCCATTGTGGTCAGCGGTGCCGAAGGATTCCAGTGCACCGGGGCTTATTCGAGCGGTGAAATGGCCTTGAAACGAATCGCTGTGGAGATCCCGGAGGTTGTCCTGATGGACATCAACCTGCCCGAAATGTCCGGCATCGAATGCGTCGGAAAACTGAAGGAACAATTTCCCAAACTGCACGTCATCATGCTGACGGTGTATGTCGACGCAGAAAAAATCTTCCAATCCCTGCAGGCCGGTGCGAGCGGGTACCTGATCAAGCAGACTCGCCCGTCGGAAATCCTCGATGCGATTGCTGATGTGCAACGGGGCGGAGCGCCGATGAGCCACATGATCGCAAAAAAGGTGGTGGAATATTTTCAGCAACGGAAGCCGGCGAGCGAAGCCGAAAACCTGACCAAACGTGAGCACGAGATTTTAACGCTGCTCGCGAAAGGATTACAGGACAAGGAAATTGCCGAAATGCTGGGCCTTAGCTTTTTCACCGTTCGCGGTTACATCAAGAATATTTACGAAAAACTCCACGTCCGCTCCCGCGCCGAAGCGGTGGCAAAGTTCCTTGGTCCGCGGTGACGGACTGCGGCTTTGTGAGCCGCAGCAAGGTGGACGTGACTTGAACCTCAGGATATCTGGCGCGGTCGTTAATTCGAACGCTGCTGCGGCTCACAGAGCCTCGGTCCGTGCCTTCTCCTTTCCTTCGTCTATGGTTCGTCCCCCTCAAATGCGGGGGTAAAATGGTGCTGAAAACTACCTCTGCACGTATTTTCTCTTCGAACGCGGGGTAGTTCGGTTTCGCGAGCTTTTCTAATCTCTTTCCTAACAGCCCATAAAAATGTTTGCAGAGACAGTGCGCGTGCGTGAGGCGGCATCGCAATGAAAACCAACGCCGTTTTCCTTCCTGCAACGCCGAAACCGTTAACAACAAAACAAAAAAAACACATGAAGACAAAAATCCCGATCCCCTTGCAGAGTTCAGCGCTAATCCTCGGCGCGCTTGGCATCGCCAGCTCCGCTCACGCCAGTGGCGATTACGGTCCTGCCATCTGGAATCCGAACTGTGGCCAATACAACACGTCGGGCTACGGTCACAAGTTCCACGTGGTTCACGATATGGAAGGTTATTACGCTTCAACGATCTCGTACTTCAAAAACTGCAACACGCAGGCGAGCGTTCACTATTGCGTCAACGGTAAACAGGACGCCTCCAGCGATGCGCCGGCTGGAGAAATTACGCAGATGATTTCGGAAGCATACTACGGCTGGCATGCCCTTTGTTGGAATGGTCACAGCACCGGCACCGAACACGAAGGTTTTGCCAGTAATCCCGCCTGGTACACAGAAGCGCAGTATCAGGCTTCGGCGGGCATCAGTCGTCACGTGGCGGAAAAATTTGGTTACGCCAAAGACCGCAATCATATCGTTGCGCACGGACAAAAATCCGTTTCCGGTTGGTCGAGCTGGGCTTCGGCAAATCTTGGCATTGATCCGAATTGTAATACACACACGGATCCCGGTCCTTATTGGGACTGGAATCATTACATGGTGTTGGTGAATGGCAGCAGCAGCAGCGCCAACGATTGGATTCTGACGTCCGCCAATACAAGCGGCCCGTTGTCGGTCGTTCCCAATGCGGACGGTCGCCTGGAAATCCTGGGGGTTGCGTCGGATAACACGATCACCCATGCCTACCAAAACGTGCCGAATGGAAGCTGGTCCGGGTGGTCCATGCTGGGACAAAACTGGCAGCACCTTTCCATCACTGGAATCCAGGGACCCGATGGTCGTGCTGAAATCCTGACCGTGGGAACCGACCATTCATGCAATGACATCTGGCAACTTGCCCCGAACGGTGGGTGGTCCGGCTGGCTCAGCCAAGGCCCTTGGGTTTCCTCCATTTCGGCCGGGCGCAATGCAGATGGGCGCCTTGAAATGTTCGGCGTTGGGAGTGATGGCATAGTCTATCACAAATGGCAAAATACGTCGGGCGGTGCCTGGGGCGCCTGGACAGGGCTTGGTAACTGGACGCACCTCGCGGTGGCCTCGATGCGTGGTTTGAACGGTCGTCAGGATGTCTTCACTATCGGCGCCGATCATTCACTAAATCACGCCTGGCAAACCGGCCCCAATGGCGGCTGGTCAGGCTGGGAAACTCTCGGTGGCTGGCATTCCTCCATCGCCGTCAGTCAGAATCAGGATGGTCGCATGGAAGCCTTCGGTGTCGGATCAGACGGCGTGCTTTATCATCGTTGGCAGAACACCGTTGGTGGCGTCTGGGGCAGTTGGACTGCGCTCGGCAACTGGACACACAAATATGTCACGGCGATCCAACATTCCGACGGCCGTATGCACATCTTCACGATTGGTCTCGATGGTGCCTGCAATCATATCTGGCAGGTTGCTCCGAACGGTGGCTGGTCTAGCTGGGCGACTCTTGGCGGCATCAATTCCGCCATCGCCGTCGGTCGCAATCAAGACGGTCACCTCGAAGTCTTTGGTGTCGGCACAACGAAGACGTTGTATCACACCTGGGAAAGCGGCAGCGGATGGGCCGCCTGGGCGGGTATGGGTGGAAGTTTGAAGTAAAGTCAGGAGAAACTCCCGCGCAGGCTTGCAATTATTAGGGTTGTTGCGGTCTGCGCGGGATCCGAGGGTTCACTATGTCGCTTCTTTGCCGATTCCAAAAATTTCGCACGTGGCTTCGAATTAAGAATCTCGAGCTCGAAGTGCGACGAAGCAAACAATTCCAAAGGGAATGCGAAAAGATCTCGTGCTTTAATCTCGCCCGCATCGAACAGTCCTACCGAACAAGGCTCGCGGAGGAGATTGTTCAACTGCGGGCTCAATTGTCGGCAGCGCCTTAAAAGCAAGCGGGAGGCTTTTGAAGGCGCCGACGAGCGCGGCCTTGAAGGCCGCATTGGTGTGGGGACGTCGACGTCCCCGGTGATTAACATAATCAAACAGTTTTGAGGGGACGTGGACGTTCCCTCTCCGGGGCAATTGCGAATTTTTCATATAGGCCCTTGAAGGTCCCGCTCCTCCGTCTGGATAAAATTTTGCCGCCAAAAGGCGTCTGATACCGTGGGCTAGAATCTTTTGTGCCTAAAAAGTGACGAATTACGACGAAACCATGATCCGCAGGGATAAAAAATTCCTCTCAAGGAAGAGGGACCAGTTTTTACCGGCAAAAAACTGTCCGGTACGCTTACTGGACGATTTTTGCCGGTACGGAGTCACATGGTACGCGTATCGGATGACTTTTTGCCGGCAAAAAGTGGCGCGGTACGCGTAATGGACGTTTATAGCGCGTTTGTTTTCAGCAATTTGCGCCAAATATTTAATTTGGGGAGGTTGGAATTTCCCTTTCGCCGTTGCCCACCGTGAAAGCTCGAAAACTGTCCAACTTTTGCTACACTGCAGCCATGTCCCATCTCCTCTCCAGAGCCGTGCTGGTTTTCCTGGGAGTCTTTTCCTGCGCTATTCCCGGTCGTGCGGCGGAAGAATTCGAGAAGGGGTTGGTCGCTGAGTTCTTTGACCTGGCCGAAACGGTTACTGAATTTCCTTCCTTCTCTCCTCGCGCGTTGCCCACGTTTCGTCGTGTCGACCCGGAGATCAATTTCGGGCTCACAACCAACGCTTTCGCCGGCACGGATTTGAAGGAGCATTTTTATGTCCGGTGGAAAGGAAAAATCCGAGTCCCCGCGGCAGATGAGTACACGTTCTCTTTAAAATCCGATGACGGTTCTCGACTCGCGATCGACAACTTACGTATCGTTGACCATGGTGGCTTGCACGCGTGGGACGAGAGGTCGGGCACTGTCCGGCTCGCGGCGGGCGATCATGACGTTGAAATTGAACTCTTCCAAAACCGTTACCATTCAGGCTGCCAGCTGTTTTGGCAAGGCACAACGAGGCCGAAACAAATTGTCCCTTCCACGGCGTTGTTTCACCAACAGGAGAGCAACGCAAATGTTGAACGCGCTTTTTGGTTTATTTCTCCTGAAAAGCTTCGGCAATACGTCCCCCGCCTCTGGCAATCAAGCGATGGACTGCCCGACGACGCCGTGCAGGCTGTGGTTCAGGATGACGAAGGTTACATTTGGATCGGAACGTCGCAGGGACTCGCGCGCTTCGACGGCGTGCGTTTCACACTTTTTAATTCTCAAAATACACCCACTCTCAAAGGTCAGAATATCCGGACTCTCTGTCTTGCGCATGAAGGTGGACTCTGGATCGGAACGGAAGACGCTGGGTTAATTCGCTTCCAGCATGGCCGATTTTCGGATTCGTCGTTGGTGACAAACACTCCCGTCAAAGTCGTGTTCGAGAGTCGCAAGGACGGTCTCTGGATTGGCACGACCAATGGGGTCGTTCGTTATCAAAGTGGCAAGCTCTCCTGGCTCACCAAAGAAAATGGCCTCGTCGATAATTTTGTTCTCTCTTTGTGCGAAGACCACGATAGCAACATGTGGATTGGAACGAGCACGGGTCTCAGTCGTTACGATGGGAAAACTCTGCAATCGCGTAACGATATACTCTGGTCCGCCTCGGACTCGGTTCGCGCGTTGTTTTGCGACCGCAACAATTCCCTTTGGATCGGCACAGGCGGCGGTGGGCTGAGACGATTCGATCGAAATGGCGTCGCATGGTTCAAGACAAAGGATGGATTGTCGGACGGATTTATCAGCGCGATTTATGAAGATGCCAGCGGCGACCTGTGGGTGGGCACACGCGGAGGACTTTGCCGTCGCATAGGAGATAAATTTGTCACAGAACCAAACGCCGAAGGGACCTCTCACAGCTCGGTGTTTTGTCTCGCTGGAGATCGTGAAGGCGGCACCTGGCTCGGCACCAAGGAAGGGCTCACGCAATTGCGCTTCAAACCGTTTCGCTCTTACACGACCCAGCAAGGACTAGCCCATAATAATGTGATGTCGGTATGTGAAGATGCCACAGGCACCGTATGGGCGACGACCTGGGGCGGAGGATTGAACGGATTAAAAGACGGCAGGATTAAGACTTACCAACGACAGAACAGCGCCCTGTACGATCTTTTGCTCGCATGTCGCCCAGGCCGCGACGGCAGCTTGTGGTTGGGGAGCGACTTTGATGGCGGGTTGTTTCAATTCAAAGACGGCGCATTTTTGTCGTTCGGCAAACACGAGGGAATTGCCGATCCCGCCATTCGGCTCATCTACGAGGATAGACAAACAAACCTTTGGCTCGCGACGAGCCAACAATTGTATGTGGGACGCGATTCGACGTTCCACGCGATCCCAGGCAGCGCGGAAATCGGAAAAACGTACGCCTTCCTGGAGGATGAAGAAGGCAATCTCTGGATCGGCAGCGACACCGGTTTACGCAAAATCGCACCATCAAAGCTCCTGGCTCCGGTCGCATCGAAAGAGATCACTCTCCAAGACGTTGTTTTAAACTCTTATACAACCCGCAATGGTCTGTCTGCGAATCGCATTCGCGCCCTCTGCACCGATCGCGAACACAATCTCTGGATTGGCACCGACGGCGGCGGTCTGAATCGATTCCGGAATGAAACGTTCACGTCCTACACCGCAAAAGCCGGTCTCTTTAATGACAACATTTCCGAAATCCTCGACGATGACAAAGGCAGTCTCTGGATGAGTTGTTTTTCCGGCGTCTTTCGTATGAGCAAAAAAGATCTGGACCAGTTCGATGCTGGCACGTTGCGAACGCTCCCTTGCGCCTCGTTCGGTAAAGCTGAAGGCATGTCGAGTCCGCAATGCAATGGCGTCGCACGGCCAGCCGCATGGAAAGCGCAGGATGGACGTCTTTGGTTTGCCACGACCCGCGGCATAACGGCGGTTGATCCCGCTTTTCTGCCCGCCAACAATTCGCCACCACCGGTCGTGATCGAACATATCCTCGCCAATAAACAGCCTTTTTCCCTTGAGAGAACCGCCGCCCCTGCCATGGATGTTCTGCAAATCCAGCCAGGTCGTGGGGAACTGCAAGTTCATTACACCGCCCTGAGTTTCCGCGCATCGGAAAAGAATCGATTCAAGTACAAACTCGAGGGAATCGACTCCGATTGGGTCGACGCGGGTACGCGACGTGACGTGCTTTACAACAATGTTCCGCCGGGCAATTACACGTTCCAGGTTATCGCCTGCAATAACGAAGGCTTGTGGAACGAAACCGGTGCCACGATCCGCCTCCGGTTGATGCCGCATTTTTGGCAAACGAACTGGTTCCTGATCGTTGCCAGCCTGATCGCCGTTGGGAGCGTCGCGGGGCTCGCGCGATACCTGACGTGGCAAAGGTTGCGACGCAATCTCGCGCGACTGGAACAACAGCACATTGTCGAGAAGGAACGCACTCGCATCGCCCGCGACATGCACGACGACCTCGGCGCGCGACTCACCGAAATTTTAATGTTGAGCAATCTGACGGCGAGCGGACGCGGCGGCGAACACGAGATGAAATCGAACGCCGGCAAAGTTGTTGATGCCACCGAGGATCTGGTGCGGAACCTCGATGGAATTGTCTGGGCGGTCTCTCCCGACAACGACTCGTTGGATAACCTGGCCCTTTATTTCTACGAATATGCGCAGCGCTTCTTTGCGCCCACAAAGATCCGTTATCGCTGGCAGGTTTCGCCACCTGATTTGCCGCGCCTTCCGCTCTCGGCCGAGATGCGTCACAACCTGTTCCTTGTTTTCAAAGAGGCGTTGAA
>CBHTTJ010000005.1:0-53172 GCA_966095605.1 uncultured bacterium | reverse complement strand
GTTTTGTAGAGCTCGTGCGTTTTGTAGATGGGAATCACTTGATTAGAACGCCACGTCGAAAGACAAAATCCTGATTTTCCCGTTTAACATTCC
Organism: uncultured bacterium; assembly: GCA_966095605.1. Classification (GTDB taxonomy): domain Bacteria; phylum Verrucomicrobiota; class Verrucomicrobiia; order Limisphaerales; family JACDHS01; genus CBHWET01. The sequence goes on along the minus strand of CBHTTJ010000005.1, from coordinate 53,079 downwards.
GGATATTTATCTCATACGGGGAAAACCACTGATGTTGGGCTGTTAAATGAGAAGTGTTTTAACTTTTTCGAAAATTTAAGTTGACGATAAAAAAACGTTCTACTATCCCATCCGCAACCAGAGGTGCTTTTAATAAAAGGCAATTTAGGGATGTCTTTAGCATTCCCTCCTGAGGCTTGGTTCTAAACCAATGAATGGGAAAATGGTTTCGGTTGAAATCATGCCGATAAACGCTTCGTTCTATGAATAAGTTGAAAAAGATAGTGGGTCTGATGTCTTTGACAGCAACGATTGCCAACGTTTTAGTTTCTACTCAGACGGCATACGCCGTGAGCAGCAAGGAATGCCCGTCGGGTACTTATCGCTGTGGTACTACCCTTTTTGGCAGGCCCCGGCAATGTTGTCCTGAAGATAAAGATTGCTGTGCGGGAAAGTTCCTCTGTGTTCTTTTTCCGATACCACTCTGTAGCTTCACCAAATCGACGTGTTATACTCCTGAATACGGAGTAACCTGCCAGGACCAGGCAAATTAGGGAAAGTGGGACGCATTTTAGGCATCCATTCAAGTTGTGAGGGGGCCCTGAATTGATAATCCGCGTTTTTGCCTAAAAAAAATTCAGGGAAAACGATAATTCTGTTGACAAGAAAACCTGATTTTGGAATTGTGCGCGCCGCTCAGGTAAAGAGTGGCTCCGGCAACGTGGAAAGGTATGGAACACGGGCTTCGGGTAGCTATTCAATATGCGGTGTTTTTAACATTCCTATGAATAAACTGAAAAAATTGGTGGGACAAATGGCATTAACTGTGGCTGTGGCAAGCGTCGTAGTGGCTACGGCTCAGCCTTTGTTGGCAAGTCAGCGTGAGTGTCCTTCTGGTCAATATCGTTGCGGTACGACGATTTTTGGTAATCCTCGTAACTGCTGTCCGGAAGATAAAGATTGCTGCGCTGGAAATTGGTTGTGTACGACGACGGCAACGTTGCCTCCGACTGTTAGTTGTTCGTTTACCAGTGGGCAGTGTTATACCGCTGGGTATGGAGTCACGTGTGAGACTTCGAACAGGTCTAGCAATTAATTTTTCTCCTTAGTCAGGTTCGGCATCCGTCAAGGATGCCGAGTTTTTACCGTCTATCTTAAAAAGCCCCTATCTGTATAGGGGTTCTGCCTTCCTTTTTTTCTATGAATAGAAACCGGCGAATCGCGATCATTGCTTTGTCTCCAATATTGTTTCTAGTTCTATGCCTGCTTTATAAGGGCAAGGTTCGCCAGAAAAATACCCAGGAAGCCATTGTTCATCAGCAGCAGTTAATCACCGAATGGAAGTCTGCCGAGTTTGAACCGATTGGAAGTGAACACAATATTAGCCAGGGTTTCAGGGGCTTTGTGAAGGGCCAGGGATTATCAAAGGAGCAGGAGGATAAACTGGTCGACAGTATTTTGACCTGCCTTCGCGCCTATAGCCATGATTCTTTCGATACTTATGTTAAGTTTCGATATCCCATGCCGATTACTGCTGAGAACAGTGCGTGGGATCCAAGAGAGTTGAGCGCGTTCCGGGAAGTGCTGAATTCAAAGAATATCAAAATTCCTGAAGGGGGCGATGCCCAGGCTAAAAACATGGCGTTGTTGAAGGAGTTTTATAAGTTGGCGGCGGCCGCGCCCAACGGCAAAAACAACCAATCTCTTTGTATTCACTGCTGGCAGGGGATCAATCTCTCCAAATCAGGGGTTAAGATTCAATATAACCAGGCAGCTGATGAACCTATTTCTACCTGGGTTTGGGAAGACAAGAACGAAAGCTCCACGGCAGTTGCATCAGCGCTCTCCTATAATCCCAGCCTGATTTTGGAAAAGTCGAAGAAGCCAACGGCGGCGTGGGTTCGTTTCTTGATCAAGGCCGAAGCCCTTGTAAATGCCTACCCTGTCTATGTGAATTTTCTCTGGTCGGATTCTGCCAATTGCTGGGTGCCTGATGAGTTTCTGATCCCATTGGCCGGCCTGGGTGAAAATGGATTTCTTTTTTAGCATTAGCTAAGACGCGGCATGACTGGTACCACCCCCTTCACGATCCTTCAGAAAACGGTTGTTATTTATGCTGTCTGCCTTTTGTCGGCGACGGCTGTTCTAAAACTGGGCTCGATTGCTTTTGACGCAGATCTCGCGACCCAGAAAGATGCGGTGATTCATTTCCTCTCTTCGAGGGCGCTTCTATTCAACGTCGCTCTGTTGGAGTTAATTGTCGTTGCGGTTTGTCTCCGCAAAAATATCCCTTCGGTATATAAGCACGGTGCGATTTTTTGGCTCGCGGGCGCGTTTGCTTTCTATCGACTGTGGCCATGGTTGACAACGGGCAGATGGGCACCGTGCAAATGCATGGGTAGTTTCCGTCTGCTCAATGATAATTCAACAATTCAAGCCGTGATCCTGCTTGCCCTGGCCGTGCTAATATTGGGAAGTGGATCTGTTCTGGTAACTGTTGCACTCGACCGTAAGGGGACCCTCACCTCCAGCCGTTGACCGAATGACTGATTTGTATATTTTCGGGGCGCCGGCAAAACTCGGAGGGGCAGCAACCAAGATTCGGCATCTGATCTTGCTTCTTAAGAATTCCTTTAGAATCACAGTCGTCCTGCACCACGTCTCCTGGCTCAAGGATAAGGAAGTCACGCGGTTTCTTAATGCAGAGGCTGTTTCATTTTGTCTCCTGAAGGATTTGCCACCAAAGGTGGACGGAATTGCCCTGGCGATCTGTGAGGTGAACTTTTTTACTTCCGGAACGGCCCAGGAGGTCAAAAAGCGCGGGTTGAAATTGATTTTCTCCAACGAGATGATGTGGAAGTTCGATGGAGAAGCAGAAGCAGTGGCGGCTGGGCTGATTGATAAAGTTCTTTTCGTCTCGGAATTTCAGCAGGAAAATTTCAAGGAACTGTATCGAAACGTGCCATTTTCCCTTGTCGGCAACTATATAGCGCCAGATGACTTCGAATTTGTGCCTCGACGAAATCCGGTGTTCACGATTGGCCGTCTTTCCCGCCCGGATCCGGATAAATATCCCGAGGACTTTCCTGTTTTTTACGAAGAGCTCGGTTTCAACGACATCCGTTATCGCGTGATGGCATGGAACGATGAGCTCAGGAAAAAATATTCCTGGCACCGTTTCGGTCTCCAGTGGGATTTGCTTTCGCCGCAGAAAGAGGCGACGGATAAGTTTCTTCAATCCCTGGACCTGTTTGTTTACCCTCTAGGGCATAGGTTCAAAGAATCCTGGGGGCGTTCTACCGTGGAAGCCATGCTTACGGGATGTATTCCCTTTGTTCCCCGTGGACACCAGTTTCACACCTTTATCGAACACGAAGAAAGTGGCTTTATTTGTGGCTCTTTCGCTGAATACAAAACGTATATTGATGAAGTATTTCGAAACAATCGCCTTCGTGAGCAAATAAGTATTCGCTGTTCCAATCACGCTCGTAATTCGCTTTGTAATCCGGAGACGCATCGGAACCTTTGGATTGACGCACTTCTGAACTGACCATGCACAAAATACCTCGCTACTGCTATTGGTCTATCTGCGATGGGGCGTACATCCCATTAATGCGGGAGTGCGTTCGCTCCGCGCGCAGAGCGGGCGTTTTCAAAGAGTTTCACGTTCTGACGAAGGAACCGATCGACGATTGCGAGTGCTACGATGCGATGTCCTTTAGCAAAGACGAAAGCCTCTTCAAATTGATTTTTCTTCAGGCGGCAATTTCGAAGCTTTCCTTTGATTATTTCATCTGGCTCGACGCCGATAGCCTCTTCGTAAGTAATCCAAGGGATATCCTGTCCCTTTTGGGAAAATCTCCGATACATGTTCCACTTGAGGAGCCGATTGCGGAAATTGCAGAGGATCGTTTTGGAAGCGTCAGCAAAAAACAATATCTCGAGTTCTTTCGCGGCATGAGCCTTCCCAACCAGCCCTATTTGTCTGGGAGCGCTTTCTGGATCGTCCAGAGGGAGGCGATTGAAACAGTGTGTTCCCTCGCCTATCAAGGAGTGCAACACGCTCGGAAAATTGGAATTCAGGCTGATGTTTCTCTCTATCTCGGTTACGCGATGCAAATGCTTTGTGCCAATCCTCATATTCACCGGCGCAATGCACATCCCGAAATTTGGGCAAGTGATGATTCAGGCTTTTTTGCATCAAAAACGCCGGATGGAAGTCCTTGGCCATTCAGATCGTTTTCACAAACGACTGAAATTGTAAACCCAGCGATAATTCATCTCCCACACCAAAAAGCCGCAGCCGACCAGCACGCCAGAAGCCATGGAAACTCTTGAAACAGCTAAGGTGATCGAACCGGTAAGTAATGAGGACAACGGGTTTCATTTTCCCACCCGGAAGCTGGTATTGCCTTTGATCCTGTACAAGTTGTTTCTTCTGTGGCTCGTCCTCGCGGGAGCAAGACTTCTCCCTGAAAGCTTCAATGTTTCGGCCTACGATCAAAATTTTCATTGGCCTGAGAAAGAACGCCCCAATTTAAGATCCTACTTCAAAACATGGGATGCTCATCATTATCTCTACCTCAGTGAAGCAGGATACCGGAACTACTCCGCCTCAACTGCTTTCTTTCCGCTTTGGCCAGCCTCGATTCGACTGGTGGCGGCTGCGACCGGCATGGACAGACTGGCCGTCGGGCTCGTTCTGGCAAACCTGTTTTCGCTGGTTGCCATGTTGATCTTTCATTCGATCGTGAGCAAAACTTTCGGAACCAGGGTCGGATGTTATGCCTTGTTGTTACTGTTGGCGTTTCCGGGGGCGCTGTTCCTCTCGTTTATGTATTCCGAGTCTTTGGTTTTTCTGCTGCTGATGGTTTTATTTTATTGTTCTCAACATAGGCTGGTCTGGGGAACGGCTGCAGCCGGCTTCCTTATATCGACGGCCACTCCGTTTGGTGTGCTTTGCAGCGTCCCGTTGTTGATAGAGTGTGTGCGTGGAAAATCATGGTCCCGAGTAGCGTATATGGTGCTGCCGATCATTCTCGGGTTTGTTGCCTATTTGGGTTATATGAAATATTCCGCCGGGAGTCCATGGATAGGATTCCGAATGCACGGGAATTTCCTCTCGCAGGGATCGTTTGCAAAGTTTTTGGACATCCCGGGGTTTGTTAGCTCGTTCTTTATACCGTTGCAGTTACATGGTCTTTTGGACTCGGCCCTCGACAGAATGTTTTTCATTCTCTTTGTCACCAGTCTTTTCTTGATTTTCCGAATCAACAAAACCCTCTTCGCCTATGCAATCGTATTCGGATTGCTTACCGCTATCTTTAATTCGCTTGTTGGTTATACTCGATTTTTAACGCTGGCATTTCCTCTCTTCATTGCAGGGGCGGTCTTTTTTCAGGCCGCGGAAAAGAGAATCTGGTTTCCGCTGGTGTTGGGCTGCCTCTTTGCCGTTCAGGTTGTATTCCTCCTCAGATTCACAAACAACTATTGGGTCGGTTAGACCGTTATCATGCTAAAAGAATCAATCGAGAAACTTAAAGGCACACAGACAACCAAAATATTGGTGCCCCTTTTTTTATATAAGCTCTTTCTCTTTATATTTATTTTTTCCAGCCTGGAACTCTTGCCCAACCTCGGTCTGAATGGCCAGCAACCAAACTGGACGACTTGTTTCCTGCCGTGGGACACAAGCAACTACCTGATGATTAGTGGTCAAGGTTACACGGAAGGCTCGAAGATCAACGCCTTTTACCCACTGTGGCCTTTGGTCATGTTGTTGGCCTCCCCGATTACGCTGGGAAATCATTTGGTAGCGGGTCTGCTGATGTCGAATATTTTCTCTTTTCTTGCGATTGTGCTGTTTCATTACAGAACATCGCGTTCGTTCAATCCCCGGATTGCCGACATTGCGACAATGCTGCTGCTCGCGTTTCCAGCATCTTTTTTTTATGTGTTCCCATACAGCGAGTCGCTTTTTCTGTTGTTAATTATCCTTCTATTCCTGTGTTTAGATTCTGAAAAGTATTGGCTTTTAGCAGTGGTCAGCTTTTTTCTCCCACTCACGCGGGCTATTGGAGTCTTCTGTATATTTCCAATTATCTGGGAGCTCTTTCGAAAAAAGAAGGAATGGCACCGCTACCTCGTTTGCTTCTTTCCGGTGGCCGGATACGCGCTTTACTTTTTGATCATGTATCTTTTTACCGGTAATGCCTTTGACGGATTTGAGGTGCAAAAGGTGTTCCCTACGAAACCCTCTCTCGGCAAATTATTTCATCCCGTTGACTTTTTCTTTACCCTGATTTCCCCAAGAGAGCTGCATGGCTTTGGTACCTCATATCTGGACCGGACCTGTTTTGTTATTTTCCTGGCTTCTCTTGTTCCTCCTTGGCGTATTAAGACTTCAGAGGGCATCTATGCCGCAATCGCGGGAATTATCCCCGCGGTGACGGTCTCATTCATGTCCTTTCAACGATACCTGAGTGTCGTTTTTCCCCTATTTGTGATTTGGGCATTACTGTTGGAATCGGAACGAATCAAATACGTGCGATGGTTTATTTTGCTGTTTCTATTCAGTATCCAGCTCGTGTTCATCATTCGGCACATCAATTACAAGTGGGTTGCCTGAGCACTCAAGAGATTCAAAGCGATCGTGGATAACCAAAATCAAAGCAAGAATTTTTTAAAAAGCGAATGGTGCTGGCCAAGCATCATCATCGTGGCTTGGTTGCTGATCAACTTAATTAACATTGGTGATTATGGAGCCAGTTACGATGAAAGGCCGGTGATGAGGAGGGGAGAATCGACGGTGCGCTTCCTGGAAAATATCGTGAAGACGGGTGACTTCCGGCAGAAACAGGATGGTGACTACCAGTTTCATCCTCCTTTTTACGCTACCTGTAGTTTTTTGACCTCGGAGCTTTGTTGTAAGGTGATTGGTTTGGACTCGGTAGAAGCAGGGCACGTCTTGAACCTTTTTACCGGTGCGTTGGGGCTGGCAGGAGTGTTCTTTTTGGGGCGATTGATCAACGGCTATAGAACAGGACTTGTGGCTTTAACGCTGATGGCTTTGTATCCGCGATACATAGCCCATGCACACTACAACGGGAAAGATGTACCGGTAATGGTCTTCGTATTATGGACCTTTGCCTTTTTGTTGCGTGGCCTGTCTAACAAAAGCATGCGTGATATAATCATCGGGGGAATCGCGTTTGGGCTTTGTGTTGATACCAAGCTCGATGGATTATTCATATTGCCGGTCCTTGTATTGACAGCGTGCACTTTTTTGTATTTCAAAGTGCCGTTTGCCTGGAAGTCTTATAAGACAGTTTTTTGGCTGGTCGCGCTATTCTTTGGAACTGCGGCTGGTATTGTTTATGTTTTTTGGCCTCTCCTTTGGCAAAATCCACTGTTTATTGTAAAGGCCGTTGGATTTTTTTCAGGTAATTTTTTGACGTTCGAGCAGGCATATCTTGGGAAATGGTATGAAAACGATCAATTGCCCTGGCATTACTTGCCGGTTCATTTACTTGCATGTAGCCCGGTAATTACAGTTTTTTTCTTTTTGATTGGACTCGCTGTCTGCATTTACTGGATCACCCGTTATCAAAAAATTGCGGGGATAAGCTTGATGTTCTGGTGGCTCTTGTTGCCGTTGCTGTCACGGATGCGACCAGGGTCTTTGCAATATGACGGCATTCGCCATGTTTTTGTCACCATTCCGCCAATTATAATCATTTCCGCCGTCGGTATCGACAAGACATTGGCGTGGTTGAATCAGCGAGGACTTAGGCATATACCCGGTCCCGCTGTCGTCTTGATCTTGGTGATCACTGCCTTTCCTCTGATTGCCTTGCATCCATACGAAGGCTCGTTTGTGAACGTTGTGGGCCGCTCACTTGTCGCGCAAGGCAAAACGACGGGAGAATACTACGATTTTTATTCATGGGGTGCGCCTATGATCGACGCTGTCAAATGGCTGAACAAAAATGCGAAACCCGATGCCAACGTTTCACTAGAGAATGATTGGGAGCTGTTGCGTTATTATTCACTGCGCTCGGATATTAAGACGGTAGGCGGCAGAGATCGGGCTGACTTCGTCGTCGTGTCCGGTTTCAAGGAGGGCTTTTCCAAAGAGAATCCGAACTTATTACTTAAATACGCGGTGGTTAGATATCACACTACGTTGATTGCAGTTTACGCCAAGGCTCCGACCGTAGTCGGTATGACAAAAGAGTGAGCGGTTGATATTCGATGGAGATTTAATGTCATGACGAAAAAAATAATTCAGAGAGCGATTTTAATCCTGGTTTTGCCAGCCATCGCTTTGCTGTGGAAGTTCGATATTTCTTCCGTTCTCCGGCGAAATACGTCTCAGTTCAGGAAGATTCTTGCTGAAATGCGTTCTTCTCACTCGGTCGCAGTCAGCATCTCTCCCGACGGAAAATATGTTTTGAAAAAAGATGAGTTAAAAAATGGTTTTGAAATCGCGATTATAGAAAAAGCTTCCGGCAAGATGATCACGAAGAGTTTTTCTGAGAATACGCAGAGGGCATTGACTTGGAGTCCAGATGGCAATTCTATTTTTTATCAGGAAATTGATGGATTAAACCGGCCACTCTTTCTTTGGGATGTAAAAAGTGGGGCTAGAAAAATTGTTTCGGTTCCGATTAGCAAAACGGCATTACCTCCGATCCGATGGGCGCCAAATGGAAAACAATACATTTTTTTCTCAGGCGACTGGGAGAAAGGCCGTCTACTCTTATGTGATCGGGAAGGTGTTACTCCCCCAATAATCGTAAAAAAGTCGTTATCCGCAAATTGTGATTTCGCATGGTCGGGCGCAGGAGACAATATCGCTGTAATTGCTGAATCTGAGCCGGGATGCGTTACGTTTATTAACGTCAAACGACTGACCTCAGTTAAAAACCAACTATTCGAAGGCAGAACCTTACAGACGCTCGCCTGGTCGCCGGATGGAGAGAAGCTACTGGTATGTGCCCGGGGAAAATCGGATGAGTTTTATCAACTATATCAGCTCGGATTGAATACCCAAAAAGACGGAAGCGTAAAGGTCGCCCAGCTTTCAAAATGTGCTGAGACAACCGGAGATATTGTGAATCCGGTATGGCTTTCGGATAATAAAGCATTTGTTTATCACACGCTTTTCGATGGCATTATGCAGGCACGGTTAGTTAGGCCTGACCATACACACTCTACTGTAATTGGGCCCACTAATGGTGTTTTTCGCGTGACACATGTTGATCCCGACGGCAAATCGCTCTACGGGCGCTTCGCCTCCTTTTCGGTTCCGCCGGTTCTTCTTGAAGTTGACGTTGAATCAGGTCGCGCACGCGAGATTTACGCCCCTGAACATTCGAAACATTACAGCAGTCCTGAGCCCGCTTCGGTTAGAATCCCATCATTTGATGGGGTTCTTGTTCCCAGCTATCATTGGGCAGCCAAGGCTGTAGACCCTTCAAAAAGAATCGCGATCATTGAGGCACATGGAGGCTTGAATACTCAAACATTCCCGACTTGGGAACCTTATGTGGAAGTGCTGGCCGATCGCGGCTGTGATGTAATTGCCGTCAACTACCGAGGATCTTCCGGATATGGCCAGAAATATGAAAAGCTGGGAGATGAGGCTGGCCGGGCTCGGGACATTGTCGCAGCTCGAAACTACGCCGTGGACAAATTGAAAATTTCTCCGGAAAGGGTTTTTTTGATGGGAAACAGCCATGGGGCCAGTTTGAGCGCTGCCGCTGCTGTTCACGGGAAGATCGGAGGCCTGCTTCTTATATCCTGGCCCGAGAGCCCGCCTGACGGACCATTAAATATCAAAAGTGACATAAAAGTACTGGGGTTTCATGGCGAACTCGATCCTTTTGTGTCACCCGAAAAGGCCGAGAAAACTGTTGATGATTTGTTTGCTATGAGCGAGGCGCGGATAACGTCGAAATGGTATCCATTCAAAGATGAGGGTCATTTCTTCTATCGGGCTGATTCATGGGCGATGATATGCGATGAGACACTCAAGCTTGCGGCCGGCAATAACTAAGACGGAAGTCTATCGTAAAATCATTTTCTCTTAGTCGTAAAAAACGTTATGCACCCCGAGTCAAAATGGTATGGAATGCTCAAGTCACACTGGGAGAAGGCCATTATTGTGGCCCTCTTTGTGATGATTCTTGCCGCCGAATACCTCTGCTCAGGGGCATGTGGTTACGTTTTAGATAAAATAGTTGATTTCGTGACACGAACAGGTTTTCAAACCTTCTTTTTGATTTCCGGTTTAATCGGGTGGTGTTCTTTAAAGGCACGATGCTTTCCGAGAATTCAATCCGGTTACCGACGGGATTTTGTCCTCTCAAGTGTCGTGGTGTTTGGGCTGGTAATTGTGTCGGTGGTGAGTTTTAGAAGAGATCACTTTGGGCTTGATATAACGAACGATAATGCAGCTTTCATCACGGCGATTTTGGTTGGAGAGTTCGGAGAATTTTTTATTCGTTTTAGAAAGAAATCTCCCACGGAAACACGGAAAATGCTCTTATTGCTTTGGCTGATTGCTTTGGCCTTTGCTTCGATCTGCCATCCGCGATTTGGTCTCGACTATCCATACCATGACCATATCCGGTGGAAGGGTTTATGGGAAAATCCTAATGGGTATGGGCTTATCATGGGGTCTGGATTGATTTTGGCTTTCTCATTCCTGATTAGTACCAGCCTGGTGGAACAGAAGATTGGATGGAAAGCCTTGTTTTATTTTGGGTGCTGTAACTTGTTTTTTTGGGGATTGGGAAAGAGCTATTGCCGCGGGGCCTGGGTTGGTTGCGTTCTAGCCGGATGTTATCTGGTGACTGTCTTTTTGAAACTTCTTAAACGACGTCCTTCTGCGCAAATGAAAATCGAATCAGGTTGGAATCCGTGGATCAATTTTCTATCGGGTTTCCGACCGAACTTTTCTATCATTGTTTTGGCCATGTCAGCCTTGGTTATTTGCTATTGGGCGAGCGTCAATTCGAAAAATCCAACACTAAGAAGATTTGCGTCGATTGGAAACTTGAACGATTTTTCGTGGAAAAATCGTCTTTATACGGTTGACGGGGCTCTTTTAATGATTGCGGAACGCCCGCTCGCCGGCTGGGGGTGGTCGCCTCCCGAAAAAAATTATAACGCATTCTATAAGCCACAAGAACTCATCGATGGCGGGGCGATCGACAACAATAATTATCTTGTGTTGGCTTTGGTAGCAGGTATGCCCGCGCTTCTCCTTTTTCTGGTCTATATTTTTCTATCTTTTCAATTTGGAAATGGCCTCTGCAATGGCATTGAATCTCTTGAGCCTCAAAAATGGGAGGATCAATGGATAACCTGTGCATGCCTTGCAGCTTCGATGGTTTTATTGGTTGGCTTTCTATTTGACAGGGGGATTTTCAGGATCGCCTTGACCGCTCCTTTGTGTTTTTTGATTAAAATGGCGACCGTTCGCCAGGACAATAGTCATCCTGCTATTTTAAAAAGGAGGCTAACTGATACCTCGCCCCTTGAGAGTAAGCTGGCAACTTGAAAAGTATGACCTAATCTATGCAGTTCTTTTTTAAAAATCGAATGTTGATCGCCGCAGTGTTGATCGTGGTCGGAGGAATATTATTTTCACGATATGTCGGTAAGCAGTCGTATACTCCGCGTCGGGAGAACACTTTTAAAAATTTGAAGGAAGTCGTTGAGTTGGCTCCTGAGAGGTTCGAATTCAGAGAAGTTCTTCCGCTCGGAAAGCAAGCGCCGGTTTCAGCTGGCCATCCTGATGACTTGGGCTCTGCTTTCCCCGGTGCTTTCCTCGCACCAACAGGCAGTCTGAGCGGCCGCGTATTTTTCTTGAACGCAGGTCATGGATTGGTTTACAGCAACGGACCGAAGGCGAAGCCAGGTTGGCATACCACAAGGGACTTGTTTAATGGGATTATCGAGGACTATGGGAATATCGATCAAATGAACATGTTTGCCTCAGTTTGTTTCAATTCTGGAGGGGTTGTTGTGCCTTTTCGGCCTATCGGACAGCAAACCAACGAGATAATTTTGGATAATGTCTCTTCGGACGTGAGTTTCCAAGGGGAGTGGAATGATAGTAATTCCGATATTTATTATGGCCGAAAGGAAGCGGTGCCATACAAATTTGCATTTGTTTCAAACAAAGAGACTGCCACGGCCCAATTTTGTCCTAGAGTTGCGAATGCCGGTCTCTATCCCGTCTACACCTGGGTTCGGCATGGAGCGGACCGGATCCGTCAGCTCTACCGGATTTTTCACGCAGGCGGCGAAACGCTCATACGTATTCCTCATAATATGGTGGGCAATGGATGGGTGTATTTGGGGACATACTATCTTGGTTCCGGCCAGAATTTGACTAATGGCGCAGTGGTTGTCAGCAATCTCCGCTCTGAAGGGGAGGCTGGAACGGTAGTCGTCGCTGACGCGATTCGTTTTGGAAATGGGATGGGCAGCCTTGTGCCTCGCGCAGCAGATAAAGAGAAGCCATCTGTCTCCGGTTATCCACGTGAAGAGGAGGCGGCAAAGTATTGGATTCAAGCTGGAATTGGACAAGGCCAACCCTCTTCTATTTACTCCGGAAGCAGTTCCGACGAAAATGACAACGTTAATGCGCCAGCAAGGATGGCCAAACAAATGAACCGGGAGGGTTTTGGTAAGATACAAGAACGGGTTTATTTAAGCTTCCATTCCAATAGCGGCAATGAGCGGGGAGTTGAGGCTTTATATAATAATGCGACATTATTTCCTGATGCAAGTACTCCGAATCAGGAGCGATTAGCAAAAACGTTGGGAAGCGAGTTAAACACTCGTTTAGCGAAGATTACGAATTTTGCCACTAAATGGCAGGATCGCGGAAGTAAAACAGCCTATGCCCGTTCTGATTTTGCGTTTGGAGAAATCAACAACAAGTCGATAGGGAATGAGTTTGATGCTGTGATACTTGAAGTGGGTTACCATGATAATCTACAGGACGCTCGTCTGCTGCGTGAGCCGCTGATTCGGTCGGCAATTGCAGATGCAGCTTATCGCGGAATTCTACGTTTCTTCAGCGAAAGCGATAATGTGCGCCTGGATGCTATCCCTTCATCGCCGTTCGGTGTTTCGGCCCAAGCTTCGGACGGTGGAAAGATCAACATCGCCTGGTCTTTTAACGGGTCTGAGACGCAGCCCGAAAAGTTCATAGTTTACTGCTCTACGGACGGGAACGGATTTGGCAGTCCAATGATCGCTGATGGGCGAGCACGCGCAGTGACTATGTCTCCTCCAGTTTCAAATAAGGAATATTTTTTCCGGGTCGCGGCCCTTGGGCCTGGGGGAGAGTCCTTTCCCTCCAGTGTTGTTGGGTGCAAACTGGGCGACAGCTCGGATGTGAAGCTATTGGTGATTAACAGTTACACAAAATTCGACGCCCGGCTCAATGTGCGTCAGGTGTGTGTGGGGGGCGTGGGTTCAATTGCAAATCAGGGCAAAACTTTTGAAAGAGTTATTCCACAAGAAATCAATGGCTTGGATAATGTGAAGCAATTCTCGGTTCCGTTGAAATTGTTCAAGGTGGCCTTCGATTCCTGCGACGGGTCGGCAATTCGGGAGAACCGAATTCAAATCGATCGCTACAAGGGGTTTATTTGGAACCTGGGATACGAATGTTCTGTAGCTGAAGCTATGGAAACTCCGGAGGGAACAGCTCTTCAGGCACAATTGAAAAACGGAAATCATTTGATGATATCTGGGGCCAGCTTGGAAACGGGGCCTTCCAACACGGTTGCAAATGGATATTTCGCGGTGGAAAGCTTGATTTTGAAGGCCGACGAAATGGCAGTCGCCGCCACCAAGGATAGCTTTTTGAGTGTAAGCGATGGCAGCATAAGAGCCTTATTCCCCGCACTCCTTCGACCCGTGAATACGTTTAGTCCGGCAATGGCTGACATTAAACCGTTATTGATGGATTCAAAGCAGCGGAATTTGGCGGTGACATTTAGCTCTCCCAAACAGGGGAAATGTGTCGCCTTTGGATTTCCCATCGAAAGGCTTGAGGGAAGCACTAGAAATCAATGGGTTCAGGATGTTTTGGGTTATTTCGGATTTTCCCCCCGGAATGATCGAATAACTCAATAACCCTGTTTTGAGCACACCTAACGATATGAGACCGGTTGAAATTGCATATTCAAAGTATTTGCACTGGAGACGCTTGCTTATTTTCTTTGGACTCTTGTTGTTGGTGGTGGCGGCGTTCACTTGGGCGAGGGCGTGCGATCCTTTAAAAAGAGTGTGGTTTTCGATTCCAGTTACTCGCGACGGTAAACTCAGTGCATTTGCGATGCTACCTAAGGGGGATCATCGCATTCCCGTTGTCATTTATTTTCATCCGGACCGCCACAATCTGAGGGACTGTGGACCCGTTCTTAGAAAATTTGCCGAATTAAATATTGCGGCTGTTGCAATCGAAAACGGGCCAGATGATGAAGCCAGCTTGCGAACAACTTTCTTGGCAATAAATAATTACTTACAACGGCAGCCATGGGTTTTGACCAACGCTATCGGATGGGTGGGTTATGATGTAGCGGTTTCACGCATCTTGAATTTCCTGGGGGAGAATCCCGCAGTACACCCCAACCTTGTGGTTGGAATCCCTGCTTCGGATCCAAAGAAGGTGTGCAAGTTGCTGGCCGAAAAAGAAAAAAACGCTATTCTTCCGGGTTGCCGAGCACTCTTCGTCATCCCCGAAAAAGAGCATGGAAATGCCAAAGCAGAAATAAAAAGGGTGGAAGATTTATTTGTTGAACGAGGGACGAAGGCAGAATTTAAAACCTTCGGAAGGAATACTGATGAATTGGATGATAATCGTTCATTGCTGTTCCGCATGGTTGCTGAATATTGTTCTTTCCATCTCATCGGAAGCAATAATTTGAACGGTACGCTAGCTGGAAGAAGGGGCCAATCGCCGATCCAGCCGGCGGCGCTGTGCCTTGTGGGCTTTACGTGCATTGTGGCGGGAGCAGGAAAAACCAAAAGACGGCATGCGCAAGAGGAGAGTGGCATGCGGCTCTTGAAAACAAAGCCGCAACTTTTGCACTGGATAGCTGCTGGGGCAGCGTTGGTTGCTCTGGTAGAAACGTTCGTTCATCTACTTCTGCCTTTGCTCCCAGCAACCACAACGAACGTGAGATTTGCGAGTCGATTCATCATTTCGGAAGAGTGCCTCCCCTATTTCGAGCGGTTGGCAAAAGAAGATTTTTCTCAGGGCCAGAAATTGAAGACCCTCCTCACGCACGCTGAACTGGCGCACTACAATTCATTCCGCCTTGTGAACTGGAAAGTAGATCCTCAGATTTTTGAAGGATATGTTCTTTCGCCAAGGATCGATGGTGACGAAAAGGAGATCGGCTGGAGAAGGCCGCTTTGGGAGACTCTTTATCTTCGCATCCGCAAAGAGAATCTCCCGTCCGATGCTGCTGAAATCGTTGTTCGTTATCTGCGCGAATGTATCACTGTTCTTCCCGGAAATGCAGAGGTCCACGGCGTTGAAAGTATTTGGCAGCAAAAGGTAACGGATATTCGCGGATTTCACCGGATTTATGTCGCTGCGATGAGATCAGTCGGAATTCCGGCGCGGATGGCTTCTTCAGGGGTTGCGGAGCTTTGGGAAGGGAACGAATGGAAAGAGGCGCCGGTTCCCGTTTCAAAAGGCTTGCTGGATTCGACGATTTGATGTTCTGAAAGAGGTTCAGGCACAAATCTGAACAGCCGATCGTTTTTCCGCTGCCGCAGCTTGAAAAAACTACTCGACTTTTGAACTTAACGTTGAGAAAGGCGGTTTTGGGAAGTAATCCAAGGCGCAAGCGACTGGCTTTAGCAGGAAACGTGCTCAGGAACGAAAAATCCTTTATTAAGATTCCCCTTTTCTTCGCGGGTTTCGCCGTTATCTTTCCCTGCTCGTTGTTTTGGTTATTTGCTGGATAGTAGCGTCATCAAAATGAATGATGGTGCTGCGCAACGTTGGTATTTTACGATTTTGAAGGTTTGTTAAATGCAGGCATCCCATATCCGAAATTTTAGCATTATTGCCCACATCGACCACGGCAAGACCACGTTGTCCGATCGATTGCTTCACCGCACCGGCACCATCGCCACCCGCGACATGGAAGACCAATTGCTCGACGCCATGGACCTGGAACGCGAACGCGGCATCACGATCAAGGCGCATCCGGTCACGATGTACTATAAGGCCAAAAACGGGGAGACGTACGAACTGAACCTGATCGACACTCCGGGGCACGTCGACTTCGCCTACGAAGTTTCCCGCAGCTTGAGCGCGTGCGAAGGTGCTTTGCTCATCATTGATGCCGCGCAGGGCGTCGAAGCGCAGACCGTGGCGAACGTGCATCTAGCGATGAAACAAAATCTCGAGATCATCCCGGTGATCAACAAGATTGATTTGCCGCACGCCAACGTGCCGTTGACGAAACAGCAATTGGAAGAAATTTTGGCTATCCCCGGCGATTCCGCCATCACGGCCAGCGCGAAGCAGGGGATTGGCATCGAAGATATTTTGGAAGCGATCGTCGCGCGCGTGCCTCCGCCAAAGCCGACCAACTCGGTTTCACTCCAGGCACTGTGCTTCGATTCTTATTTTGACACGTACAAAGGTGTCGTGACGCACGTCCGCGTTTTCAATGGCGAATTGAAGCCAGGCATGCAGGTGAAGTTGTTGCATTCCGGCAAGAGCTACGAAGTGAAGGAAGTCGGAAGCTTTAACCCGAAGCCATACGTGCGCGAGAAATTGGAAGTGGGCGAAACCGGTTACATCACCGCGAACATCAAGAGTCCACAGGACGTGAAGATGGGCGACACGATTACCGAGTCGCGCAATCCATCGCCGGAATTGCCTGGGTTCCAGGAAATTCATCCGATGGTGTTCAGTGGTATTTATCCTATCAACACCGCGGATTACGAACATCTCAAAGCGAACCTCGCGAAGCTGCAGTTGAACGATTCAGCGTTCGTTTACCAGAGCGAAAGCTCCGTGGCACTCGGCTTCGGTTTCCGTTGCGGATTCCTTGGGTTGCTCCATTTGGAAATCGTGCAGGAACGTCTGCGTCGTGAATACGACATGGATATTATCGCGACCTATCCGAGCGTGGTGTATCGCGTGACGATGACGGATGGAGTCGTGAAAGAGATCGACAATCCTGCGTTCCTGCCGGAGCCAAATTATATTGAGCGTATTGAAGAACCGATGGTCAAAGCCTTCGTGATCTGCCCGAACGAATACATCGGCGACATGATGGGATTGATTTCTGAAAAGCGCGGCAACGTGGATCACACTGAAACGCTGGATGCCCGTCGCGTCATGTTGACGAGTTTGATTCCGCTCAACGAAATCCTGATCGACTTCCATGATCGTATCAAGAGCCTGACCCGCGGGTTTGGTTCCATGGACTATGAACATGCGGGCTACCTGCAGTCGGACATGGTGAAGCTCGACATGCTGGTGAACAGCGAATCAGTGGATGCATTCTCCTGTATCGTGCACAAGTCCAAGGCGGAAGCACGCGGACGCGCCCTCGCAGCGAAATTGAAAGAAGTCATCCCGCAACAGCAATATCAAGTGGCCATCCAGGGAGCGATCGGTGGAAAAATCATTGCTCGCGAAACCGTCAGCGCCTTGCGCAAAGACGTGACCGCGAAATGTTACGGCGGTGATATCAGTCGTAAACGCAAGCTGCTCGAGAAACAGAAGGAAGGTAAGAAACGCATGAAAGCGGTCGGCAGCGTGAACATTCCGCAGGAAGCTTTTATTGAAGTGTTGAAGACGTCGTGATGCAGCGATGAACGCGCGGTTTAATCAAATATGAATCTTCGTTGGTTCCTCTCGTCGACGGTGCGGCATGCGATGGACGTGCACAAACACGTCCGCAAGTTGCTCCGTTCGCAGGTTGATATTCTTTCCGCCGAAGCCATTGAGAAAGTCGAGGAGGCTCTGGAAGAGCTGCAATTGACGATTGATGCCAATTCGTCCAAGGCTGCCATTGAAGAGAAAGTCGAGAAACTCGAAGAAACGGCGAACAAATGGATCAAGCCGTATGCGAACCCGAGTCTTCGCGAAAACGTGGAAGTTTTTCTCGTCGCTATCGCGGTGGCGATGGCGATTCGCACATTTTTTGTCCAGCCTTTCAAAATTCCAACAGGGTCTATGCAGCCGACGCTCTACGGCGTGACGGTGAAAAATTTAAAGGACAGCAACGAACAGATTCCCAGTGGATTCAAACGCTTTTTTGAAGCGACTGCGAAGGGGACTTATTATCACGAGTTTATCGCAGAACAGGATGGAACGATCGAAGGAATTCGCCACCGGAAAAAAGGATTTGTGAGTCTATGGGACGTGAAGCTCAGTTATCGGAACGATCCTGTGACAATCTCATTTGCGCCCGATGACGATGGTGGCCGTCGCATGGAACAAATCGCCGGCGTGCTGGTCGGGCAGGAGTTTAAGAAAGGCGAGAGCATTTGGCGCTTCAAGGAAGTGACAGGCGACCATTTGTTTGTCGATCGCTTGACCTATAATTTCCGTCATCCTCATCGCGGTGATATCATTGTGTTCGCCACGAAAGGCATTCATTACGATCCCGCCTATTTCCGCGAGGACATGCCGCAGGATCAATTTTACATCAAACGCCTGGTTGGGCTGGGTGGGGAAGCGATACAAGTGGGTAAAGACCGCCACGCGATCATCGACGGCAACCGACTGGATGCGAGCACGCCGAACTTTGAAAACGTCTACTCGTTTACAAACGAGGTTGGAACCGACAGCCAGTTCTCAGGTCACTTACCCATTGGATATCTGCACGATGGCAACGAGTATAAAATCCATCCAAAGCATCTGTTCGCGATGGGCGACAACACAGTGAACAGCGCGGATTCGCGTTACTGGGGAGAGCTTCCGGAAGAAAACGTGATTGGCAAACCGTGTTTTATTTATTGGCCGATCAGTCCACGCTTTGGTTGGGGATACCGTTGAGTCGGATTGGGGTTTCCCGAGTTGCGGCAATTTCCGATTTCCAAACTGTTCGACGATTTCCTCCGACTCTGTTTAAGAACATTGGTGCGGGTCATAGACCCGCGGTCCGGGCAGGCACAGGCTTTTTCCAGATCGGCACCACACGCTTCATTTCGTCAATCAACCATTGGCACGCGGCAAACGCTTCGCCGCGATGGGGAGCAATGATTTCCACCCACAAGGAAGATTCATTTACCGCGACCACGCCGATTCGGTGGACGAGTCGGATGGATTCAATCGGCCAACGTTTTTCAATCTGGTCGAACAATAGATTGAACTGATGTTCCGCCATCTTTTGAAAACATTCGTAATCAATCGCGGAGATCGTCGCTTGCCCTTCGGCTTCGCGGACCACGCCGGAAAAGTAAATGGCTGCGCCCATCCCGTTGGACATCTGACGCTCTGAGACCAGTTCCCCTTCGTTAATTGGGGCGGGGGAGATAAGGAGTTGACGTCGCATCGCTTGCTTAACCTCCTTGCACCGGGGGAAACAAAGAAACCTGGTCGCCATCCTTCAATCGATAATCCCGGGTCTGATAATCCACGCCCACGGCGATGAGCATGGAATTTTTCATGCCTGCCAATTTGGGGTAGCGATTCATCAGCTGCCGGACGAGATCGTCGATCGTTGCATCCGTCGACATTTCCTCCGTGGTATCGGGGCAACCGCAAAGGTCTTTGAAATAGGAATAGAAATGAACGGAAACCTTCACGGCAACGGTCGGGTTTAGCTTTTATACATGCGTGGATGAAGGACGCCCACGAACGGAAGGTTTCGATACTTTTCCGCGAAATCCAGGCCGTAACCGACGACGAAATAATTCGGGATCGTGAAACCGACGTAGTCTGCCTGGATCTTCTCCACGCGGCGCTCGGGCTTGTCGAGAAGAACGCACGTTTTGATTTCGCGCGGCTTCAATTGCTGAAGCTTGGCCACGACGCTCTTTAACGTTTTGCCTGTGTCGAGAATATCGTCGACGAGCAGGACATCGCGTCCACGGACATCGAGTCGGAGTTCCTTCGTATAAACCAGCTCGCGTGATTCGGTTCCCTGGCCGTAACTGGAGACGCCGATGAAATCCAAACGCAGCGGCAAGGAAATACTGCGAATCAAGTCCGCGAGAAAGAGCACTGTTCCGTTCAACAGCGAAACGATCACCATTTCCTTGCCGACATAATCATGCTGGATCTGGCGGGAAATTTCTTTGATCCGTTTGGCCAGTTGTTCTTCAGAAATGAGAACCTGCTCGACTTCTTCACGCCAAAGAAGCGGCGGAAGCTTGATTTTGCTGTTTGCCGCAACGCGACGGCCGGGGCGAGGAGTAGGCATGATTAAATGTGTTTGGAATCGTCGTGATCTTTAACAGCATACCCCGAATCCTGACGTTTGAAATTCACTTCGTTCTTTTTGCAATAAGCGTTGAACACATCGTCGGCGCTCATCCCGAGGACCTGAGCCATGCTGATGAGAAAATGAAATAAATCGACTACTTCAACCCGCGCGTTTTGTTCGTCGAATTTTTGGTACTTCGCCCACCATTTCCACGGAACGCTGTCCGTGAGTTCGGCCATTTCCTGAGACATGGCGCGGCAGTAATTGAGAATCCACTTGGTTTTTTCCTCATCGCTCATGCCGTCCGTCTGGACGCCGATGCGCTGATTGAGGGCCTTTTGCATGCGGAAAAGTTCGCGAAGCTGGTCTGGTTTTTCCATGGGCACGATGATTCGAAAGCGCGGAAAGGGAAGCAAGACCAAACATTGTCGCCGGGGCGAATTCATTGGCACATGCCCAAAAAGAGAGGCAAAGGGCGCGTTTTCACCTTTGAAGTTTGGAAGGTGGACTCTATATTTCGGGCCATGTTGCCGAGTTTTTTGACTCAAGGCGGTCCAATCATTTGGGTGATTCTCGCCGGTAGCGCGGTGGCCCTCGCCGTGTTTGTCGAGCGTTTGCTGCACTATCACCGTGCCCAGATCAACTCCGCGGAATTCCTCAGCGGCGTGCGCAATGTATTGAAGCGCGATAATGTCGTCGAAGCCCTTGCGATCTGCGACGCCACACCTGGGCCAGTCCCGAGGCTGGTGAAAGTTGCCATTTTGAATCGAGACAAAGGTCGCGACGGGGTGCGCGAAGTGCTGGAAGACGCTGGATACATCGAAGTGCCCCGCCTGGAAGAGAAGTTGAATCTGCTTGCTACCATCGCGCAGATCGCGCCGATTTGTGGGTTGCTCGGCACCGCGCTCGGTTTCATTGATATCTTCAAGCATGTTGAAGCCAACGGACTCCAGGCTCATATCGCTCAGCTGTCAGGTGGAATTTGGCAGGCATTGATCTGCACTGCTGCAGGACTGGCGCTTTCGATCCCTTGTTACGCCGGCTACAATTACCTCGTGTCCCGCGTGAACTCGATTGTTTTGGACATGGAGCAAGCCTCTACAGAGATCGTCAACGTCGTGACCGAATCGAACTCACGTTCTTAATGAGATTTCCCCGCAACGCCAAAATCTTTCGCGGGCAATTGGATTTTGCCCCGCTGGCCGGGGTATTATTTCTACTCGTTATCTTCCTGCTGCTGGGTTCCTTGATTTCGCCGCCCGGCATCAAAATCAAACTCGCAAGCCAGGCGGATTTAGATAAATCGCCGGAGAAGAAATTCGTGACCGTTACGCGCCAGGGAGAAATTGTTTTTGAAGGAAAAACCAATCAACTCGCGGAACTCGAACAATTGCGGGTGGAGTTGAAAAACGTTCCGGCCGGGGACACCGTCCTTCTGCAAATTGATCCGGGTGCACCCAAGGAAGTCGGTGCCCGTGTCCGGCAAATGCTGGAATCCAGTGTTCAATTGGCTGCTGCCGAAAATCTCGAAGGGACGGAAAATCGCACGCTGGTGATGGCGATCAACCTTGGTGGCCAATTCTTTTTTGAAAATGAATTGGTGACGGATCTCCAATTGCGTGATCGCCTCGAAAAAGCAAAAGGGAAATCGAAAGATGCTTTCACGCTGGTGGTTTTTGCCGACAAATCGACGACCGACGAAACGATTTTTCACGTGGGCGAAATTGCCCAGCAGGCGGGCATTCAGGAATTGTTGTTGGCGGGGCATGTTAAAAAATCCCGTGGGGCTTTCCTCACCAAACCACATCCATGAGTAATCAGAGAAATGGTTGGGGGCATCGGCGATGGTGGTTTGTCATTGTCGTTTTGTTTGGCATGCAGTTGGGGTTGCTTTTCCTGATTTCGGAAAAAGTGCTTCCTGCGAAACCAGCCCCGAAAAAAACGGCGGTTCTGATGCTCACTAAACGATTTTCCGAAAACGAAACCTTTTCCAATTTACTCATTCCAAATCCAACGGTTTTCGTGACGGCGAACGCGCGCGGTTTTTCCGGCGAAGCATGGTTGAATATGCCGCCGCAAGACTATTCGATTCCAGATTGGGACGAGCCATCGCGCCTCCTGGAGATCAACGCAGATCGATTGGGCGAAGTGTTTACAAATTTCTTGCGCGGAACACCGGAGACGGAAGTCCAAATTGCCGATAAGATTTCGACCGATTTGATTTCATTCGAAGAGGGAACGAACCGTTTGGCGGTGTCGCGCTTCATGTTTGAAGGAGACATCGCTAAACGTCCGCTGCTTTCTATTCCTGAGTTGCCGATTTGGCCGTACACCGATGTTTTGCGGAGTACGGTAGTGCAATTATCCGTCAATGGCAGTGGCGAGGTGGTTTTTGCGCGTTTGTTAAGCCGATGCGGTTTAAGCACTGCTGACCAGCGGGCGATAACCATTGCGCGCGAACTTCAATTCAAGCCGGTCAACGGTAGCAATGCAGCCCGGAATCTGATGGAGGGCAAAATTATTTTCCAATGGGAAACCGTCGCGGCGCCGACCAATACGGTTTCGGAATTTGAATAAATGAGCCCGGATAAAATTTTATTCAGCTACGTTGTTCTGCTCCTGGGTGGACTCGGAGTGCTCGCCGTCTATTCCGAACTACGCAGTCGAAAGTTCCGTCCGGAAAAAACCGAAGATCGCGTCTTTCGTTGCGAAAAGTGCGGGTGCGTTTACACGGACGACCCTGATGTTGACCGCTCGCGTTGTTCGCAATGCGGTCAACTCAATGACGCGATCGAGTTTTAACGGTTAAAGCTGTGAACCCGAGTGTGGCTTCCGCCAGCTGTGCCCGCGTTGCTTCAAAAGGTCGTCAGCGGCTTCCGGTCCCCACGTGCCTGCGGGATAAAGTTCTTTATCCGTAAGCGGTGTTTTCTCCCAGGCTTCACGAATTGGATCCACGATGCTCCATGCCGCCTCCACTTCGTCACGGCGAATGAAGAGGGTGGCGTCGCCGGCGATTGCTTCGAGCAATAACCGTTCATACGCTTCGGGAGTGTAGGCATGAAACTCCGTGTTGTAATCGAAGTGCATTCGCACGGGGCGAATTTCCATGCTGTTTCCTGGCACCTTGCCATTGAACCGGAGAAAAATGCCTTCGTTCGGCTGAAGACGCAGCGTAATCGCATTCGCATCGAGCTTTGATCCGCATTGCGCCGCAAATAAAACGTTGGGCGTTGGACGAAATTGCACACGCACTTCGCTGGCTCCTTCAGGAAGAGATTTTCCGGTGCGGAGATAAAAGGGGACATTCGACCAACGCCAGTTGTCGATGAATAACTTCAGTGCAACAAAAGTTTCCGTGTTCGACTTGGGATTAACTTTATCCTCCGTGCGATAAGCGATGCGTTTTTGTCCCTCAATTTCACCGGCGCTGTATTGTCCGCGCACGGCACTGCCTTCGATCTGGCCCGGTAACAATTGGCGAATCGATTTGAGCAGTTTTACTTTTTCGTCGCGAATTGCTTCCGCTTCAAGTGTCACGGGCGGCTCCATCGTGCAGAGCGCGAGGACCTGCAACAAATGGTTTTGCACCATGTCACGCAAAGCACCGGCTTCGTCGTAGTAACCGCCGCGCACGCCAACCCCGAGCTTTTCGCTGACGGTGATCTGGACGTGATCCACACACTGACGATTCCACAGTTGCTCGAAAATGGCGTTGGAGAAACGGAACATCAAAATGTTTTGGACCGTTTCTTTGCCAAGATAGTGGTCGATACGATAAATTTGTTTTTCGAAAACGTACTTGGTCAGGTCCGCATTTAATTTGCGGGCGGAAGCGAGGTCGTGACCGAATGGTTTTTCCACCACCACGCGCTGCCAGCAACTTTGCGAATCGCGTTTCTGCAGGAGTCCGGCGTCGTGCAACTGCTGGACCACCACGGAAAATTCTCCCGGGGGTGTGGCGAGGTAAAAAAGTGAATTGCAACGAACGGATTCGTTCTGAGCCGACGCGATCTTCGCGCCAAGTTTCTTATAATCAGCGGGGGTATTATAGTCACCTTGGCAGTAAAAAATATTTTTCGCAAATTCGTTCCACGTTTCCTGCGGTGCCTTTTTCGAACGGGAGAATTTCTTCAACGCTTCGTACAATTCCGCGCGCCAGCCTTCATCGGTTTTTTCGCGACGCGCGTAACCGATGATCTGAAAGGGATTCGGCAGCTGCTTCTCGGTGAACAAATGGTAAAGCGCGGGAATCAGTTTGCGGGCGGTCAGATCGCCGCTGGCGCCGAAGATAACAATTGTGCACGGTTCAACGCTTTTTCGTCCGCGGTCCAACCGGCAAATCAGAAGTTCATCGAGATCGAGGTGTTCCGTTGTATCCATTTCGGCGGAGACAATGGCGGACTATAAACAGCTTTTCAACTATTCATGCATGGCCGATGCATGAAAAAAATTTCTTATCGGGATGCGTTACAGACGACGTAACGAATCAATAATCGCCTGTGAATCCCGCAAGAATTTCTGTGCCAGGACGGGCAGAACCGGCGAAATCTGTGAACGAACCTTGCTTTGGAAATCTCGCAGTTGACTCAAAGCCGTTGCAATGTTTCCTTTTGCGAGCGACGACTGGGCCGCGTAAAGCGAAGCCAACAGGGATTGTTCATTACGTGGATTCAAGTGCACTGACTTCACGTAGGCAATCAAGGCCGCGATGGATGAATCCGCCGAGATCACTTCAACTTCCGCCGTGGCAGCGGAGGTCGTCACTCCATCGTTCACTTGCAACTCAATGTCATGCGTCCCGACATCCAGCGCGTTGGTAGTAATTGATTTATTGGCGATCACGTTGGTTCCATCGAACCAGAGGAACGTAAGTGGATCATTTTCCGGGTCCGAGGAAGTCTTGCCATTGAGAACGACATTGGCATTGATTCCATTTCCCGCGATGACAACGAGATTAGTGAAGCCGGCGACGGTTGCTAATGGAGAGACCGCAATTTTAGCGGTCGGCGGTTGGTTGATGTCGACGACGGTAATACTCACCGTTGCTGCCGGAGAAAAACCGGCGCCATCACGCACGCGGAAGGTAAACTGATCGTGTCCGATGAAAAGCCCCGTCGGCTTGTAGGTCAAATTCGGGGCCGTACCTGTCAAAGTGCCGTGGCCGGGCTGTGTCACCAAAGAGAACGTCAAATTATCTCCATCCACATCATCCCCGGTCAAAGTGATCGACACCGATGCACCTTGGTTCACCGAAACGGACTGAGCGAGCGCTTTCGGGGCATCGTTCACCGGCGTCACATTGATTTGTACCGCCGCGGGAACAGAATCGAGCTTGCCGTCGCTGACTTTGAAAATGAACTGATCGCCGCCGTTGTAATTTGTGGACGGACGATAAGTCACCGCAGGCGGAGTGCCTGTCAAAGAACCGTTCGCGGGAGAAGAAACAATCGAATAGGTCAACGATTCACCATCTGCATCCGTGCCAGTGAGGGTGATACCGATTTGAGAATCTTCCTGGACCGTTACGTTCTGCGGCGTCGCGTTCGGACGATGATTGCCTGAGACGGCGAGAGGAGCGTTGCCGCTGGTGGCCGTTCCAATTGCATTCGAAACCACAACTGAGTAATTGCCGGCATCCGAAAGTTGCGTGGTGAAATTTAAACTGGAACCCGTGGCTCCGGCGATGTTCGTGCCCTCACGGCGCCATTGATAGCTCACTCCACCTGCACCGACCGCGAGCACCTTAAAGGAAACAGTCGTGCCTTCGGTGACGCTGGCGCCGACGGGTGGAACCGTGATGACCGGCGAACCGTCGTTCATTAAAGCCAGACTGACATCGAATGCGCCGGAAAGGGCGATGATGTTGGTGGCTCCGGCAGGAGCAAACGTTTGTCCGAAATTATGGTGTCCCCAACCGACAACCGTGCCGTCGCTCTTCAAAGCAAGACTGTGATATTCGCCAGCCGCGATGGCGACGACGTTATCCAAACCGGCGGGAACATTGGATTCACCGTAAACATTGTACCCCCACGCCACGACCGTTCCGTCGCGACGCAACGCGAGAAAGTGATAGTATTTTCCGGCAACAGCCACGACGTCGTTCAATCCCGCCGGAATCGGATAAAAAGGAAGATTCGGATTGCCCCAGGTCACGAGCGTGCCATCCGCTTTCAACGCCACGTTTTGTCCGCAACCCGCCGCGATGGCTACCACGTTCGAGAGACCAGCCGGCGGAGCGGGGGTGACATAGCCTGCTGCGCCCCAGGTCGTAATCGTTCCATCTGCTTTTAGCGCAAGATCGTGTTCGCAGCCTGAAGCGACGTAAACGACGTTCGACAACGTTGCCGGAACGAATGCGGCAGTCTTTCCACCGCTGATCGAACTGTAAGTCCCCGAGTTAAGAACTTTACCAGAACTGCGCAGCGCAACGGAATGGTTACGTCCGGAAGAAATCTGGATGCCATCAGTCATCACCGACCAGACGTTCGTTGGGCCCACCGTTTTGTCCCATCCGAACGCGCGACCGTCGGAGGTTAGACCAATATTGCTGCCCGCAATCGCGGTCACATTGCTTGAGCCGGGAAAGAGTTTGGTGCCGTTCCAGTAGCCGCCCCAGGCGACCACGGAATTGGCGGAGGCATTGGAAAGGGAGGCCATTGCGCACAAAGCAGCGCAAAGCCAGAACTTACGAAAAGAGTTCATCGGTTTCTGCAAGGAGTAAAATTGTAAAGGTGAGCGCGAACGCCCGCTGACCGAACAAGCGAGGAGATTAACAAAATGGACAAACCTGTCGATGCAATTTTGGTCCAAAACAGGACAAAAATGTCTGTAAAAGGGCTGGCCGAAAATGAAGGGCAAAAGACTTCGGAACAGGGCTCTTTCCCGAGAAAAAGGCAATTGAATCGAATTATTTTCTAAATAGCTGATGTCTCGCGGCTTAGAAAAACGGCAGATCGGGTTTCCTTCTCGGAAATCCCTAAACGAGCGTATTTCTCGTCAAGATCCCGGTTCCGAGAGCCTCTTTTTGTCGTCCGCAAAAAATATATCGACTCGGAGAGGCTATTTTTGTCGTCCTACAAAAATTTGGCGGCTCTGAGAGCCTATTTTTCACGTCCTTTTTAAAAAAATCGTCTCAAATAGACTATTTTTGCCGTCCTACAGAAAAATATCGGCAAAAATAGTCTCTCGGAGGCGTCCTATAAAAATATATCGTCAAAAATAGTCTATTTTTGGCGATTTAAAATCGTAGGACGGGAAAAATAGTCTCTCAAACCCGACCTTTCAGGGCGCCCCAGTTGAAAACGACTCTCTGCGAACGCTATTGGCTCCCGACCTTGACCCGATAGAATCGGTATTGGTTCGTTAAGAAGTCGGAAACCAGAACGTCGTCCCCGGTCCCGGGGAAATTGGTCAGGAAAAGCCAGTTCGCTCCCGCAAGGTTCTCCGCGGATTCGACGGTATAAGTTTGGTTAAATTCCGTGGCGACTGGGAATTCGAAGCGCGCTGGGTCAGTCGGGGTGGGCTCTCGGACCGCCGGAAAACTTCTCGCCACCGTGATCGCCACATCGGGAGATCGATTGGTCGCGCCAAGATTATCGGTGGCGATCGCCGTCAAGATGTAAGACCCGGGCTGTGCATTGTTCCAAGTGTAACTATATGGACTAATACTCTCCGTCGCCAGCAACTTGGATCCCGCGAAAAATTGGACTTTGGCAATCGTGCCATTTGCGTCGCTCGCCCTCGCCTGAATATAGATTTTATTCTTGGTCAGAATCTTCGCTCCATTTAACGGATTTGTAATGACGACTAACGGCGGTGGATTGCTCACGTTGATAACGATCCCGCCGGATGTTCCGGAAATGGCGCGATTGTCAGTTGCCCGCGCGGTGAGCGTATGCAAACCGAGTGACGCATTGGTCCAGACAAACGTCATCGGCGAATTGGTGGATTGAGCCAGTCGGGTGCTGCTATCAAAAATCTCCAGCAGCGTGATGGTGCCGTCGATGTCCGAACCCGATGCCGTAATACTAATGTTCGTGGGAGTGATGAATACCGAGCCGCTGGCCGGAGACAGGATCGTTGCGGTTGGCGCGTTGTTCGGCGAGACAGTGATGTTCACAATTGCAGAATTATTGCTGGCTCCTTTGTTGTCGGTCGCGCGCGCCATTAATGAATAATTCCCGACCGGAACATTGGTCCAGGTGAAGTTGAACGGACTGTTCGTGATTTGACCGAGCCGATTTGGTCCCGAGAAAAATTCCACTTTTGCCACAGTGCCATTGGTATCTATGGCTGTTGCTTTGATGACAATATTGCTGTTCGGAAGGAAAAAGCTGCCGTTGATCGGATTGGTGATCGCGAGAAATGGTGGCGGGTTCGTCACGGAGATATTAACCGCAGCAGACACATTACTGGCTCCGTTGTTATCCGTCGCCCAGGCGGTCAATGCGTAATCCCCGGCGGTGACATTCGTCCAAATAAAATCAAATGGACTGACCGTCGCTTGGCCGAGTCGCGTGCTTCCAGCAAAAAAATCAACTTTTGCGATGGTTCCGTTGACATCGCTCGCCTGGGCTTTGATCAGGATGTTGCTCGTTTCAATAAACAGAGAACCAGCGGGCGGATTTGTGATCGCAACAGAGGGCGGTGGATTCGTGACCACGATTGAGATGGGCGCGGAAGTGTTGGAGGTCAATTGACTGTCCGTAGCTCGCGCGGCCAGCGTGTGGGAACCGATGCTTGCATTTGTCCAGACGTAGATGAGCGAACCGTTGGTAGTTTGGGTCAATTTGCTCGCGCCATCAAAAAGTTCGAGCAGCGTGATCGTGGCGTTGTTCCCAGAGGCCGTCGCGGTGACGGAAATGTTGAAAGCACTGAAGAACGTCGAACCATTCGTGGGCGAAACGATGCTGACAGTCGGTGGAAGATTGCTCAGCACGGTGATGGTCGTCGCTGCAGAGACATTGGTTCCCGACCAGTTGTCGATCGCCCGTGCTGTGAGGATATGTACCCCGGCAGTGACGTTGGACCATGTCAGATTCAAAGGAGACGTTGAGGACTGTCCCAGTTTGTTCGTCCCATCGAATACTTCGAGTCGCGTGAGAGCGCCGTCGGCATCAGATGCGGTAGCGGTAATGGAGATCGTTGAAAAGTTCGCGAACGTCGCCCCATTGGTGGGGGCGACGATACTGACGGACGGTAACTGATTCGAGATGACATTGATGGTAATCGCGGACGAAAGTGTGCTGACGCCTTCGTTATCTATTGCTCGCGCGCTCAGCGTGTAAGTCCCTAACGGAATATTTGTCCACACGAAGCTGAACGGCGCGTTTGTCACGACGGCCAACAGGTTTGTATCGGCGAATAATTCCACCATCGTCACGGATCCGTTGGTATCGGCTGCTCTGACAAGAATCGGAAGATTCGTATGCTCCAGATAAGTCGCGCCGTTGACGAGATTTGTGATGGCGATAGAGGGTGGTGGATTCGTGACGGTGACAATGATCCCGGAGGAAATATTCGTTCCAAACCAGTTGTCGCTGGCTCGCGCCGTGAACGTATGGGTTCCGATCGAGGCATTCGTGACAACGAAACTCAACGAAGAACTGCTCGACTGAGAAATTTTGTTCGTTCCATCAAACAGTTCCAACAGGGAGATCACGCCATCCGAATCCCAGGCATTCGCGATTACAGTGAAATTGGAGGAGGTGAGGAAGGTCGCGCCGTTCGTTGGAGTAAAAATACTGACCAACGGGATTTTATTGGTGACGACGTTGATGCTGATCGGAGCTGAAACCGTGCTCGCGCCTTCATTGTCGATGGCAACGGCGGTGAGGGAAAATGAACCAAGAGGAACATTGCTCCAGACGATGTTGAAAGGATTATTCGTCACCACACCCAGTGAATTCGTGTTCGCAAAGAATTCCACGGCGGAAATGGTTCCATTGGTATCGCTTGCCCGTGCCAGAATCGTGATGTTGGTATGTTCCAGATAATTCGCCCCGTTAATAGGATTGGTGATCGCGATTGACGGAGCCGGATTCGCAATCGTCACGATGACCGGCGAAGAAGTATTCGTTCCGAACCAATTGTCAGCGGCCCGAGCGCTAAAAGTATGAACGCCAATTGCTGCATTCGTGATGACATGGCTTAACGGAGAATTAGACGACTGCGCCAGCTTGATTGCGCCGTCAAAAATTTCCAGCGAGGTAATCGTTCCGTCATTGTCCGCAGCTACTGCGGTGACCGTAAAGTTTGAAGCGCTGAAGAACGTGGCGCCATTTGTTGGTGTCGTGATGCTGACGGTTGGAAGTTTGTTGGTGACGACGGTGATGTTTACGGGAGCCGACGTGCTGCCGCCTCCTTCGTTGTCTATGGCTAAAGCTGTGAGAGCGTAAGAACCAAGACTGACGTTGCTCCAGGCCAGGCTGAACGGCGTGTTCGTGACAATGCCGAGTGAGTTCGTACCCGCAAAAAATTCGACTGAAGCGACGGAGCCATTCGTATCGCTGGCCTTTGTCCGAATGGTGATATTGGTTGCTTCCAGGAAGATCGAGCCGCTAGTCGGATTGGTAATGGCAATGGATGGCAGGGGGTTGCTGATCACAATGGAAACCGGAGCGGAGGTGCTCGTGGTAAACCAGTTGTCGGTTGCCCGCAAGGTTAAGACATGTGTCCCTGCGGGCGGATTGGTTAACGTCAAAAAGAGGTTGGTTGCCGTCGTTTGCGACAGTTTTACCGCTCCGTCGTAAAGTTCCAATAAGGTGATGAATCCATCAGGATCAGAGGCAGTCGCTGAGACGGTGACATTCGACGGAGTGAAAAACGTTACACCATTGGTTGGAGAAAGAATTTTCGGCAGCGGCCATTTATTGGTGACGATGGTAACGTTGATCGGTGTTGAAACCGCGCTGTCCCCTTGATTATCCGTCGCGACTGCCGTCAGCGCGTAAGAACCCACCGGCACATTTGTCCAAACCAGATTGAAAGGAGAATTTGTGGTTTGCCCGAGCGAATTGGTTCCGGCAAAGAATTGAACCGACTGAATCGATCCATTTAAATCGGTCGCCTGCGCGAGGAGAGTGATGTTGGTGTGTTCAAAGAAAACAGCGTTTTGGTTTGGAGCGGTGAGAGAGACTGATGGAAGAGGATTTCCCACTAACGTTACTGCGACCGGGCTCGAGGTTGTTGTTATTCCGAAAATGTCCGTGGCGGCGGCAGTAAGGATGTAGGATCCGGGAATGCCATTTGTCCATGTGAGATTGTAGGGCGCGTTCGTTATCCGCCCCAGGAACGAGCCGTCGCGATAAAAGGAAACTGAAGTAACAGTTCCATCCGGGTTGCTTGCCGTAGCCTGGATTTGCGGTGGATGCGAACAATCGACGGACGATGCATCCGCAGGCGATGTAATCGTCACGGACGAAGACAACGCAGTGGCTGTGGCTGAGAGCAAGGTGACGCCGCCAGCAGTCGCGTCGAAGATCGAATCCGCGACGTAACGCACAATTAATTTCTGATTATTCGATCCAGCCGCGTAGTTGAATGTGAATGCGCCGGAGCTATTGCCATAGAAGCTTGCGAGTGATGTATCGGTAAACGCAGGAGCGCTGGAATCATTGAGAAACGCCTGCAACCGACCACGGGCGCTGGCGAGGCCGACATAAATTTTCGCCGTCCGAAGATTCGTGCTCGCAGGCAATTGAAGTTCGAATCCATTGGTATAGCCCCCAATGAAAACGCCGGTCATGGAGTTGCTCGCATTGAGAGAAGGTGTGCCGCCGATCCAACTCCACGCAGTGCTGTCGTCGGTCGCCGTGACGATGTTGGTGCCAAGTTTTAGAAATGTTTGGAAGAACGTGGGCACACCACTTTTGTGATCGAAACTGGTGACACCATTTTTTCCCCAGTGCGCCCAGTCCCGGCTTCCTTCTGCGCTCAACACCACCGAGGCCGGGGTGGAACTGATGTTGCCGGTTAAAAGACCATTTCCGCCGGAGACAAAAACTTCCACAGAACGGGAACGATAGCTGGAACCTTGATTATCGCTGGCAAGGACGCTTAAAGGATGAAGACCCGGAGGAGCGTTGCTCCAAAGAAAAGTGTAGGGCGCCGCAGAGGCGGTTCCGAGAAGATTTGTTCCTGCGTAAAAGCCCACGTTTGTTATGGATCCATCGCTGTCGAAAGCCGCTACGGTGATTGAGATGGGATCACCTGTGGTGAAGCTGGTATTCGGTGTTGGAGAAACCAAAGCGGCGGTGGGTGGATTGTTTTGGGTTTCATAGGACAGTGCGGCCGCTTGCAAAGTGATATTCGCTAAATTGGGATCGCGCACCGAGGTAAGTTGATATTTGACGGTCAACGTTTGATTGGAGGAGGCGGATATATAATGGATCGTATAAAATCCTGTGTGACCGTTCGTCGCTTCGTTTACTTCCGTGCTCGCGAAACCGCTGCCGTCGCTCAAATACGCGCTCAAGGTCGCGTCGGCAGCCGTTACGCCGACATATACCTTTAGAATGCGCGGCGTCGTATCGGAGGGAACCGTCAATTGAAAACCATGATTCAGACCCGAGAGAGAAATTCCGGTCGTGGTGTTGGAGACGACAGTATCGGGCATTCCGTCCCACCATGTGTAACTGTGAGCGTTATCACCAAACTGAAATGGTCCTTCGGTCGAAAGAGGACTGCCCAATAATGAATAATCTTTGAGAACCGGTGCGACGCCGGCCTTTCTATCAAAAGCAAACTCCGTGTAAGTTCCCCAGTGAATCCAATCGAGTGGACCTTCCTTGCTTAGATTTACTTCCGTTCCTTCAGGAATATTTTGGAAAGATCCCAGGACATCCCCGGTCAGGGAGGAATTTAAAACGGTGATCGGCACCGGCGCCGAAGATGATGAAGCACCTTCGCTATCGAATGCTTGAGCACTCAAGACGTAGTTCCCTGGAGCCACATTCGTCCAAAGAAAATTGAAGGGGGCATTGCTGACATTCGCCAAAAGATTTGTTCCCTGGAAAAAAGCGACGTTTGTCACCGCGCCGTTCAAATCGCCAGCCAATGTCTCGATATTGATGTTCGTGAACTTGGCGAAGGAGACGTTGGCAATGGGATTGGTGATCGCAATGAATGGCGGAGGATTGCTGACGGTGATGGTGACCGGTGCAGAAGTGGTCGTGGCGCCGTCATTGTCCGTGGCGATCGTGGTGAAGGTAAACGGCCCCGCCACCGTATTGCTCCAAATCCAGTCGAAGGGAGCGTTGGTTACGGCGCCCAATAAATTCGTTCCTTCAAAAAATTTGACCTGTTGAATCGTGCCGTCCGGATCAGAAGCGACGCTGTGCAACAGCAACGGAATGGCTGTCCAAACCAATGCCCCGTTGGTCGGACTGTTTAGCGTTACGATCGGCGGCAAATTCGTAATCGTGACGATCACCGGAGCCGAAGTGCTGGTTGCGAGCCAATTATCTGCAGCCCGGGCGGTCAAGGAATAGACCTGCGACGACGAATTGCTGAGGACAATCGTACACGGGGAGTTCGTGCATTCTGTAAGTTTTGTTTCGCCATCGAAGACCTGGAGCAAAGTGATGAAGCCATCTTTGTCTGATGCGGTTGCGGTAAGGGTTACCGGTTCCGACCAATGAAAAACGCTCCCATTGGTTGGGGTGGTGACGGTGACAGAGGGTGGCTTGTTGGGATCAACGGCAATCGTGGCGGGAAAAGAACTGACGATGCTGTTGGCGTTGTCGGTTCCAATGGCCGTCAGTGTATAAATACCAACCGCCAAATTTGTCCACACTAAGGAAAACGGCGGTCCGAAAACTTGTCCAAGAGAAGCACCACCAGAGAAAAATTCCACCGAATGTGCGGCAAACTCAGGATCCGCTGCTGCCTGCAAGGTGAGATTGGTTCCAGCGACAAAGACATCTCCGCCTTGAGGTGCGAGAAGTTTTAGCGGAGACGGGAAATTTGTGACAAACGTCAAAGCGACTGGCGCCGAAGTCGCCTGACCGCCAAAAACGTCGGTGGCGATTGCCTGTAGATTTACTGGGCCTGTCACAGCATTACTCCAGATCACGCGGAACGGCGCATTCGTCACTTCGTCGATCAGTTGGCCATCGTGGTAAAATTTCACGGAGGTAATCGGGCCGTCCCGATTAGAGGCATTGGCCTGGATCAGAATCCGGGTGGAAACGTCCATCGTGGTGTTATTGGTCGGTGCGAGGATGCTGACTGTTGAAGGAGCCGCCACGGCCGCACTCGAAAGCAGGGAAAGATAACCGAAGGTAAAATCGAAGAGCGAATCAGTAGTGTAACGAACGATCAACTTCTGATTCTCCGATGCGGCTGAATAACTAAATGTGTATGTTTCGGAAAGCTTGTCATAGAGCCGTTGCTGTGTGTCTGTGATGACCGGGGCACTGAAGTCAGTAAGATACGCCTGCAATTGTCCCCGTGCACCATACAGGCCGACATAAATCTTCGCCGTTCGCGTGTTGGTTCCGGCGGGCAGCTGCAATTCAAATCCGTTAGTGTGACCATTGACGAGAACACCCGTGGTTGAATCAGTTGCGCTCGCATTCGGCGTTCCTCCCGTCCAGCTCCAATACGTGAGGTCTTCCAAATTCCGTTGCACCGTGTTGGTACCAACGAGCTGAAGCGTCGGAAGAAAAGGCGCCACTCCTGCTTTGTGATCGAAACTGCTGGCGGTATTGAGGCCCCAGTGACTCCAGTCGCGTGTTCCTTCGTCGTTGAGGAAAATTGAAGTCGATGTGTTAGTCACCGCTGCGGTGAGAGTTCCGCCGCTTGCGGTAACAAACACCGGAGTCCGATGCGACACATAGCTCGCACCGTTGGTGTCGAAGGCCCGTGCGGTTAAAACATGCTGGCCGATATTCGCGTTGGTCCAGGTTATCGCGAACGGACTGGAAAATGTTTCTCCGAGAAAATTTGTGTCGTCGAAGAATTGAACCGACGCAATCGGTCCTTCCTTATCGAATGGATTCGCGGCAATGGTGATGGGGCTTCCGGAACTAAATGCGGTGTTGGGCGCTGGATTCGCGATTGTGACGGTGGGGGGATTATTGGAGGAAGCGTAATAGAGCGCAGCCGCTTGCAGGGTCACATTTCCGAAGTTTCGATCCCGGACGGTCGTGAGGGTGAACTTCACCGTCAAGGTCTGGTTGGACGATGCACCTGCGTAAGTCAAAGTGTAAAGCCCCGCTGGACCATTGGCGGCGTAGGTGACCGCAGTGCTTGTATAACTTCCGCCGTCACTCAGCGACGCGTTGAAAGTCGCCCCGGCGCCATAAGCTCCGACGTACACTTTCAGCACGCGGGTAGTGGTGTCGGCTGGCACTGTGAACTGATAGCCATCGTTCCTTCCCAAAAGATAAATACCGGTCGTCGTATTCGTCGCTGATAGCGTCGGAAATCCATCGCTCCACGTATATCCGTTATAGTTGTCGCTGTATTGAAATGGACCGAAGTCCGCGATGGGACTTCCCAATAATGTGTAATTGCTGATCAAAGGAGGGACGCCTTCTTTGCGGTCGAATGCGAATTCGGTAAACGTTCCCCAATGCACCCAATCTATGGCGCCGATTTGCGTCAGATTAACCTGGGAGAATTGTGGAACCGTCTGGTAGGCGCCCGTCAGGGTGCCTGCTTTAACGGGGACAGAAAAAATAAAAAGAATTACTAGGCTAGTTACAAATGCTGGTCGATTGCCCGCCGACCATTTCCTGAATGAATTCAACATACTCCTTTTTCCATTGAAACCCTGATCCTTGATCCGACACGAGGTGCCCGACCCGACATTCCTTCGATCTGCTTTCGGCAGATTGCGTTCTAATTAAGCAAACATCCCGGGAGCCTGCGAGGGCGCAAAGGTGGAAAGGTGATTGAAGCAAAGAAGGGTGGTGGCCTCAGAAAAAGCGAAAGTTGTTTGAGTCTTTCGTCGGCTTTTGAGATCAGGCAGGAACCGAGGCTTTAAAATGAGTTCTAGTCGCCGATGATCAAGCGAAAGAAGCGTTGGCGATTTGTCGTAACAGCATTGAAGACCGTTGTATCAAGGCCGGTTCCATTGAAGTTGGTCAGCCTCTGCCAGTTCGTCGGGCTCAGCGAATCAGTGTAGTCCACCGCATAGTGGAAATTCGTTGCCGTCGAAATGGTAAACCCGAAGTTGGTGATTCCGAACGCAGTTTGTCGCATCGCAATCGGATACGGTCCGAAAACTGAGGCTGCGGACAAACTGACGCTGCCAAATTCCAGATCGTATAAATTCTTTGCGGTGTAGCGGATGACGAGATGGTGCCCATTGGATGCCGCAGCGTATTTCAAAATGTAGGTGCGGGAAGATTGGTCGTAAAGATTCTGCAACGATGTATCGATAAACGGCGGCGCACTGTAATCGTCGAGAAAAGCTTCAAACAATCCATTCGCCGCGGATAGACCGACATAAACCTTTGCCGTGAGGAGGTTTGTTTTTGCCGCCAGGTGCAATTCGAATCCATTGGTGTAACCGTTGATAAAAACGCAGGTGCTGGAATTAACAACAGCCGGGGTTGGATTACCATTTTCCCAGCTCCACGCGGTGGTGTCGCTGATGGTCTGAACGGGATTTTCTCCAATCACGCTGAGATTCGAAATGAACGACGGTCCGCCTGCTTTGTGATCGAAACTGTTTTCATCGATCAACCCCCAATGCGCCCAATCGCGTCCGCCATCGATCGTCAACATCACTTGCCCGGAAGGCCCCGCAAAACTTCCGTCCAATGTGCTCCCGGTTCCATAAACAAAAATGGAAATGGCACGCGACGTTGAAGGGGCTCCCGTGTTGTCGGTCGCTTGCGCCGAAAGCCAATACTCTCCTGGAGATGAGTTACTCCAGATTAGTGAAAATGGACTCGTGGTGGCTGTGCCGATCAGGTTGGTGCCGGCAAAGAATTGGACATTTGTAATCGTTCCATCCAGATCGATAGCGGTAGCTTGAATCGGAATTGGCTGGTTGATCGCGAAAGCCGATTGTTCCGGAGGATCTGATAACGCTACGGTAGGAGGGTTATTTTGGTTGGTGTACGACAATGCAGCGGCCTGAAGGGTCACGTTTCCAAATGCCAGATCGTACATCTCTACCGGCATGAAATCGACTGTCAGGAGTTGATCCGGGGCCGTGGCAGTGTAGATGAGCGTATAGACCCCCGACGGACCGGCGCCAATGTAATCGAGGTTTGTGCTGGAATAAGAACCACCATCACTCAGCGTTGCGGTTAAAGCTGCTGCTACTCCAAACGCCCCCACGTAAACCTTCAGGACGCGGGTGTTCGTATCGGCTGGCGCGGTGAATTCCACACCGAAATTAGTGCCGACGACATAAATTCCGCTGTTGACGTTGGTGATCTGGACGTTTGGCGTGCCATCCACCCAGCCATATCCGTTGGAACCGTCGCCGAAATAGAAGGGCCCATTGCCGGGACTAAAAATACCGAGAACAAAAAAGTCGCTGATCTGGGGAGCAACACCGCTCTTACGATCAAAGGCGTATTCCGTATGCGTGCCCCAATGCACCCAGTCCACCGGGCCTTCCTGGCTTAAGTTAATGGTGGTGGAGGGCGTGATGAGATCAAACGTCCCAGAAATCTCGCCGGCTTGAAGGCGAGCTGTTGCCAGAAGTGCAGTACAAACCAACCACAGTTGAAGCCGAAGTTTTGTCAGCATGACCCAATGAATTGTTTTCGCCCCGCAGTTTTTAATCTCTCACTCTATTTGAAGGGTTCCGCGTACGAGCGTTTAACGAATATCATCGCAGAGGATTCGTTCAATTGGTCGGTCACCGTTTAAAATAGTGAAGCAATCCTTGTTCGGCCCGACAATTTTTCCCTGAGCGCTTTACTGATACGAAAAACAAAAAACCCGGCCACAGATTGTGAGCCGGGTGATGTTGTGAGGAACCGATTCGCTGCTGGGCGGCGATGCCGAAGCAGCGCCGACCAGCAGACGAATCTTTACCTGGTCGTGGTGGCCAGGATTCCGGTGGCTGAATTGTTTGGGATAATGCGGTTTACGAGGCGCTTCACGTTTTCGGAAGGCGAATAAGTAAATTCATAGGTGGCGATCCAATCCTTTTCGAAGGACTTGGCCACGGACTTGGCGATCTCCGTAATCTTCGGGCTGCAAGGAACGATTTTTTGGGTGTCTTTACGGCAGTTGTAATCGAGATACCCTTTCACTTCATTGATGTAACAGATGACGTGAGTTTCGCCTTTCATGCGAACGGCGATGAGGCGAGGAGTAAAACCGCGGGGTTTCAGGACTTCAGCCGCGACCGTGGCGTAATCATCACAATCACCGGACTTCGAGGAGAGGAACGCATCGTAGCTCTGCACTTCGTCATGAAACTTAAATTCGAAATCAGCAAAGTAATTCGCGAACTTTGCGGGCGTCAGGCTGGGAACTTTTTGCAGGTCACTGACGGTCAGAGCGCGGACGGACGAAAGGGGGGCCAACAAGGCGGCCAGAATGGAAACAACGAAAGCTTTTTTTCCGAATAAACTCATTGACCCGGAAAAAGCAGTGAGAATGCCACATTAGGAAAAGCCCTGAAATTTCTTTATATGTCCCCTAGAAACCGGCTTTAAAAGACACTTCCGAGTGCTTATCGGTGGACCTGCCGTTGATCCTGTACAGATTCGGAACACAGGTTGTCTTTGGGTGAAAAAATTCAGCACTTTCCCAACACGACGGTGTTTGTTCTACCGACCATTTAATGCCCGAATTTCATGGGGTGACAAGAGGGGGGCACCCGAATGTCAGCAGGCATTTCCGGACCTTATTATTCTTTGCATGAACACAAACGTGAGATTCTGTCGGGTGGTGATAGCGGCCTCTTTGGGCGCTGTGTTGTGGGCGGCCTGTTCCTCACCCGAACAACGATTTTCCCAAAACTCCTCCTCCAAACCGTTCGAACCGGTTGAATTCGAAGAAACAGCCCCTGCCGAAACCCCAATTCGGGAGTTTGCGGGTGTCCAAAGGAACAATTTCGACGATTTGGAGGCCTATCGGAAACGATTGATAGAGGAAACCGTGGCCGGATTTCAGTTGCAATAGGCTAGATGTCTAATGTTCATCCTCTTGAATCGGGGACGTAGGCGTCCCCAAATCCGATGGTGTTCTTCGGACTATAGCCTGATTTCTGCTACAACGAGTCTTTTTGGCCCCGAAGCCCCCGTCTGTCGTCGTGCAATCCGCGACTTTTGATCCGTGAAGGGTGGATGTCGCTCTGCAATCGGCGACCACGGAAGTTTTAACGTCAATTGCAGCGTGCAAATGGCAGCAAAACTTCCAAAATCACCGGATGTCGGTCGTAAGATGGCGATAAAAGTTCCAAAATCGTCGATTGCAGAGTGCAAATGGCGATAAAACTTCCGTGAACGCCGATTGCACGCTGCAAGTGGCGACAAAACTTCCAAAATCGCCACATGTCGGTCGTAAGGTGGCGACAAAACTTCCAAAACCGTCGATTGCAGAACGTAAATGACGTTAAAACTTCCGTGGACGGCGTTTGCACGACGACATGTGGGGCCAAAACTTCAAAATTCGACGTTTTCACGCTGAAAATGACGCCGAAACTTCCCACGACGTCGGTTGCAGAGCAATTTTTGCCCTAAAAACTTCAAGAAGATCAGTTGCGGCATGCAAACGGGGGTAAAAATCTCCCAAAAATGCTCCCTGACCATCAAAAACCCCAATTAAGCTCTTAGCCTTAGCCGGAACGATTCAGTTGAAATATTTTTAACCACGGATGAACACCGATAGACACGGATAAAGGCAATTGATTAGAACCGGTTTCATAAGTAGGAGGGGGCGCGCTGGAACGGAAAAAGCCCTCTGGCTAGGCGCGACGAAGGAGCATAGCCGCAGCGCTCTGTAACTGAGGAGCAACGACGCCAGAGGGTTTTTTCCGTTCCAGCCCAAAGGGTTGCCGATCTTTAAAGCTGAGGCTGCGTTGCTCGTCGGTTGAAGATCCATGCGGATATTCGCCCTCCTTGCGCCTTGCCTCAGCTTCAAATCTCTGGCAACGCGCCGCCTCCTACTTATGAAACCGGTTCTAGTTTGCTTCCCCAAGCGAGGCTGGTCCGGTCGAATCGGAAGGAATCAAGGGCATGGGATGGTCGTGATCCAAGTAATCTTCACACAACTGAAAGAATCCGGCTTTGGTATCGAGACGCCGCATGTCGTAAAGGAACTTTTCGGCGGACGGCACCCCTTCGCCGATGAAATTCATGAATTTCTTCATACGCTGGACCTGAGAATTTTCGCGAACGTCGGTCGTGGTTTGCGACTCCCAGAGTTCGTTGATATAATGAAGGACTTCGCGGCCGGTGGGGTAGCGCTCCGGCTCCCCCCGGCGACGCTGACGGATTTGTTCAAAGAGCCATGGATTCCGGATGGCGCCACGACCGATCATCAAACCGCGCACACCCGTTTCCCGGACCAGACGTAATGCTTGTTCACCGCTAAAAACGTTGCCGTTCAGCAGCACAGGGCAGGGGAGCTCCTTTGCCGCGCGGGCAATCAAATCGTAACGAACGCCCGGACGATACAT
The DNA here is from genome assembly GCA_966095605.1 of uncultured bacterium. Lineage (GTDB taxonomy): Bacteria > Verrucomicrobiota > Verrucomicrobiia > Limisphaerales > JACDHS01 > CBHWET01. Next base: position 12,057 of record CBHTTJ010000005.1, on the reverse strand, counting down.
TTGCAGGACCGTTCGGCCGTGAACGGTGAGCAGGTCGATCAGATGTTTGCCAAATAACTGCAGCAAGGCATCGAACTCGGCGGGCGATTCGAAACCAATCCGCGTTTTTATTGTGAAAGGAATCTGCACCGCTTCGCGCAAGGCGCCGATGATTCCCTCGATCCGCGGCAAATCCCGGAGCAACCCGCCTCCCGCACATTTGCGGTAAACTACAGGCGCGGGACATCCAAGATTGAGATCAATCGCGGCAACCGGATAACGCTGGAGTTCTTTGGCATTGCGGACGAGCGCGGGAATGTCGTTGCCAATCAACTGGGCAACGACGGGGCGGCCGGTGGTGTTTTGCGTGATCGAACGAAGGATATATTTCTCCGGGCGCGAATCAGTCGTGACGCGAAAGTATTCCGTCCAATAGACATCCGGTCCGCCGTAACGCTGCATGACCTGCATGAACTCCAGGTCGGTGACATCCTGCATCGGCGCCAGGGCGGTCAAAGGCTCAGAACCTTTGAGCAGTTGAGAAAATGTTTCGTGAGGCGTCACGCGAGGCGAAACTTTGCCTCGGGAATCTCAAGACGCAAGCGCGCAGTCACTCAATGACTTTGATGTGGCGACCGACGATCAGCACGTCTTCCTGTTTCCATTCGCGTTTCATTTCTTTTTTTAAACGCGCCAGAAAACGTTCAGCCATAACGAAGTCAGCAGACAGGACGCGAAAGATAATGATCTCGTCCCTGAACGTGACGTTGCCAATCTTCCAAATCCCTTCATTGCCCTGGGGAAAATGAGTCAGTCCTCCGAATTGCTCAATCAGCCGCGTTTTCAGATTCTGCAGCTTCTCATTTTCGACCTTCGTTCCGTCATTAAAACGGAGTGGGACGTAGATTTCGTATTCGCGCATAGCAACCCGTTAAATAGCATAGCAAATCCGCATGGTTGCGCGAGTTGGGGGAATCCCTGAAACGATAAAAAACTATTGCAATGCCTTTTTAATACACGTAAGTTGCGCTCGTCGAAGGTCAAAACCGCTGGGCATTCGAGTCCAGAGGTTCTCCAAGTTCAAAATTCAAAAAGTTTGGTTTTTTGGGATTGTTTCCAGAATAGACTTTTCGATAACACACACAGTTCACACAAAATATGAGCAACGAGTCCAACGGCGGTTCGGATTACGGTACCGGCTATCTCGAGATCTCAGAAAAAGGCTTTGGTTTCCTGCGCACGCAGCAGAATCATTTTCATCCGAAACCGGCCGATATCTTCGTTACCCCTGATACCATTAAACGTCATTACCTCCGAGAAGGCGCGTTGATCGAAGGTCCAACCATGCCGCCGCATCGTGGCAACAGTCCTCAGCTCAAGGCCGTGGACAAAGTCAATGGCCTCCCGTTTGAAGAATATACGAAGGCGACACGTTTTGAAAATCTCACCACGATTGATCCGATTGAAAAATTCCGGCTCGAAACCACCCCGGATCAATTGGAAACACGCATCATTGATCTCGTTACTCCGATCGGCAAAGGCACACGTGGCTTGATTGTTGCCCCACCGCGGACCGGTAAGACCACCATTCTCAAACAGTTGGCCAACGCTGTGGTCGCGAATCACCCGGAAGTGCATGTGATGGTGTTGTTGATTGATGAACGTCCCGAGGAAGTGACGGACTTTCAGCGCTCCGTGAAAGCGGAAGTTGTGGCGTCTTCGAACGATCAGGATTTGGAAACGCACGTGCGTCTCTCGCGTTTTATGATTGAGCGTTGCCGTCGCATGGTGGAAGCAGGCAAAGACGTTTTTGTTCTCATGGACTCCATCACCCGCGTTGCTCGCGCTTATAACAGCGTGCATGGCGGCAGCGGTCGTACGATGACCGGTGGTGTTGACGCTCGCGCTTTGGAAATTCCGCGCAAGATGTTTGCTTCCGCGCGTAAGATCGAAGAAGGCGGTTCGTTGACGATCATCGCCACGGCGCTGGTCGACACCGGTTCCCGCATGGATGAACTGATTTTCCAGGAATTCAAAGGCACTGGTAACATGGAATTGATCCTCGACCGCAAGCTCGCGGAACGTCGTTTGTTCCCTGCGATTGACATCCCGAAGAGCGGCACGCGTAAGGAAGAAAAGTTATTCCCGAAACAAATCGAATCCGTGCGCAAGTTGCGTCGCATGATGGTGGATTTGAATCCAATCGAAGCGATGGAAACGCTGATCTCGGCGCTGAAGAAACACAAGACGAACGACGAGTTGTTGTCGAAGATCGTTTAAAGAACGGCTGTTTTTCCGAAGCCGCGGAGCGAATGCTCCGCGGCTTTTTTGTTTGTCGGCCGGTTTGAGAATCCTTCATCCAACTCATGAAAAAATTGCTTTAATTTTTCTTCGGGTTTTTGTTGCAAGTTTTCGCGCCGTGGAAATGATCTCCGCTTCTGATTTCCGAAAACCAAGGAATCCGTTCAAAAAACAATGACACTACGTACTATCTCTATCTATCTCGGGTTTGTTTCCACCTTTACCAGCGCCACAATCTCGTATGCTCACGATGACGTGTATACGCATTTTCATCCAAACAGCGAACCGGCCACGGCTCTGAAGATCGAGCCGGAAAAGAAAGGACCTTTTAAAGTTGCGGCTGCCGCTCCAAATCTTAAGGCGAGCGGTCAGGGATATTGGACCTTCGTTGCCGCCAACGAACTCGTGCCCGTTCCGGGAGAAGCTTTGTCACGTGTCAAAGGCGCACACGGCACTATCGTCGTCGATTCGGAACGTGACGTTGTTTACTGGGGATTGCAGGACGTTGGCTGGATTGGTTTCAGCAACAAACTGGCGAAATCCTGGATTGTTCAAGGCGACGCGAACTTTGCGCACGGCAATTTGCATGGCGCTGCTTTGTTGCCACGACGTGGCAAACTCCCGTTAATCGCAGTGGCAGATAACGTCGACAGCGAAGTTTACGTTTCAGACACAACGTTCCAGACGGCACAGGTGCTTGATTGGCCCGAGCATGGTCCTTACGCGAGGAAGCAGGAATTTCATGCAACCGATGTGGCGTTTGGTCGCAAAGGAGAACTGTTCGTTACCGACGGTTACGGCAAAGGCTTTTTCATGCCGGCCGAATTGGAACCGTTGAAATATCGGGACGTTTTCATTGGCGGCAAGGAATTGTCAAAGACACCGCATGGCATCACTTATAACGCCGAGAACAAGACCATGTTGGTGGCCGCTCGTCCGGAAGGGCAGATCAAACAATGGAGAGTCACGGACAACAGCTGGGGCGAATCCCTGGCCTTGCCTACGGGCAGTACCGTTTGCGACGTCGATCTGTTAGAAGATTACGCGCTGGCTCCGTGTCTTGACGGCCCGAACAAAACGCCGGGACCGATTTACATCGTCAATCTGCGGACGAAGAAAATCGTCAGCATCATTCGGCCGAAAGAAGATCTCGGTTATACCGAGGCGCAACACATTCATGATGCCGCCTGGTACGTCACGGGTCATGGATCCAAAACCGAAGTTTACATCGTGTTCACCAACTGGAATCCGGGTGGCGTTGGTGCGTTGAAACTTGTGAAGAGCACCCCAACGCTCATCGGTCAATCGAAGTAAGACGCTTTGAGAGGATCAATTCCCTCGACAGGAAACAGCCGCTCCGGAAACGGGGCGGCTGTTTTCATTTGGTGGGGGCTACAGGTTTTCCCTGAAAAAATTTCGACGTTTCGCACTTGCTCAAGGTATGCAGCTTGCTTAACTCCGAGCCGTTGCAATCGTTGCTCCAATCCATCGAAAACGCCGGACTGGCGACGCCGTGGTTTTTCGCGGCGATGTTTGTCGTCGCCTCGCTTCTCATGGTGTGGCGGCTCGAGGCCATGTCGGAAGAGGGCTTGGAAGGGACAGTACTCGGAACGCTCGTCATGCCGTATTGTTCCGGGTTGGGAAATCTGGTGTTCGCTTTTCTGATGGCGAAAGAAGCGGACAAAGGAGAAGCGGTGATCACGAATTGCCTGGTTAACAACGTGACCAATCTAACGCTGCTCCTCGGACTACCCGCTCTTTTCTGGCAGATGCGAGTCGTCGGCGAACCGGGAAAATCCAAAAAGAAAAAAAAAGCCAATCCCGCCCCGCAGTTAAATCGGTTGTCATTACTTTTGACGCTCGCAGCGGTGCTGTTTTTTTCCGGAGTGACCTGGGCATTGGGTCGTGATGGAACCATCGATCTGAGCGACGGGATGGTGCTCGTCGGAATTTTTCTCTTCTGGCAATGCATTCACATCTTCGAAGTGATGAAGAACAACGTCCGGCAAAACCAATCGATGGACATCATGGTGTTTGTCGATCTGGCGTTGCTCGGGGTAGGGGCTTACGGAATTTATATGAGCACGGATTGGCTGGTGAATTGGGTGTCCCATCTCAAGGTCGGTTTCGTTGGAAGCCATATTGGCTGGCTAAGCGGATGGCTGATGGTCCTGCCGAACGCGCTCCTGGCTTTTTATTATAGCTGGAGAAAGCAACCTGAAACCGTTTACAGCTCGCAGGTCGGCGACGGCCATATCTGTATTCCGCTTTGCATCGGGTTGTATGCGTTGTTCCATCCAATTGCCGTTCCAGCCTTTTTCACCTTGGGCATCGGGCTCCTGATCGTAGCCGCCATCACTCATTTCATCTTTATCATGCTCTTCGGCGGCGCGCCCAAGTGGGTCGGCTTCCTCTTGACGGGAGCGTATGGGGTCTTTGTTTACAAAGGCTTGTTCAGGTGATTTGGCAGTGCCTTTTCAGCTAAGCGCATTCGTTTTTCACCATTTCCCGGTAAGCTGCGGAAATCTTTTCAATCAAGGCATCGGGCGACAAAGTCAGTCGATCAATGGTGGCGACGCCAACAATTTCGAGAACGCTCGCGGTAAGGAAGGCCGCGTCTGCTTTGAATCCTTCGCGTGCAACGACTTTTTCCTTCAACGGAACTTTTAATTTTTCACAAATTTCCGCAACGACTTCTCGTGTTACACCAGGCAAAGCGCCAGTGGAAAGGGGTGGGGTAAAAATTTCGCCGTTTTGAATCCAAAAAAAGTTTGCGGTTGCAGCTTCGACGATTTCTCCCTCGATGTTCAAGAGAAGCGCTTCGTCGGCACCTTTTTCTTCGGCTTCAAGGCGCGCTGCGATTTGCATGATCTTGTTGCCATGCTTGATGGCGCCGAGCGGGTCGTTTTTCAAAAGGCGAAAGGATGAGGTTGCGAGTTTCCATTGCACGGGTCCGTTAGATTTGTGCACCTCATGCAGGCTTAAAACGAACGCGGGCTGTCCACATCCGGCGATGGAATAACCACGCGGACCGACTCCACGCGAAAGATTGATGCGTAGGACGGCGTCACTGAGATCATTCTTTTCGAGCAATTGTTCCACGAGGCAAAAAGCCTCCGTGGACGAGAAAGGAAGTTGAATGCGAAGGGCGTCCGCGCCCCGTTCCAGTCGTTTCCAATGTTGCCCCCAGCGAAATGGTTTACCGCCATAGACCCGTAGTGTTTCAAAAAGACCGTCGCCGTAAGTGAATCCGCGATCAAAGATAGATACGCGCGCCTGGTCTTCTGAAACAAACTGGCTATTTAGGAAAACGATCATAAAACGCTTTTAACGCAAAATCCTTCGGATGCGGAGAAAAATTTGACGGGAACAACAAAAGTCGAAACTGATCCGGAAAACGAGCTGTCGGATAAACCTTCCAATCGTTTAGTTCTGAAAACCTCGATTACTTCGATTGAAAGCTCCACTTCGAAGTCATGTAAGAAAGTGTCGCTGAAGATGACAAATTTTCTTTCTGGATCAGCGCGGCAGCGGTGCCGCTCGCGAGCGCTGTTGCGGTGGAAGTGCCATTGACCTGATACGCCGTAAGGCCAATTTTGCCCATGTCACTTCCCGGGAACATTACATCCACGAACGCGCCGCGATTGGCATAGGGGGCCAATTTCCCAGAGAGATCTGCGGCGGTGACCGCAAGCACTCCGTTGTAAGCAGCGGGGAACGTAGCCGAGGTAACCGGTGTGTTACCAGCCGCAGCGATAAAAATAATTCCCTGACGAGAACCCGACGCGATGATTTGTTGCAGGAAGGCACTGTCGCCGGAGCTTCCAAGGCTCAGGTTGATAATGCGCGCCCCATTTTGCATCGCGAGGGAAATGCCATTGGCGACATCAAAGGTCGTAGTCTGCGCGCCGTTTCCATACACATCAATCGGCAGAATGCGAATGGACGAATTTCCCGAGCCTCCCAATTGAACCTGGAGCGCATGAAGAATGCTTTCGGCCATAAACGTGCCGTGCGTCGGATCGTTCGGATCACCGTTCCATGCTCCGGCTTCATTGAAGCCCTGCAACATAAACGGCTGCATGGATGCATCCAATGGTTGGACGTGGGAATCAATCAATCCCACGACGATATGATTGGGATCGGGATTCGCCGTCACGTTGAAAGGTGGCAGGGCGGTCGAGGCAACAGTCTTGGGATCCGGTGGCGGCGGAGCATCCATCGCAAAGTTCGGTTCGACTCCCGTCACGTCCTCATCGCTCAATAACAATTGCCGCGCCTTTTCCGCGGACTCTTCATCATCAAAGCGCAGGCGATACGTATTCAGACCATCGTTGCGTCCCACAATTTTTGCGCCGAGCTTCTTGGCGAGATCTTCGATCGAGGTTCCAGGTTTCAACGCCACCACCAATTCATTCGCAATCTTTCCACCTTTGCGACTCGGCGCTGCGCGGACCAATTGCGTGGCCTGCCCAACGCTCGTTTTGAAAACATAAAGTTTCCGCACCGAATTGGTTTGTGGTGTAAGCGAAAAATTTAAACTTCCGAGCAATCGTTTCAACGCTTCGGTTTCGGGAAGATCATTGAACTTCGCTGAAATGGAAACGGTCGTCCCGGGTTCCACATAAACTTCCCAACCGGTTGCCGCCGAGATGTCTTCGAGAAGCCGGGGGAGGGGAATATTTTCCACCTGGGCTTTAACGTGCTTCGGATCCCACGTCAGAGAGGTCGCAGCGGGAGTGGATACAGCGAAAACAGGCAAAGCCACTAACAGGAAAAGCAACTGGATGAATTTTTTCATGGCTTCAGATGGAAAACACCGCAACACGCCAAAAGTCGCGGAAAACTAGGGCCGTTGCAAACGGAAAAAACGCTGCGGATCGCTTAAGGGCAGCGTTACGACGTTCTGGTTGTTGGAAACGCTGATCGAGTTCACCACATTGGTCCAGATCCATGTGGAAAGGTTGGTCGTCGATTGCAACACGAATCCCGTGGGTGCCACCGGCCAGCTGACCAGAACGGCGTTGTCGGCTTTGGCGATGTTTAATCTGATGTTAAAGGCCTCATAAGCGAGCGCATACGTTTCCGTTGCCGTTCCCGTGTTGACTCCCGAGGCATTTTTAAACACCTGCAGATCATAACGGCCGGGGGCAAGTTTCGTCCGAAACAGGTGTTCCACGTTGTCCACGCTGCTGGTGCTGGCCGCCACAAGTGTTCCGCTTGTGGAATAAAGAAACAGGTTCAAGTCTTTGACCGATGTCTGTCCAGCTTCACGATTCCAGGTGAGCGTAGCCGTGAAGGTAAAAGAATCGCCCGTACTCGCAGGAACGTTGAAATAATAATGGTGCACGCGGTCCTGGTAATTTCCCGTCACCTTGAAGTTGGTAATGGAATTAAAATCCCAGCCAACCATCGCCAAATTATTCGTATTGCTCCCGGGAAGATGTGCGCCCCCGCTTGCGTCCGACGTTGCTTCAACAAATGCCTGTTTGCCTCCGCTCAATTGTTTCCAGGAATTAAACACATTTACGATCCCGGCACCGTAACGCAAATCCAATGGATGGGCAGGGGAGTTGGTCCAATCCGCAGGCTTCGCCGCGCCATTTAATAATAGCGCTTTAACCGTTCTCTGATCAGTTGCTGCCGAGATGTTCCCAACGCCATCGCCACGGTTCGCCGCCTGCAATAATATCGCCGCCGCTCCCGAAACATATGGTGTCGAAAAACTCGTCACCCCGCCTGGAGCCGTAATATCTGGTTTGCACCGTCCATTGGCGGTCGGACCGACGCTGGACGACGCTCCATAAACACCCACTCCAATGCCGTTGTAACAAGTCGCCGGCGACTGAACCGCTCCGCTATTTCCCGCGGCGGAAACAAAAATTGTCCCATGCTGATCGGCGTAATTATCGTAATCCTGGTCCACCGCCATTTCTTCACTGCCGAAAACGAAACTTTGATTCACCACCTTGGCGTTGATGGCCGGGGAAGGGGACTGGGCAATAACGGAATCGTAAAAATATTCCCCTTCATAATTATCTACATGACTCACATTCGTCGCCACGCCATTTGGTTTGCCATAAAAGAACCCGCCCACCAGGTTCGCGTGCCCCGACTCTGTCCCAACGGCATTGGGAAAGACATTTGCCGTCCCGTTACTCGAAATCCATGTAAACAACCCTATCGGCTGGCCTGGCGCAGTGGGATTTACCTCAAAATCATCCGTGGAAAGAATCGATTCCGGTTGCGCCACCGGCACGCCGCTCCCGTTTAGGCCCGGATCAACCGTCCGAAGCAGCGTCACTCCCACCGTATCCAGATCGGACGCATGGGTAAACACCTGAACCGCGAGCAGCAGGATAATGACGATCCTCTTCACTTTTAGCTTCGAAACTGCCTGATTTTACCTCTTTTAGGCACTTTTCGCAATTTTCCGGCCTAATTCTGCCCTGAAGCAAGGGTAAATCGAGTTTCAGCTTGCCGCTCTAGGTTCAATTTTGCTAATAACGCGCCCGTTTATGGCAGCAATAGGCCGATTTCAAAAAGGCGATGAGATATTTTACGCCAAGGTTGTAGACGGTGAAATCTTCCGTCTTCGTGGTGATGTCTTTGGCTCCCCCTCATTCGACAAAAAACCAACTCCCCTCAAAGGAGTTAAAACGTTAACCCCCGTTTCTCCATCGAAAATCATCGCGATTGGATTAAATTACGCGGATCACGCCCGCGAATCCGGTAAGCCCATTCCGAAGGAACCGTTGTTCTGGTTAAAGGCGACAACGTCTCTCATCCCGGACGGATCTAAAATCGAGATTCCTTTTGCGAATCATCGCACGGATTTCGAAGCGGAATTGGCGATCGTCATCGGCCGCCGTGTCCGTAACGTTACCCCGGCCGCCGCCGCTCGTTATATTTTTGGTTACACCGCCGCGCAGGACGTCAGCGATCGGACGATTCAAAACTCCGAAAGCCAATGGTCCCGTTGCAAATCCTTCGATACCTTCACTCCACTCGGACCTTACGTGGAGACGAAGATCGACCCGCATGATCTGACCATCCAGCTGTTCCAGAACGGACAGCTCCGTCAGAACTCGAACACCAGCCAGTTAATCTTTAACTGCTTCCAGATCGTCAGCTTCGTCTCCACGAACATGACGTTATTGCCCGGTGACGTGATTCTGACGGGAACGCCAAGTGGTGTTGGACCGATTGAATCTGGCGATCGTTTGGAAGTTCGCATCCAGGGCCTCACGCCGCTGGTAAACATGGTGAAGTAAGTAAAGCTTTTCTCAAAACTCGTCGTCTCTCGAGGCGACGAGTTTTTTATTTCCGTTCACCCTCGCTCTCGCCCATCGGCAATCGGCTATTGGAGCTTGGAACTTGAATTTCAAAACTTGGAGATTGCTCTTTCCCCCTTCCTCTCTACCGTTTCCCTCGTGTTGTCTCCAAAACCATGGAAAGGCGAACCAGTCCTCCTCCTGGTGATGGCGCTTTTCGTGGCCATTGCCCTGGGCGGACTCTCCGTTGACCTCGTCGAGCGCTTCGGCAAACAAATGTCCCCGCCCAACCGCCAATTCCTGCAAACCATCATCCAAACCTTTTCCTTCCACGGACTCGGCCTCCTCCTCGTCACCAGTTTCATTATCTGGCAAAAGTTCTCATGGAAAGAAGCCTTCGGCCTCAACAACTCAACCCCAAAACGCGTCCTCGCCTTCGGCATTTGCGCCGGCATCCTTGTCCTGCCCTTCGCCTGGGGCTTTCAGGAACTCTCTATCCTCCTCCTGAACTATTTGCAGGTCGACGCCACGCCCCAGGAAATCATCCAACGCGTCCAATCCACCCAGGAAACGGTTCCGCACAAATACTATCTCTTTTTCACCGCCGTTTTCCTCGCGCCGGTCAACGAAGAAGTCCTGTTCCGCGGCGTCTTTTACCCGGCCCTGAAACAACTCGGCTTCCCGCGCCTCGCCCTCTGGGGCATGGCCTTCGTCTTCGCCGCTTTTCACGTCAACGCCCAATCCTTTTTCCCGCTCTTCTTTTTCGCCCTCGTCCTCACCTGGCTCTACGAGCAAACCGACAACCTGCTTACGCCTATCATCGCGCACTCGATCTTTAACACCGCCAATTTCATCCTCCTGCTCTACAAAGACCCCATTACCGAGTGGTTCAAAACTTTGCTATGAAAGAATTCGACCTGATCGCCGAACTCACCCGTTCGTTGCCAGGGAATGACGCGGTCATCGTCGGCAGCGGCGACGACTGTGCTGTTCTGGACCTCGGCGTTCCTGATAAATTCGTCCTGTTCAAAACCGACGCCATCGTCGAAGGCATCCATTTCCTCGCCGACAGCGAGCCTGAAAAGATTGGACGTAAAGCCCTCGGCCGTTGTCTCAGCGACATCGCCGCCATGTCCGGCACCGCCACCAGCGCCCTCGTTACCATCGCGTTACCGAAAAAATTCGAACTCGACACCATCAAACGCATTTACGCCGGGATGAACGAAGTTGCGCAAAAATTCAACGTCGCCATCGTCGGCGGCGAAACCACCACCAACCCCGACCGCATCCTCATCTCCATTTCTCTCCTCGGCCTCGTCGCCAAAGATCACTGCATTCTCCGCTCCGGCGCCAAAGCCGGCGACGCCATCTTCGTCACGGGCGAACTCGGCGGCTCCATTGCCGGTCGACACCTCGACTTCGAACCACGCCTTGAAGAAGCCCATTGGCTCGCCGCCCAATTCAAGCCCCACGCCATGATTGATCTCAGCGACGGCCTTGCTAGCGACCTTCGCCACATCCTGCACGCGAGCCACGTCGGCGCCGAGATCCTCGCCACCGCCATCCCCGTCAGCCGCGCCGCCAAACTCCAGGCCCGCGCCGAGTCCTCGGCCAAACCCCCGTTGCTCGCCGCCCTCACCGACGGCGAAGACTTCGAACTCCTCTTCACCGTCCCCAGTAAATCCGCCGTACCGCTTTTGGATGCCTGGAAAGAAAAGTTTCCGAAAACAAAACTCAGCTGCATCGGTAAAGTCATTGCAGGCCAGGGATTGAAACTCCGCGACGAGCGCGGCGTGCGCGAATTGAAGGCCAAAGGGTACGAACACTTCGCATGAAGTCCGTCGTCACCCACAACATTGCCGAAACCCGGGCTCTTGGCGAAACCCTCGGCCGCGAAGCCCAACCCGGCCTTGTGATTGGTTTAAGTGGCGATCTTGGAGCAGGCAAAACTGTTTTAGTAAAAGGCGTCGCGCTCGGCCTTGGCATCGGAGAAAAAATCAGTTCCCCCACCTTCGCCCTCGTCAACGAATACTACACCGGCCGCCTTCCTCTCTTTCACCTCGACCTATACCGCCTTGAGACGCGCCAACAAATCATCGGAGCAGGCCTCGAAGAATATCTCTATCAAACAAGGGGAGTCGCCGTTATCGAATGGATCGAACGTTGGCTCGTCGAAAAAGACCCTACCACAGCAAACCTGGGCAAACAGTTTCTCCACCTAAAAATCGACCAACTCAGCGACACGGAACGAAGGATTAGTTATTTGGAATAGCTTGGATTCTCTAGAGGCGGATCATTTCCCAAGCCAAGGATCTGTCCGCGTAAGCGATCCCAACGATTTGCTTTAACGAACTTTGTTGGCAGAGTCAGGGACGCGGATGGAACGTCGGATGGAACGCGCTCCTACCGAGGTTTAACGTGTCTTGACCGTAATCACTTCCGACACGGCCGACTCGCCGCCGTTATTCACGGCTGAGACGACAATATCGATCGTGGAATTGGC